>CAZPDS010000004.1:0-47831 GCA_964585485.1 uncultured Bacteroidales bacterium
CCCAGGGCAGTAGGACCTGACACGGCATCGGCCAGGAAATGACCGCCGACGGGTTTGGGCCAGGTGGTCATATCGACCGGGAAAGAAATCAGCAGGAAAACACGTCCGATCAGGGCCGGGTTAAATGGATTTTTTCCCAGACCGCCAAACGTCATTTTGGCGATACCAATGGCAACCGCAGCGCCGATCACAATTTGCCACAGGGGCAGGTTGCTGGGCACGTTAAACGCCAACAGCAAACCGGTGATCACCGCCGAGCCGTCACCCAGGGTCAGGGATCCCTTCAGCAAAAAACGCTGAATCAGGAATTCAAAAAGCACACAGGCGGCCACTGAAGTAAGCGTCAACAGCAGGGCGCCGATACCGAAGTACCACACCGACACCAGCATCGCGGGAAGCAGGGCCAGCACCACAAACCACATGATCTTTTTTACGCTCTGATCGCTGTGGACATGGGGAGAACCGGATATTTTCAGGAGATTCATATCGTTGATTAATTTTTGCGTGAACGGATTATACTACCGACTTTTGATTTGCCAACGCGGAGCTGGTCGAGTAAGGGGCGTCCGGAGGGACAGGTAAAATGGCAACAACCGCACTCCATACAATCCATAATTCGGGATTGTTCTACCAGTTCGAGGTTACCATTATCCGTGGCAGCAGCCAACAGGTAGGGCGACAGTCCCATGGGACATACGCTAACACAGCGGCCACATCGGATACAGTTTGCAACGGACGCACGGGGTGCATCCTTCCCGGTCATGATCACGATACCCGACATTCCTTTTACCACCGGCACTTCCAGTGAGGTCAATGCCTTGCCCATCATCGGACCGCCGTTGATCACCTTGCCGGTATCGGCGGGCAAACCGCCGGCATGCTCGATTAGCAGACTCACAGGTACACCCACACGAGCCAGGAGGTTACATGGTTTTTTGAGGCTTTTCCCGGTAACGGTTACAACACGTTCCACCAGGGGCTTGTTCTTCTGAACGGCCTCATAAACGGCCAATGCGGTACCCACATTCTGAACCACCGCGTTGACATCCACCGGCAATTTACCCGAGGGCACTTCACGGCCGATTGCCGCTTTGATGAGTTGTTTTTCGCCCCCTTGCGGATATTTAACTTTCAGCGGGCAAACTTCAATGCCCGGAAATTGAGGCGCAAGCTTGGTAAGGTGTTCGATTGCATCGGGCTTGTTGTTTTCAATGCCGATAACAGCCCGCTTCACCTCGAGGGCTTTCATCAATATGGTAACCCCCACCAGCATTTCTTCGCCGCGTTCAAGCATCACCCGATGATCGGAAGTCAGGTAGGGCTCACATTCCACACCGTTGATCAGCAGAACCTCCGCTTTCTTACCTGTTGGAATCATCAGCTTCACATGCGAAGGGAAAGTAGCTCCGCCCATACCTACTACACCACATTCCTGAATACGTTTAATAATATCTTCCTTCCCCAGCGAAATGCTTTTTACCACCGTAGGTGTGCGATCCACGGAGGGCATCCATTCATCACCCTCGACGTCAATAACTATAGCTTTACGGCGGTATCCGCTGGAATCCAGAACTTCGTCAATTTTGCTAACCGTTCCCGACACGGACGAATGCACATTGGCCGAGATAAACGCCTCGCCCTTGGCAATTAATTGTCCGGCCAGTACTTTCGCGCCCTTTTCCACCACGGGAACCGCGGGTGCTCCCAATACCTGGGCCAGGGGAATGCTGACGGTTTTGGGGATGGGCAGAACTTCTATGGCCTGACCTGATGAAAGTTTATTTTCATGAGGATGTACGCCGCCTTTTCTGAAGGTTTTCAAAGTCTTTCTCCTCTTTTTTTGATTAATCAAGATTCGTTAATTGGTGCGGCATCGGTGGCCGCGGCTTCTGCCTTTCGCTCCGGAAGGTTCATCTCGGTAATACACTTGGTGGGGCATACCGGATAACATTTGCGGCAAAGCGTGCATTTCGTGTAATCAATATACGCCAGGTTATTCTGGATGGTGATCGCCTCAAACTTACAGGCTTTCGCACAAGCACCACAACCGATACAGGCCACCGAACAATTCTTCTTCGCCGGCCCTCCTTTTTCTTTGTTAATACAGCTCACATAGATGCGTCTGTTTTTGGGGCCCTTTTTCCGCAATTCAATGATGGTTCGGGGACAGGCCTTAACGCAGGCTCCGCAGCTAACGCATTTATCTTCGAGTATCACCGGCAGCCCGCTCGCCTCGTCCATGTACATTGCGTCAAACTTGCACGACACGACGCAATCGCCCAGGCCCAGACAGCCAAAGGCGCAACCGGATTCACCGGAGAATAAGCTGTGTGCAAAATAGCATGTTTCGGCGCCCTCGTAGACGGTCTTTCGCGGGGCATTCTGAAGCGAACCGTTGCAGCGAAGTACCGCCACGGTTGGATCTTTCGCAACCGCTTCAATCCCCAATAAAGGACTAATAGCCTTCACGGCATCGTTCCCGCCGACCGGACAATTTAATGCGTCAAAACTTTTTTGTTTCACCAGGGCTTCCGCGAAATTACGGCAGCCGGCAAAACCGCACCCTCCACAGTTTGCACCCGGGAGCAGTGCCTGAACATCATCAATCAGGGGATCTTCCACCACCTTAAATTTCTTCTCGACAAAGAAGATAATAAAGGCAAAGAAAATGGCCGTACCACAGAGGGCGATAACGGCATACAAAATGGCTGAATTCACAGTACAGAGGTTTGTTAATATGAGGTTGCAAATGTATTATTAATTCCAAAAAAATGTTACTCCCTTTCGTATATTTTTCAACCATGTAACACTCTGTTTTATTGATTATTAACAAATTTAACATTTGATATTTGGATTTAAGGATCTCTTAACTTATCTTTGTTAGCCAACCGAAAAAAGACCTACGATCATGTTGACCCAAACCCCTAAACAATTAGCATATGGACACACGTACACAAATCCGGCGCTTCTTCGCCCAAGGCCCCATTGCCGTAGCGGGGGTCTCGCGAAGCCCGCTTAAATTCGGCTTTCTGGCGTTTAAAACGCTTAGCGAAAAAGCCCTCCCATGCCTCCTTCCCATCAACCCTTACGCCGATAGTATTTATAACGAACACTGCTACCGGAACATCGCGGCGCTACCCGAGGACGTTAACGGGCTCATCCTTTTCACGCACCCGGTAGATACGGCAAGTATGGTATTACAAGCCATGAAAAAAGGAATCCGCAATATCTGGATCCAACGAGGATCCGAAAGCCCGGAAGCCTTGCACCTTGCCGAACTCCCCGGATACAACATCATTAGTGGGAAATGCGTCATCATGCATGCACTTGCACTTACACCCGCTCCGGCCAATGCCCGAACGTGCGAACCAACAACGGCCAAGTCCATGAGCTATGCACCCTCAGCCATGGTGTATAATTAAGACCCGGACATTCCTGGCTGTTACTGCTAATCTTCCCGCCGGAATCAAGACCGGAATTGCGTATCTTTACCGCGAAAAATCCGGGCATGAACCTGACCTTTGGAATTAAACAGCTTTTCCAACAGCTTGACAAGTACAACCGCGACGAGGAATACCTGAAGTACCGTCAGCGCGACCTGAGGAAAACGCTCATGGTGCTGACGATCGTTGCAGAGCTTGTTGTATTTGCCTTCTATATTGTTGATAGCCTGCTTTACGATGAGGACATCCTTAGTTTGTGGATCCGGATCGGGGCCGGTGCCCTGGCCGTTCTCAATCTCGCTCTGGCCTACAGCACCCACCATGCACGCAGGCTGCGAACCCACGTAATCGTCGGCTTCTACATTTGTATGATCTACCTGACCACCCAAATTGTCCTTACCGGTGGTTTTCACAGCCCATACTGGTATTCGGTCAGCCTGACCATGATTGTCTGGTTCATCTTTATCCCCTTTAGTTACCGCGCACTTCTATTCAATGGATTTCTCTTTCTTCTTCTGCATTTTGCCGGCTTCTTCGCCACGGATCGGTTTGAGTCGCTTGTCACAGAAACCGCATTTCAGCTATTCGCCCCTCTTTTTACTTTCTTTATTGGATCGCTGCAAGCTATCCTGAGCAATAAAAACACCGCCGACATTTTTTTCAATCAGCGAATTCTGGCCGAATCCGAATCGAAGTATCGAAGCCTGATCGAACTTGCCTCCGAAGGTATTGTTATATCCCGAAACGGTAATATGGTCTTTTTCAACCAGGCCTTCGTTGAAATGACCGGCTACTCCAGGGACGAACTCCGGGAAAAAACCATGTATGATTTGGTGAGCCCGGAGGACCACGAAAAAATCAATTCCATGAATGAGCGACGCATGCAGGGCAACCGCTTTAATGCAATTTATGGAGTTACCGGTCGTACAAAGACAGGACATCTGCTTCAACTGGAAATAAATAGCTCAACCGTTGACTTTCAAGGCAAACCACACTCTCTGATCATGATTCGCGATTTATCGGAGCGGGTTTTGGCTCAGCAAGCGCTCATCGAAAGTGAGGAGCGGTACCGCACCATTTTCAATCTGGCGGGAGACGCCATCATGATCATGCGCTACGAAACGGGTGAATTTGTTGATGTAAACGACGCTGCCTGTAAACTCTATGGTTACACGCGGCAGGAATTTCTTCAGCTGAAAAATCCCGACATTTCCGGCGAACCAGAAGCATCCCAGGAAATATTAAAAAACAACAAGGGATATGTTTCCATTCCTGAGCGCATACATAAATGTAAGGACGGCACCTTGCTTACGGTTGAGATCATGGGCAATGTTTTCCATGTAAACCAGGAAGATCTGGCCATTTCGATCGTTCACGATCTAACGGAAAAGAAAAGATTACGCCAGGAACTCGAACGATCCTATGCTGTGCTGGAAGAAAACTACTCCCACACCCTGGAGCAGATGCAAACCTACTTCTCGGAACTCCAGACCAAAAAAAGCGAACTACTACGCCTGCAAAAAGAAAATTTGCAATCTCAGTTCGACACTCTTAAAAAGCAGGTTAATCCTCACTTCCTCTTCAACAGCCTGAACATCCTGTCCTCGCTGATCAGCGTAAATCCCGAACTTGCCGAAGAATTCACCGGCAATCTGTCGAAAATTTACCGCTACGTACTGGAGCATGAAGCGGATGATTTGGTTACCCTGGCCAGCGAATTGGATTTTCTGCAGTCGTATTGCTTCCTGCTCAGAATTCGTTTTGAAGAAAAAGTATTGTTTCATGTTTCAATACCAGAAGCCTGCCTGCCCTTTAAGGTGCCGCCCCTGGCGATTCAGATTCTGATTGAAAACGCCATTAAACACAACACCTTTTCGCTGAAATCGCCCCTGATTATTGATATCTTTGTTGACGAACAAAACTTCCTCCATATTCAAAATAACTATCAGCCCCGCGAAAACAACCTGGAATCTACCGGGGTTGGACTTAGTAACATTGCGAATCGCTATAGTTTCTTCACGACCAAAGAACCGGTGTTCGGCCTGGAGAACCATCTGTTTATTGCAAAAATTCCATTATTATAGCTGCACAAACTATGGATATTGTCATCATTGAAGACGAAAAACTGGCCGCGAATCACCTCGACCGGATGATTCACCGCTTCGATCCCGCGATCAACGTTGTTGCCATCATAGCCTCCGTGGAGCAAGCAGTAAAGTACTTTAGTGAAAACCCCTCTCCCGACCTTATTTTTCTCGACATCCACCTGGAAGACAACCTCAGTTTTAAAATCTTCGAAAACGTGGATGTCAAGGCCCCCATTATCTTTACCACCGCCTTCGACGAATACGCCATACGCGCCTTCAAACTAAAGAGCATTGACTATCTGCTGAAACCGATTATACAATCTGAGCTCGAGGCCGCTCTCCGCAAATACCTGGAATGGAAACAACTTACGCCCATCGACATTAACGCTATCTATAAATCCCTTCAACAGGAAAAACCGGACTACAGAAAACGCTTCTCCATTCAAATTGGCAATAAGTTAAAAACCTTTCTGGTCAAAGAGGTGGCCTACTTCTACAGCCGCGATAACATCACCTTCGTGATGCTGGTCAATAAAAACGAATATCCGGTCGACCAAAGCCTTGATCAACTTAGCGGCCAGCTCGATCCACACGATTTTTTCCGGATTAACCGGCAATACCTTATCAGCCTCAATAGCATCCACAACGTGATCGTTTATCCGAAACGAAGGCTTAAGGTTGAGCTGCAACCTGCCGCTGATAGCGAAATCTTCGTGAGCATCGACAGGATAACAGGCTTTAAAGATTGGCTCGACTCCTGAAATTATTTTGTTTTCTTTTTTTTACCGCGTCATTTTTTGTCGTAGTGACAGGGCATCTTTGTATTCGAAACGAACAAAATATTAAACTTAAACGTACGAATATGAAGACGTCCACCCATTTTACAGAGCCCACATTTTTCGCGCACCCCGCCTTGCGCAGCTTGCTTGATTTCAATACAGGATCGGGTCGCAGCGTAGCTGAGATCGCCACACCGGAAATCAGGTTTACCATATTTCACGATTCCTCAGCAGACTCCTATCTCATTCATTATAAAAGGACGCAGCCATCCCATGAGGGAGGCAGTCTGCAAGGTTACATTCGCTGTAGTTCCTTCCCTGAAATACTGGAAAGCTTGTCGGAAGAAATGCCCGCTGCGGGCAAGGCTTATCAGCCGGATAGTGTTCAGAAGCTTCCGTTATCATCCCGATGGCTGCTGGCCGAACCACGCATAATTCACGAGGATTACCGGACACGATTTATCATGGCCATCGGCCGAACACGAAGAACTGGCGAAAGCGATGCAATGACCACCCTTCTCGAAAAGCGAGCCGAACGCTGGATCCAGGTCCTGCGCCCGTACGCCCTCAGTGCCTGAGCAGCAGGGTAGAATCAGGCGATAACCTGCACGCCCTGGTTGCTCGTGTGGGTCCGGATAACCTTAACAAAGTGTGGATTATCGCGAAAACCATCTTCCATGATGCGTGCAATCGCCTCCTGCTTTTCGGCAGGGCAAACCGCGAATACGCTGGATCCGCCACCGCTTATATTGAAGCCATAAGCGCCGGCCTGTATGATTTCCTGCTTAATTTCCTGGTAATTTGGGATGGCCGCCCCACGAACGGGTTCAGCAATATAATCAACGCTAATGGCGGCCCCAAATTCCTTTATATCGCGGCTATGAATAGCATGGATTACACGTGCACAACGGGCCATTTGCTCCTTCAGCTTCTCCTGCCCGATTTCGTAAGTAATGAAACCTCGTGTGGTGCGCTGACTCTTTCGGATTACACCCAAAACGATAGGCATTTCCGGTATTTCAAGTCGCAACACATCGATGGGGTTGTAGCTTTTCACCAGCACGAAACCGCCCAGGATTGCGGCGGCTACATTATCGGCGTGGGGTGAACCTCCGGAGGCCACCTCGCCCATCCGTGCGATATCAATAAGCTCGTTGGCACCCAGGTGAAGTCCGCACAGGTAATCGGCACCCACCACCGCCGCCGCGGCTGAAGCCCCGGTGGTTCCAAGACCTCCACCACTGGGCATCTTTTTTATAATGGTCAGATCAAATCCGTTAGCCAGCTTTTTCCGGGCCTTAAATTCGCGCAGTGCGAGGCCCGCCGAGTTATCCTCAATCGTTACGGGAATGTTCTGCTGATCACCCTCAATTGAAATTGTAATACCACCTGTTTCATTCAGGGCCAGTACAAATTCATCGGCCGGTTCGTTCATGGCCATGGCAAAAATATCATAACCAGGCCCAACGTTGGCTGTTGTAGCCGGGCCTTTTAATCGAACCTGTTTCATAGTAAGCCCTTTTGCTGAAGAATTTCCTTTAGAATTTTTGTTTTCCCTTCACTGAGGGGCGTAAGCGGAGAGCGATGTCCCCCAGCCGGCAGGCCCATCAGGTTCAGCGCCATCTTGGCAGCCATAGGATTCGACTCAAAGCGGAAGGCCTCAAACAACGTATAATATTCGTAATGCAGCTGGCGGGCCTCATCAAGTTTCCCTGCCAGGGCCAGGGACGTGAGCTTTTTCATCACCCCGGGAATCGCATTGCCAGCCACGGTAAATGTTCCCGCACCACCAAAGGAAATGAGCGGATAGGCCGTGGTATCCTTGCCTGTAAACACCAGGAAATCTTCATTTCGGGTAAGCTGCAGCAGTTTAGCCAGATGATCCAATTTCTTGTTGCCGTCTTTGATACCTATGATATTCGGATGCTTAGCCAGGAAAGCCGTCGTATCGGGCAGCAATTCCACACCGGTGCGCTCCGGGGCATTATGAAGGATGATAGGAACGGGCGAGGCATCCGCCAGTTTCGTGTAAAAATCGATCAGTCCATCCGGCTTAGGCAGCACAAAATAAGGGGTGAAAACCGAAATATAATCGGCCCCGAGGTCCGCAAATTTCTTCACCCTTTCGGTAGCCTCCCATAAACTTGTGGAACAGGCATCAGGGACAATTTTTGCCCGGCCATTCGCCGTACGGCAAATAATCTCGACCACTTTCAGCACCTCCTCATCTGTCATCAGGGTATTCTCCCCGGTCACGCCCAGGGGGGCGATGCCTTCGATCCCGGATTCAAGCTGACGCTCGACCAACAATTTCAACCCTTCTTCATCCAGGCTGAGGTCGGGCCGGAATGGGGTGATCAGTAATGTATATGCTCCTTTTATCATGACGATAAATTAATGATTATGATGCAAAGTAAATCAAATTCTTTCAGATGGGCCTTGATAAAAAAATCGAAACAAAGTTTCGGCCGTTCCGCGCGCCCGGATACCTTCAGCTCCGGGCCGCTACCGGAACCTGTCGGTTAAAACCTTCCTGAAGAGCTACGAAAGTCTCGGTGAAGGTTACTTCCGGAATGGATTGAATTTTCTCAATGATCAGGTTCTTCAGGTGTTCGTTGTCACGGGCGTACATTTTGATCAGCAAGGAGTATTTCCCGGAAATATGATGACATTCCACGACCTCCTCAACCTGTTTGATTTTTTCAAACACCTCAAGGTGCGACTTGGTGGTTCGCAGATGCACCTGTATCCCGATAAAAGCGCAGGTCTGGTAGCCCAGTGCCTTCGGATTAAGCAAAAACTGAGACCCACTGATAACGCCTGTTTCGGCCATTGCGCGCATACGTTGATGAATGGCCGCCCCGGAGACCCGGCACTTCCGTGCCACCTCCAGAAATGGGATGCGTGCATTAGCAATCAGATAAGCCAGAATTTTACGGTCTAAGGTATCAAGATGTAAGTTGTTGGTCATTTTCTTAGTGGTTTTGTGTCATTTTTTACAAAATTACATTCTTTTACTTACGATTTTTCTTTTTTGAAGACTATTTAGCAACATTAATAGATTTTTAAATCCGTTTTTCTATCAGTATGATATTTTTGTATCATCAATTTAAACAAATATGGAATCCAAGGAAAACAACAACACTAAAGCCAACGATCCCGCCTCCCGCGTGCAGGATCTGTTGCAATTCGGGGAATTTGGCGGGGTAAACCCTTCCATCACCGACTCCGCGACCTATACTTTCATGCAGGCGCAAACGATGACAGACACTTTTGAAGGAAATGCCGAAGGCTGTTTTCTTTACTCACGTCATTGGAATCCCAGCAATAAGTACCTGGCCGACGCCCTGGCCGCCATGGAAAACACAGAAGCAGCGTGGGTCACTGGCTCCGGCATGGCGGCCATTACCTGTGCGATGCTGCAAATTTGTTCCGCCGGCGATCACATTGTTGCCAGCCAAACCGTTTACGGGGGAAGTTTCGCTTTCATGAAGAACTACCTTCCTAAATTTAATATTGATGTTACTTTTGTTGACATAACGAATCTGGCCGCCGTCGAGAAGGCGATCCGACCGGAAACAAAGATGATTTACACCGAGACCATGACCAACCCCATGTTGCAGATCTCGGACATCCCAGCGCTGGCGGCCATCGCCAACAAAAACAAGCTAAAACTGGTCGTAGACAACACCTTCACGCCAATGATGGTCTCCCCGGTCTTGCTTGGCGCTCATATCGTGGTGTACAGTCTTACGAAATTCATCAACGGAAAAAATGATTGTGTAGCCGGCGCCATTTGCGGTCCGCTGGAATTCATTAACGCCCTTAGCAGTGTGATCGATGGCTCGGCTATGCTCCTGGGCCCGGTACTGGACCCCATGCGCTCCTCCTCCATCCTGAAAAACCTGCACACCCTGCACATTCGCATGAAACAGCATAGTTTTAATGCACAGTATCTGGCCCAAAAGCTCGATGCCATGGGTGTGAAAATCAATTACCCCGGCCTTGCAAAGCACCCCGGCCACCTGACACTTTCGAAGATCATGAATCCGGCCTTCGGATACGGTGGTATGTTCAGCATTGATATGCAGACCGCGGAAAATGCCGCGGCTCTGATGGAACTTATGGAAGTACGCGGAGTGGGTTATCTCGCCGTAAGTTTGGGCTATTTTAAAACCCTGTTCAGCAATTCCGGAAAATCAACATCTTCCGAAGTTCCCGAGGAAACTCAAAAAGAGATGGGTATGTCGGCAGGCACTATTCGCTTCTCCGTAGGTCTTGATCAGGACATCGACCGCACCTTCCGTTTGATCGTGCAATGCATGCAGGAACTCAATCTGCTTCCGCCGTCAAAATAGTTGCGTGGTACGCTAAAATCTTCTGAACGGCCTGTTGAGCCGAATCAACTGAAACCTCCAGCACCAATGGTTGCTGGAGGTTCCATTTGGCGACCACCGCTTCCAGTATGCTTTTGCGCACCACCCAAATCATAGGGACACGATTTTCGAGTAGTTCGGGCAGATTTGACGCCCAGCCGTTTCCGGCCAGTTCCCAGGGTCCGATTTCATCGATAACACACAAACCCGTGGGATTCAGTGCTGCCTGCTGCAAGAGTTGCTGCCCGGTCCGGTAGCCCTCTTCCGTCACTTCATAGTCGCCAATGCGCCATAATCCTTGCCCCTTACGGCGACTAAGGGTTTGACAGATAGTACGGGAAAAATCGCAAATATCGTAACCTGTCCGGGCACCACCCTCAAGGACGGCCCGGCTGTAAAAACCACCCACCGAATATCCCGAGTTCTTCAATAAATCCACCACTTCGAGAAGTCGGGTCGTTTTCCCTTCATGCACCGCACCGCTCAACAGAACAAGCCCGGGATGGGGCGTTTGCGCCACCTCCAACTCACGCAACCAGTGTTCCGTGCGATGCACCAGATAAACAAACAAAAAGCGCGGCCTTTTCAGGCAATCCTTCGCGGGAGGGAGGTTGGAAATAATTACGGGCAAGGCCTTGCTGGCTGCTTCCAATGAAAGTAAGAGGTACTGTGCCCGTTTCCCACGAAGCATGTCACGTATAGCCGGATTGGAAAGTTCGTAGCCAATAACCGATAATCCAATGAGAAGATTGACCGCACGGAAGTTCATGAGAAGCCCGGCCCACAGACCATCTGGCGAGAAAACACCCGGCTGTTGTGCCTGCTGGATTAGCAATGCGCTTAACAAGGTGAGCAACAGAAAAATTATCCAGAACAGGGGTTTACGGAGTACATTAAGACTTTGCCGGTAACGGATGATCCAGAACACCGGCAATGGCAATACAAGCAGAACATTGTACGGAAACCGGACGAGGAAAAGGGTCACAAAAAAAGCACAGAAAAAAAGCAGATTTAGTATCAACATCCACAACGAACGTGGCGTTGGCTGCTGAACTCGCTGCATCAGCGCCTTGACTTCGTTGGTCTTCATGGACGCCCCCGCGTAATCCTCACGACTTTTGCCCGCCGAGAGCGCATAGCCGATCATCGCTGCCGTAGCACCCAAAACCACGTGCGCCCCCAGCGCTATGTACACGGGTAACCAATAATGGCCTGTCGGAAGATGAACAATAGAAGAGGACAACTGATATATTTTTTGATAAATAAGTACGATATTCCATCCGTACAGGATTACGTAAAACCCCAGCAATTGCAACAAATTCCAGCATAGCGCCAAAATTCCGCCCGTGAGGAAGCCCGAAAAATTCCGGCCGAGTGAACGGGTCCCTAACTCCATCATAAAGCCCTGCGCAAGAATGGCCACCATCGGACTCAGGATAAGTCCGGCCGGCGAGAGGGATTTCATCAGGGCACATATAAGTCCGGCCCGCCAAAATAAGCCCCTGGCCGACCAGCGTCGCCCCACAGCCACCATCAGAGCCACGCCAATGGCAGCCAGGATCATACTGCGCAGCGGAAGATGCAATGCATGAAAGAAGCTCCCCAGAATAATCTCCGAGGAGGCCCAAAGAGCGCCAAGGACGGCCGACTGAAGCCATATCCGCGGAAGCGGACTGTCATCTCCTTGTCCTGATTGCCGGTAACAGCCTGTGTTTGTTGTCATTGGGTCTGCTTTGGGAGAGGAATGACATACGTGATCTCTTTCATACCGCATTCGATCCGGGCACCCCGGAGCACCTTCAACCGCAAAAATCCCTGTCTGGACAAGCCGGTGATCTTAGCCTCTATTTGCCTTCCCTGGTAGAGGTAAGCCGCCCATTGTCCCTTTCGGTACAAAACGGCATCAAACTCACGATTTAATAATCGACGTTGTTTTAACTGCGCGTAGCGGAAATCCAGGCGCTCACACAAATCCTCCAGCACTTTGTTCAAAGGGAGATCCATCCCCGTGAGCATTTTCAGGGAAACGGGATTGGGCACGGCTTCCGGAAACAAGGTCTGGTTCACATTCAAACCAATCCCGGCAATGCTATACCGAAAACGATCCCCCATCAGGGCATTTTCGATCAGAATACCGGCCACTTTCCGGTCATCAACGTAAATATCATTCGGCCACTTTACTTTTACCTCCGCCGTGGTAACATACGACTGAACCACATCCCGGACAGCCAGCGCCACGACTTTGCTAAGCAGGAAAAAATCGGCGGCGTTGAGCAAAGACGGATAACGTACAAAACTGAACAGCAAATTTTTACCGGGCTCACTTTGCCAGTGATTACCGCCATTTCCACGACCCGCGCTTTGCTGATCCGCCCATACCAGGGTTCCCTCTGCAATGCTTCCAGCGTCCAGCAAGCCTTTAAGGTAAGCCTGGGTTGAATCTGTCAAGGGCAGATGGATAAGATGAAGTCCGGTGATTTTCATTTACATAATTGATAGTAAAACCGCCAATTCTTTTGCAAAAATGATTAATTTTGCGTTCCGAACCAATAAAAACCGAATGCCCGTAAAAAAAACAAGCGCGCAATCCCGCAAACTGGCCGATTTAATTATAAGCGGAATGCAGAACAGCAAAGCAAAAGAGATTGTGAGTATGGACCTGTCTGCCATCCCGAACAGCATATGTAAATATTTCATCATCTGCCACGGCACTTCGCGCACACAGGTAGAGTCGATCGCGGATGAAGTTGAAGAGGCTGTTCGTGTTAAAACTAAAGAAAAACCCTGGCATCGGGAAGGATTTGAAAATGCCGAGTGGATACTTCTGGACTATGTTGATGTTGTTGCGCATATCTTTCAACCCGAAACCCGAACCTTTTATCAGCTTGAAAAACTCTGGGCTGATGCCGACGTAAAACGCATCGCTTCCGAAGACTAGTACCTATCAAACAATTCTCCAGAAATGGCCAATCAACCCAATAATCCATTCTCAAATAAACCCGGAATGCCCGGAACAAATCCCAAACGTAAATTCAATTTTTATTGGATATACGGGATTCTAGCCCTCGTTTTCATTGGCATAAACTTTTTCAGCGACCAGTGGGGCGGCACGATGAAAGAAACCACCTGGGGGCAATTTGAAAAAATGCTGGTGAAGAAAGACGTCGAAAAAGTCGTCGTTATTAATAAAGAACATGCACGGATTTACATCAAAAAAGACAAGATCCTCGCCGATACGACATACAAAGATTTCCAATCACAAGGACTAGGCGGTAAGATTAACGAGGGGCCTCATTACACCTTCGAGGTAGGCTCGGTCGATAACTTCGAGGAAAAAATCCGCAGCGCTGAGCAAAAGATTCTGCAGGCTGACACCATTGGTAAGACGCTGAAGGAAAAGGAAGAGATCATCAAATCGCACCAACAAATTGATATTTCCTACGCAACCGAAACCAACTGGGGTGGTGAGATTCTAAGTTGGGTGATCCCCATCGTCCTGCTGGTAATTTTTTGGCTGGTGATGATGCGGATGATGGGCAAAGGCTCCGGTGGCGGACAGATTTTCAACGTGGGCAAAAGCCGCGCACAACTCTTCGATAAAAACACGAGTGTATCCATCAATTTCAACGATGTTGCCGGGCTGGAAGAGGCAAAGGTTGAGGTAATGGAGATTGTGGAATTCCTGAAAGATCCCAAAAAATACACCACCCTGGGCGGGAAGATTCCCAAAGGAGCGCTGTTGGTTGGCCCTCCGGGTACCGGTAAAACCCTACTGGCAAAGGCCGTTGCCGGCGAAGCCAAGGTGCCGTTCTTTTCCCTTTCGGGATCCGACTTCGTAGAAATGTTTGTGGGCGTTGGCGCCTCGCGTGTTCGCGACCTCTTCAAGCAAGCCAAAGAGAAAGCCCCCTGTATTATTTTCATTGACGAAATTGACGCCATCGGGCGTGCCCGCGGGAAAAACGCCTTCACTGGCGCGAACGATGAGCGGGAGAACACCCTCAATCAGTTGCTCACCGAAATGGATGGCTTTAGCAGCAACCAGGGGGTCATCATCCTGGCGGCTACGAACCGCGCTGATATCCTTGACCGTGCCCTGCTGCGCGCCGGCCGTTTCGACCGTCAGATCCATGTTGAACTCCCCGATCTTGAGGAACGAAAAGCCATTTTCAAAGTCCATATGCGCCCCTTGAAATACAATGAAGCGGATGTCGATGTTGAGTTTTTATCGCGCCAAACACCCGGTTTCTCCGGGGCCGATATCGCCAACGTGTGCAACGAGTCCGCGCTCATCGCGGCCAGAAAAAACAAGGGCAGCATCGGAAAACAGGATTTTATCGACGCCATCGACCGTATCATTGGCGGCCTGGAAAAGCGCAACAAGCTGATCTCCCAGGAAGAAAAAAGGGTGATCGCCTACCACGAAGCCGGGCATGCATCGGTTTCCTGGCTTGTACGCTACGCTTCTCCGCTGGTGAAAGTGACCATTGTACCACGTGGAAAATCCCTCGGCGCCGCCTGGTACCTGCCGGAAGAACGACAGATAACCACCATGGAACAGATGTTCGATGAAATAACCGCAACCCTCGCCGGTCGCGCTTCCGAAGAAGTTAATTTCGGCAAAATCTCCACCGGCGCCCTGAACGATTTGGAGCGTACCACTAAAACCGCCTACGCGATGACGGTGTACTACGGGCTTAACGAAAAAATCGGCAACATCAGTTTCTACGACTCCAGCGGCCAGCAGGAATATTCGTTGCAGAAACCCTACAGTGAAAAAACCGCGGAAACCATCGATGCGGAAATCAGCAAACTAATTGAAAAAGCTTATCTGCGGGCGAAAGAGATCATCCTGGCCAATCAAGATAAAGTGCGTCAGTTAGCTGAGTTGTTGCTGGAAAAAGAAGTTATCTTCCGTGAAGACGTGGAAGCCATTTTTGGCAAACGTGAGTGGAACGATATCCATGCCGACGAGATCTCCAGCCAGGTGGGCAAATTCGGAACCGCTTCACAGGTTCGCCGTGATAATGAAGAAAAGAAAAATGCGCTCAACCCTGCCGACGAACCTCAATTAAACGGAAATCACGAAGCGGAACCTGATTCCGACAACCCGGGCATACCGCCTGAAAACGCTTAACAGCTAAGCTCTTCAGATTATGGATGAAAGCACAAGTCGTGAAAAAATTCTGAAAAAAATCAGGAACGCCAGCATTAGCAAGAGCGAAAACCCCTATACCGCCATTGACTTTACAAGCCCGGTATTCCAGGAATCGACGGAAAGTCCTGACCTGGCGTTTGCACAGGAGTTTACCCGCATTGCCGGCAAGTTCGTGTTTTGTGAAGATAACCGTGAGTTTCTGCTGAACCTGAAAGCGGTGATGGAATCGCACGGGCTGAAAGATATTTTTTGTACCGAACCTGCACTTCGCAAGCTCCTGGACGAAGGCTCCATTCCGTCTTCGTTTCAGGAAGAGGATCTTTTGAACGCCCGTGCCGGACTTGGTTCCTGCGAGTTTTTGGTGGCCCGGCTGGGCAGCGTCATGGTTTCATCACGCCAGGCCTCCGGACGACGCATGGTGGTATACCCGGAAGTACATATGGTGCACGCCTATACTGATCAGATTGTTCCCGATCTGGCGGACGCATTAAGCGGGATGAAAGAGCGATACGGAAACGCGATGCCGTCGTCCATCAGCGTGATTTCAGGCCCCAGCCGTACGGCCGATATTGAAAAAACATTGGTCATGGGAGCCCACGGCCCTCGCGACCTCTACGTTTTCCTGGTCGAAAAACCTTAATGCTGCTCTCGTGAAAAACCTGATCATCCGCACAGTTACTGGCGCTCTTTTCGTTGCCCTGATTATTGGTTCCGCACTCTGGAATCCGTTGTCCTTCGCGGGCTTGTTCCTGGTTTTTACCCTGATTTCTGTGTTTGAGTTTTACCGCATGTTCCGTTCTTCGGAATACCGACCCCAGCTTATAGCAGGGATGATTCTGTGTACTCTTCTATATCTGGCTGCTATATCGCTTGCCCTGAACCTCATCCCCCTCCCTATTGCCCTGCTTGTATTTCCCCTGATCTTCCTGCCCTTCATCATCGAATTATACCGCAAGCAAGCCCAAGCTTTCATCAACGTCGCGCTCACATTGCTGCCACTCATCTACATCGCAGCGCCGATGGCGAGTCTCTCCTTCTTCTTCCGCGACCCGCAGCAGAGTGAACTCTCAACCCCTTACCTGTTGCTAGGATTTTTCATTCTGATCTGGACCGGCGACACCATGGCCTACCTGGGCGGGTGGGCCTTCGGCAAACATCGCTTGTTTGAACGCATTTCGCCAAAAAAATCCTGGGAAGGCAGCATCATTGGCGGCCTTTTCGCACTCGCCATGGCCTGGTTTCTTTCCCTCTTTTTTACCGAACTCTCCAGCCTGCAATGGATGGGGATGGCGGCGATAATCATTGTTGCCGGCACCCTCGGCGATCTGGCGGAATCCCTGCTGAAACGAAGTGTCGGCGTAAAAGATTCCGGCCACATGCTACCCGGCCACGGTGGATTCATGGATCGCTTCGACAGTGTATTTCTCAGCGCTCCTTTCGTTTTTATTTACCTTAACTTTATCTCCTCATGCCACTGAAATTTCATCGCGAAGGAATCCGGATAATTCTCATCACCTTGTCACTACTGGCCTTGGCAAACCTCATTGTCATCTTCTTCATGCCCATGAACCTGTGGCTGCACATCCCCTTCTGGATTTTTTGTTTAGTGATACTGGTTCTCATCCTCCGCTTTTTCCGCAAGCCCGGCCGCGGGATCAATCCCGGGGAAAACGAAGTACTGAGCGCCGCCGATGGGGTGGTCGTAGCCATTGAAGAAGTGGAAGAACCCGAATACTTTCACGACCGGCGCATTCAGGTTTCTGTTTTTATGTCCATCCACAACGTACACATTAACTGGTATCCTGTCTCGGGCAAGGTAGCCTACTATAAATACCATCCCGGATCCTATCTCATCGCCCACCACCCGAAATCCTCCACCGAGAATGAGCGCACCTCGGTTGTTGTGGAAGACCTCAAAGGCCGGAAAATACTGCTCCGTCAGATTGCCGGCATGGTGGCCCGCCGTATTGTATGCTACGCGGAAGAAGGAAAAGCCATCACCCAGGGTGATGAGGTTGGTTTTATTAAGTTTGGAAGCCGGGTGGATTTGTTCTTGCCGCGGGATGCAGAATTAATGGTAAACCTTGGCGACAAAGTGCGCGGCCGGATCTCGACCATTGCAAAGCTTCACTAGGCTTACAGGTACTCCGGAATCTGCGACAGATGCCTGATTTCGAAGGTAAACTCCTCACCATTGCACGGCACATCACGGTTAACAAACATTTGGTCCATCCCGCAATTGCGCGCACCCCGCAGGTCCACATCCGGATCATCGCCCACCATCAGGCAATCGACCGAACCCGCTTTGATTTTCTGAAGTGCATACTTGAAAATATAAGGCGAAGGCTTCATGGCACCCGCTTCTTCCGAGGTAATGATGTGCGTGAAATAATCACGTAATCCCGAACGATCGAGTTTTTTGTACTGAACATCCGAAAAGCCATTGGTCAAAACATGCAGTGCATAATGTGGGCGGAGGTAAGAAAGGGCTTCATGCGTGTACGGAAACAGTTTGGTCATTTCTGAAGTACGCTTAACATACTCCTCCGCGATTTCTGAAGCCAGCTGCACATCATCCACACCAAAAGCCCGCAGGGTGTACAAAAACCGATTCAGCGACAGGGATTCCCGGCTTGTTTTTCCTTTACGGTAATCATCCCATAAACCATCGTTGATTTGGTGGTAGGTTTTCAAAAACACATCCAGCCCGGGCACACCCCTGGATTGCAGCGATCGGCCATCAAAGATCAGGTGCAAGGCTTCCGCTGAATTGGCATCAAAATCCCACAAGGTGCGATCCAGATCAAAAATAATGTGTTTATACTTCTTTTGCTTCATCCTTTTCAATAGCCCGACTGACGACCGGTAATACGACCCACCGGCACTCTATACACACAGACTTCATTAACAGAAGGTGCACCAAACGTGAATTCACGTCCCACGTACTTTTTCATTATGAGATTCAACACCCGTTGTTTCTCTTCAAAATCATCAATAAATTCAACACTTCCATGCACCAACACGCTTCGGTACTTCATCCCATAGGAACAAGCCACCTCTTCGTGGGAATGCCGCAACTGATGATCCGTGCTGAAGGCGATACACACACCCGGATGGGCGCGCAAGATATCCATTTTGGTTCCTTCCTGCGCCGAATGCAGGTATACCACATTGTCGGCAAAAGCAAAGTTGAATGGCAATACATAGGGCTGAGCGTTGGAATCGGCCATACCTACATAGCAAACCTCACAGCGCTGAATAATGCGCTCCAGTTCATCGTGATCGAAAATGGGATTGGTTCGTGGCATAAATTAGGATTTTGATGGGTCGTTATTTGAATTCTTGTCAGATCTGGCTTGCATCACCCTACGATCAAGGTAGCGGAAAGCACTGCCGAGCGAAAGTCCGATCCCCGCTCCTACCGCAGCACCGCAAAGTACATCGCCCGGGTAATGAACGCCCAGGTATATTCGGCTGTACGCAATCAGCGCCGCACAAAGCATCACCGCCACGGTGAAATTCCGGACTTTTTTATGAAAGAGAACGGAAAAAAAACCGGCCAACCCAAAATAATTCGCCGCGTGCGAGGAGATAAAGCCATAGGTTCCGCCTGCATAATCACGAACCATGTGCACATGGTCACGGATAGCCGGATCGTGGGTTGGACGAAGGCGCTCAAAAACTTCTTTAAACAAACGTACCGATACAACATCCGTAATGGCGATGAGAATCGCTGTCGCCAAAAGAACATATAAGGTCCGGATGTGAAAATGACGAATACACAGATAGAGCAGCAGGAGGTACAAGGGGAACCAGGTCATCGGGCGCGAAACATACCACATCAGTTCATCAAAGAAAGGGTTATGCAGGCTGTTCAGCCACAAGAATAATTCCTGATCCCAGCGAATAATTGTTTCCATGCCGAATTCTTTATTATTGCGTCATCAATTTCCACAGCAGATCCTTCAAATCGTTCAATCCCTTTCCACTAACGGAAGAAATGACGACCGACGGCAGCGTGCGGGGAAGATCCTTTTTAAGGCTTGTGATCATCTCGTCGTCGAGCATATCCGCTTTTGTAACCGCCAGCAGACGGGGCTTATCCAATAATTCCGGGTTAAAGTTCTCCAGCTCATTAAGCAAAATATCATACTCTTTCGCGATATCCGGACTATCCACCGGCACCATAAACAGCAACACGGCATTTCGCTCAATGTGGCGCAGGAAGCGTAATCCAAGACCCTTGCCCTCACTGGCCCCTTCAATAATGCCCGGAATATCGGCAATCACGAACGAACGATCGTCACGGTAGCTCACCACGCCGAGATTTGGCGTCAGCGTGGTAAATGGGTAATCAGCAATTTCGGGTTTGGCCGCGGAAAGTACCGACAGCAGGGTAGATTTTCCGGCATTGGGGAAACCCACCAAACCGACATCGGCGAGGATTTTGAGTTCGAGGACGCACCAGGCTTCAATTCCTTCTTCGCCCGGCTGCGCGTAGCGCGGAGTTTGGTTGGTTGCCGATTTAAAATGGTTGTTGCCCTGGCCACCTCGTCCCCCTTTGAGCAAAATCTTTTGTTCACCGTCACTGGTTATTTCACATGCCAACTCCCCGGTATCCGCAAAACGAGCCATCGTTCCCAGGGGGACTTCGATGACGACATCCTTCCCATCCGCTCCCGTCATCAGTTGCTTACTTCCGGACTTACCGTCTTCCGCCATCAGGTGTTTGGTGTAGCGAAGGTGCAACAGGGTCCACAGCTGAGCATTTCCTTTCAGAATAACATGGCCTCCCCGACCGCCATCACCGCCGTCGGGGCCGCCTTTGGGTACAAATTTCGCACGGTGCAAATGCGTAGAACCCGCGCCACCGTTCCCGGACCGGCAAAATATCTTAACATAGTCCACAAAATTCGGACTTCCCATGATCGTTCCCTTCTTTAAAAATATGTGCGTTTACTTTTTGATGCTATCAATCACCTCCGATATCTGGTGAAAGACCTCACCAATTTCATGCATGCCATCGACAATGCTGAGCTTCCCCTGCTGTTTATAGTACTCGACCAGCGGATGCGTTTGCTGATAATAAACATCCAGCCGTTTACGAATGGTTTCCTCGTTATCGTCGGAGCGTCCTGAAAGACGGGCACGATGCAAAATACGTTGATGCAGTTCTTTTTCATCCACGGCCAATACAATCACTTTGTTGATCGGAACACCACGTTCTTCCAGCATCGCGTCCAGCGCAGAGGCCTGGGGTAATGTCCGCGGGAATCCGTCAAAGACAAACCCATTGGATCCATCACTGGTACGTACCACATCTTCCACCATGCGGAGGATAACATCATCCGGAACCAGCATACCCTGGTCTATCAGTCTTTTTGCTTCATTACCCAGGGGCGTCCCTGCCGCGATGGCCGCACGCAACATATCGCCGGTTGAAAGATGATGCATCTTGTATTTTTCGATAAGCAGGGCCGACTGTGTGCCCTTGCCCGTACCGGGCGCTCCGAAGATAACAATATTCATCATACCACTAAGATTTTCTGTTAAGCCGGGGTTTATTTGTTTTAGCACATTCCGTTTTATCAGTCGTATTCATGACGCATCATGCATTTCATTGATGGATCAGGATTCCACAATCTTGTATATATCCGGAAGATTGCGGCCCAGGCCATCGTAATCCAAGCCATAACCGACAATAAAATCGTTGGGAATGCTCAGCCCGATATAATCGACCGGAAAGCTTTTTTGAAAGGCCTCAGGCTTAAAAAGAAAAGTCACAATGCGCACTGAGGCCGGTTGCTTCTCGCTCAGTTGTTCCAGCAAATGCTCCATGGTGATGCCTGAATCAATAATATCTTCAAGGATAACGACATCGCGGTTTTTCAAATCTTCAGAGAGACCAATCAGCTGTTTAACCTCGCCCGTGGTGTGGGCGCCTGCGTAGGAAGACAATTTAACGAAAGAAATTTCGCAATTCAGGTTTACCCGCTTCATCAGATCAGCGGCAAACATAAAAGAACCGTTCAGGATGACTAAAAACAAGGGAATTTTCCCTTTCAGGTCTTCATTAAGCCGAAGAGCCAGATCGTCCACTGCTTTTTGAACCGTGGCCGAAGGTATGGATAATGCGAAAGTTTTATCTTTCAGGGTGACGGTACGCATGATCTGCCGGAGTTTTACAGGATTATTTCAGAATATTCAGCGAATATACGAAACCTAATCGTCCCCAAAGCGATAAAATAATTATTTTTGGGGCTGAAAACATCAAACCAAAACCTCAACACTTATGACTCCTCTTGTAAGTATCATCATGGGCAGCACCTCTGATCTTCCAATTATGGAAGATGCTGCAAAATTTCTCGACGACATGGAAATTCCTTTTGAGATGAATGCCCTGTCGGCCCACCGGACACCGGATGAGGTAATGGATTTTGCGCGGGGGGCCCACGGACGCGGGGTTAAGGTCATTATTGCCGGGGCCGGCATGGCCGCACATCTTCCGGGCGTGGTAGCCGCCATGACGCCGCTGCCAGTCATCGGTGTTCCCATCAAAGCCAGCCTGAATGGCCTTGATAGTATCTTATCCATGCTGCAAATGCCTCCGGGAATTCCCGTAGCCACCGTGGCGGTGAACGGGTCCCGCAACGCCGCCATTCTGGCCATGCAAATCCTGGCCACCGGCGATGAGGCGATGCTGAAGAAAGTTACCACTTTTAAAAAGAACCTTAAAAGTAAAATCGTTAAGGCGAATGAAGAATTGACCTGTGTTAACTATAAGTTCAAAGTATAAAGATCCGGCGCCGGCTTACTATGCATTGCGTTTGGCGTAAACAAAAAAAAGAGGCTGCTGAAAGGCAGTCTCTTTGTTTTATAGCCGGTGTTTAAAACACGCCTTAGAAAATATAATCGGTGTTTAAAAAATTGGAACTGCGTCCCCGAATGATGCGGGTCAGGATTTCCTTGTTCAGGGGTTCATTTTTGGCCGCAACCAGCGTCCGTATAGAAAAACAGCGCAGGGCATCGCTGACACTCAACGTGCCTTCCGCGGAGTCCTTCTTTCCCGTAAAGGGAAAGGAATCGGGGCCTCGCTGACACTGGCTGTTGATGTTCAGACGGCAAACCTGATTGGTAAGCGGGTCAATTAAGTGTCCAATCACAACAGGGTCTTTACCGAAAATGCTCGCCTGCTGACCGTAGTCGGATCCGATAATATAGCGGATAGGTTCGGCAATGTCACGAAAGGGAACCACCGGAATTACCGGCCCAAACTGCTCGGCGGTATATAGTTTCATCTGCGAAGTAACGGGATAGAGCACCGCCGGAAACATCAGCGATTCGCTGTGTACCCCCCCTGCGTCATTGATCACCCGGGCCCCGTGTGCTTCGGCATCCTGAATGTACTCCGTCATATACGTCGTTTTATTTTGCTCCGGCAAGGGCGTAATCTGCACGCCATTTTCCCAGGGCATGCCCACTTTCAGGGCCGAGACGGCGGCCGAAAACTTCGCGAGAAACGCGGGGGCAATTTCTTCCTGAACAAAGAGGATTTTCAAGGCTGTGCATCGCTGCCCGTTAAAGGAAAGCGAACCCAGCACACATTCTTTCACGGCGAGATCAAGATCCGCATCATTAAGAATGATGCCCGGATTCTTCGCACCGAGGCCCAGCACCGAGCGAAGGCGGTTTGGGCGGGGATGCTGTTTATTCAGAAGATTAGCCACCCGGGCCGATCCGATGAAGGCCAGCACGTCGATACGCCCCGATTCCATAAGGGGCCCCACAACGACCTGACCATCGCCATAGATTGTATTAACCACGCCCGGGGGGAAAGATTCCTGAAACGCTTTCAGCAAGGGCTGAAAGAAAAGTGCGCCGTGCTTGGCCGGCTTAAAGATGGCCGTATTGCCCATGATCAGCGCTGGAATCAAGGTGGTGAACGTTTCGTTCAGCGGATAATTAAAAGGACCCATGCAAAGCACGACCCCCAGGGGCGCCCGCCGTATCTGACCCATAATGCCCTGCTCAATAACAAAGCGTGATGAAACACGATCAAGATCCTTCAGGGCATTCACGGTTTCGATTATATAATCCACCGTCCGGTCAAACTCTTTGCAGGAGTCCGCATAGTTTTTACCAATTTCCCACATCAGCAGGTTCACCATCAAGGCTCGCTGCGCCTTCATCCGGACGGTAAATTCAAGCACGCAGTCAATACGCTGTTCCACCAGCATTGTGGGCCAGGTGCCCGCTCCGAAATCATAGGCCTTACAGGCCGCATCCAGGGCCTCCAGTGCTTCGTTGGCGCCAAGCAAGGGGTAACTACCGAGCACCACCGGACGAAGTCCGTCGGGTGAGCGCACCGAAACGGGCGACAACACTTCCTGCTGTGCGCCTTGCCAAAGCCGGATTTCGCCATTGATGAGGTACTCCCGTTGATGAAGTACCTCAACCCTGAATTCCTCAGGGATGTCAGCCTTGACGGGAAAGGCTTGCGTCAATGATGCCGGAGTAATCATGGTATTGAGTTTTAGGTATGGATCGTTCAAATTTTTTCTGTAGCATCCAACTTCTCGAAGATGCTGTTTTGCGACTTATATTCAGGCACAATTTCTTTCATTTTTTTAACGATGGCGAAATTATCATGGCTTAGCATGAGCTGCAGCAAGTCCTCAATTTCGCGCGCAATAACAGCATGTTCGTATTCGCGCACGCGAGCCACCATAATCTGAGAATGGTGCGTGGGCATCGTATTCTCCTTGTCGGCCAGTAGCTCTTCGTAGAGCTTCTCACCCGGCCGCAGTCCGGTGTAAACAATCTGAATATCCTTCCCCAATTCCAGGCGCGAAAGCTTGATCATTTTCTTTGCAAGGTCTACGATCTTCACCGATTTTCCCATGTCGAAAATGAAAATCTCGCCCCCCTGTCCCATGGCCGATGCTTCCAGTACCAACTGGCACGCCTCGGGGATGGTCATGAAAAAGCGGGTAATATCCGGATGCGTAATGGTAACGGGGCCTCCCTTCTCGATTTGTTCTCTAAAAAGGGGAATAACCGAACCATTCGAACCCAAAACATTCCCAAAGCGGGTGGTGATGAAACGGGTCTTCTTCAGGCTATTCAGTGATTGGGTGTAGATCTCAGCAATACGTTTTGAAGCCCCCATCACACTGGTTGGGTTCACGGCCTTATCGGTGCTGATCATCACAAATTTCAGTGCGCCGTATTTCATCGCAAGATCGGCCAAAATGCGTGTTCCGCCGATATTCGAGATGACGGCCTCCACCGGATTGTTTTCCATCATGGGCACGTGCTTATAGGCCGCTGCATGATAGATAAGCTCTGGACGGAAATGTTCAAAAACGCTCTCCATGCGGAAAGCATGATTCACGTCGCAAATAATAACCTCGTAATCCACCTGACGGAAATGCTCTGCCATCTCGAGTCCGAGGTTGTGGAGCGGTGTTTCAGCCTGATCGATAAGGATCAGTTTTCCGGGATGAAAGTTGGCAATTTGACGAACCATTTCGCTGCCGATGGAACCGGCCGCACCGGTAATCAGCACACGGCGGCCCACGATCTCACGACCGATAGCGTCTTCGCTTAAGCGAATCTCATCCCGCTCAAGTAAATCTTCAATTTTTACCTTTTTGATTTGCTTGAAGCTGAGCTCACCGTTGATCCATCGGGCAATGGGCGGCACCGTCAGAACTTTCACATTATGCGCCAGGCATTGTTCAATGATTTCCTGTTTGCGCGAATTTTTAATCTTCTGAACGGCCAAAATAACGTGGTCTACAGAATCATTTCCCAGCAGCTCGCTTAATTTGTCAGCCGAAAAAATCCGAACGTCTTCAATACTTTTGCCCGCTTTGCGCGCATCATCATCCACAAAAGCAATGGCCTTGTACTTTGTTCCGGCATCGCGGTCAATAGCACGTTTGGCCGTAACACCAGCCTCTCCGGCGCCAAAAATAATGACCGATTTACGTTCGCGGGAAGGATTGTTCAACTCCATAAAAGTAACTTTTACCAACAAACGAAAGCCTGTCATCAGAAACATCGTAAACACAAAATCCATGATCAGAATTGACCATGGCATATAAAAGATTCGGTCGACAAAAAAATACGTAATAAGGTTTGCCCCGCTGAACACAAGGGTGCCGCCCAGCGTCACGGCCAGGATGCGAACGGCATCACCGGTACTTGTGTACCGAATAATACCGGCCGAGGTACGTGCCAGCAAAAAACTTAATCCACGCAGCAACATAACCGCCATCACCACATAGGGCATGCTTGCCGCATCGGTATCCGGAATATTAAAATTAAACCGCAGCATATACGCCAGTACCACGGAAAAAAAACAGATCCCCAAATCAATAATGAAGATGATCCAACGGGGCAGGTTAAAATTAAAGGTCATAATGCTTCGAATATTAGACTTCAAAAGTACGAAAATTAAGTGCGCCGGAGGGTAAACCGGGGCGCTTGAAAATTTTCATGGCAAATATCAGCTACGTACGCATAAATTTCTACTTTTGCCTCAGGCAGAAATTTTAAATCTATCATAATGAAAAAGACAGCTTTTTGCAGTATTCACGAAAAACTGGGCGCCAAAATGGTTCCCTTCGCCGGTTTTTACATGCCGGTTCAATTCGAAGGTCTGATGATTGAACATGAGACCGTTCGCAAGGCCCTCGGCGTTTTCGATGTTTCACATATGGGAGAATTTTGGGTGGAAGGCCCGAAGGCACTTGATTTTGTTCAGTGGGTAACCTCCAACGATGCTTCTAAACTCACCGACGGAAAAGTTCAGTATTCGTGTTTCCCCAACGATAAAGGCGGTATTGTTGATGACCTCCTGGTCTACCGCTTCAGCACTGAGAAATATTTGCTGGTGGTAAACGCCGCCAATATCGACAAGGACTGGGCCTGGGTGACCAGCCAGAATAAAGTGGGCGTCAAACTCACCAACGCCTCCGACGGCACCAGCCAGTTGGCCATTCAGGGCCCGCTTGCGCTGAAAGCCATGCAGAAACTAACCGACACGTCGGTCACCGATATGGAATATTACACCTTCAAGGTGCTCAAATTCGCCGGCATCGATAATATTCTGTTCTCCACCACCGGCTATACCGGCAGTGGCGGTTGCGAAATTTACTTCCCCAACGAACACGCCGAAACCATCTTCAACGCAGTAATGGAAGCCGGCAAAGAATTCGGCATTAAACCCATCGGCCTGGGTGCACGTGATACCCTCCGTCTGGAAATGGGATTTTGCCTTTACGGCAATGACATCAACGATACCACCAGCCCGATTGAAGCCGGTTTGGGATGGATCACCAAATTTACCGACGAGAAAGATTTTGTTAACAAAGCCTATATCCTCGGGCACAAAACCAACGGCACAAGCCGCAAATTAGTTGGCTTCGAAATGGTCGACCGGGGCATCCCCCGTCAACATTACGAAATTGTTGACGCCGCCGGAAACATCATCGGTGAGGTCACCTCCGGCACCATGGGCCCGTCTGTAAAGGTCGGCATCGGTATGGGCTACGTTACACCCGCTTTTGCGAAAGCAGACAGCGAAATTTTCATTAAAATCCGGGAAAAGAATCTCAAGGCCAAGGTCGTGAAATTCCCTTTCTATAAAGGATAAAACAACAATCCCTGCGGGGATTTATAAAGCATGAGCGTATTCCCGTCGGAATACGCTTTTTTTTTATATCTTTGTTTAAAACCCGCACCTATGAAAAAAAACTGCATCGTTACCGGTGGATGCGGAGCTATAGGGAAAGCTATCGCACGCGGCCTTGCACAACAAGGTTATCAGGTCTTCATCACCTCCCGTGATCCGGATAAAGCACGCGAAACGGTGTTGGAACTTAAAACCCTGACGAACAATCACAGTGTTCATGCCCTTGAAGTGGATCTTGGCGTTCAGTCATCGATTGTTTCCCTGGCCACCCATTGGAAAGACCCGCTGTATCTGCTGATCAACAACGCGGCCGCCGCACCAAAACGACGCAGCGAAACCACGGATTGTATCGAGACGCAGTGGGCGGTAAACGTGCTGGGGTATTACCACATGATTCGTCTCTTCAGCCCATTTATGCAAGCCGTTCCCGGAGCCCGCATTGTAAACGTAGCCTCGTATTGGGCCGGCGATCTCGATATGGAGGATCCGGAGTTCCGGATTCGCCCTTACGATAACGATATCGCCTACCGTCAATCGAAACAGGCCGACCGGATGCTGACCGCCATCTGGGCTGAGAAGTTGCGACAATTCGGCATCGTGGTCAACTGTTGTCACCCCGGTGATGTCAATTCCCGGCTCAGCAACGACCTGGGCTTCGGCGGCCAGGTCACCCCGGAAGAAGGCGCCCAAACCCCGCTATGGCTCGCACTTTCCGAAGACGCCGGCAAGGTCACGGGTTGCTATGCGGAAAACCAGGCGTTCACAGAGGATGCGTTCACGCAAAATAAAAACGAGCTGGAACAACTCAAGTTTGTCCTCCGTTCCTACATCACCCACTGATTTTTTCAATCCTCGAAGCAAAAGTAGGAGGCCATCAAAAAACAGTTTGTACCTTTGATGCCTGTTGTAATAATCCATCCTAATGAAGCATAACATAGCACTCATCGGTTTTGGTACCGTAGGACGAGGCATCGCCGAAATTCTCCAAAACAAAAAAGAAGAACTTTTCAAAAAGTACGGTTTTGACTATGCATTGGTGGCCGTGGCGGACATGGCCTTTGGCAACGTCTACAATCCTAACGGGCTCAACATTCAGGGATTGCTGCAGGAAGCAGGTGCCGGAAAAAAATTCACATCGGATCTCAGCCCGCTGGATACACTGAACCTGATTCGCCAGTGCAATGCTACGGTTGTGTGCGAACTTACATATACCGACCTTAAAACCGGGGGCCCCGCCGCAGACCATGTGCGCACCGCGCTGGAGAGCGGAAAACACGTGGTAACCAGCAACAAAGGCCCCGCCGCCCTCTACTACCATGAATTCACCACACTTGCAGAAAAACATAAGGTAAAATT
The DNA here is from genome assembly GCA_964585485.1 of uncultured Bacteroidales bacterium. Taxonomy (GTDB): domain Bacteria; phylum Bacteroidota; class Bacteroidia; order Bacteroidales; family CAIWKO01; genus CALGYY01. The sequence continues at coordinate 28,898 of CAZPDS010000004.1, forward strand.
TCTGATCGAAGGCACAGTATGCGCCGGCACGCCCGTATTGAACCTCAGCCGAGGACCCCTCGCAGCTTGCGAAATCTCACAGATACGGGGCATTCTTAACGGAACCACGAATTACATGCTCACCGAAATGGAAAAGGGCATGGACTACGCAACGGCCCTGAAATCCGCCCAGGATCTCGGATACGCCGAAGCCGATCCCACCGGGGATGTAGAAGGTCATGATGCCCGCGGCAAAGTAACGATTCTTACGAATGTAGTAATGGGCATTCCTTACGACATCCATCAGGTGAGTTGCATTGGAATTACGAACATTACACCGGAGGATATGCGCAACGCCAGTAAGCAACAATGCCGATGGAAACTGATTGGCCAGGTGAAAAAAAATCCCGACGGCAGCGTTACAGCCAGCGTCGCCCCGGAAATGATTCCGCTTAGTCATCCGCTGGCAGGCATCTCGGGAACTGGCAATGCACTCACCTTCACCACCGACCTGCTGGGTGAAGTCACCATCGTAGGCCCCGGAGCCGGGAAGCTGCAAACCGGTTTCGCCATACTGACCGACCTTCTTACACTCTAAACCGCTATAGGTCTTTCTGACAGTAATGAAAGTACGCCCCCGCTCACTATTTGACCGGCTGAATCAGCTCGATCGCCGAAAACTCGATACTGTTTTCCACACTGCCCACGATGAGGTTTTCACCTCCTTCGACTGCCTGAGTTGTGCGAACTGTTGCAAATCAATACCACCGATCCTTAGGGATGCCGACATCCGACGCATTGCCTCCTACCTGCGAATCAAACCCTCCGAATTTTCAGAACGATTTGTTCGTCGGGACGAAGACGATGATATGGTCATGAATGCTTCTCCTTGTCCATTTCTGGAAGCGGATAACACCTGCCGGATCTATCCTCAGCGCCCGCTCGCCTGCGCCGAATATCCACATACCGACCGAACCCGGATGTACCAGATCCTTAAGCTTACGCAGAATAATGCGACCGTATGCCCGGCCGTGCGCATGATCCTGAATAAGATTGAAAACACCATCCGCTGAGTCCCCAATTCAACTATCTTTGTGTGATGAATTTGGTAAAGTCATACAGTGCATTGTTCCTGGCCGGGTTGCTGCTGCTCGTGCAAACCCTATACGGTAGTCCGGAACTTCCGTCGAAAGACTGCACCGATACCGCTTCATCTGAAGAAAATGCGTTTGTTGAAAACAACAAACTGAATTTCGCGTTCACCGAACAACGCCCGAGTGTACATTCCCTGCTGGAAAAAACCTCGCGCATCCTGATTTCCCAGGTTACTCCGACGTGGGGCATTAACAATCTGCTTTCATATTCCCAACACACATCGGTTGGAAACAATTATCTGGAGCGGATTTTCGAACTTAGCTATCGTGAAGAAACACCCCTGATCGCTTTTCCCTTTACTTATTTCTGGTAGCGCAATACCGCTCTGCGGCTCGCGCACAAGCACAGCCCACCCGTTCACTAAGTAAACAAAATACGGATACGAGTCAATCGCATGCCGTTCACATTATCGTATAAAAAAACACAACAATGGATCTTAGCATTTTATTGATAACCCTGGGCATCATTGTGATCGCCATGGTTCCGATTATGATTATTCACCACAATCAAAAAAAACGTAACAAAGAAGAGTGAGGGTTAAAAAAGAGGCTGTCGTGAAGGCAGCCTCTTTTTTTATTTACTAAACTTCGACTGAAGTCGCTCCGCAAGAATATTGACCAGGTTTTGTAAGGGGCGGCCCGCCATCATGGCAATCATAACCGGCAGATTGGCTTCGATGCGGATTTCTGCTTCCGTATTCTGAGCGTCGGTGGCGCGCATCTCACAGATCAGGTTCAGTTCTATCGGAAGCTTCTTCGGGCCATCCGGAACGATAACAATTTTTTGATCCTGGATTTTCTCACTCATCCGCAATCCGAATTCGCCCATACCCTTAATCGAAAAACTGCAATCCGTTTCGGTCGACTTCCAGTCCGATATCTGATCTTCCGGCATCAAACCACCGAAATTATTAAAATTTCCAAGAAAGGCATAAACCTCGTGAACGGGAGCGTTTACAGGGGTTTTCGGACTTTTGTAGGCAGACATTTACGTTGGTTTTAAGTAAGGGAAAGACCTATCACACGGCGAAGGGGTATGGGTACCCATTTACTTTTTACCCCATTGGTCGGGGGCTTCCCGCCAACGCGCCAGGAGATCCAGCTCGTCATTTTTAATGGTGCCGTCGGCCACAGCTTGCTTCAGGAGGTGCTCATAATCAGACAATGTTATCAGCGGGCACTTTGCCTTTTTGAAAGCATCGTTCGCTGTCTTAAATCCGTAGGAAAAAATGGCGACCATACCTTTTACATCACAACCGGCTTTGCGCAAGGCCTCCACAACCTTCAGGGAGCTCCCGCCTGTACTGATCAGGTCTTCACACACCACCACCGAGTGACCGGCTTCAATTACACCTTCGATAACATTTTCAAGACCGTGTTCCTTCTGAGAGGTTCTTACATAAACAAAAGAAAGTCCCAGATCCTGAGCCACCAATGCGCCGTTGGCAATGCCTCCGGTGGCTACACCGGCTATTGCATCAACGGGGCCGTATTGATCCGAGATGACCTTAGAAAACTGCTGGCGGATGTATGTTCTTATCATCGGATAAGACAAGGTCTTGCGATTATCACAATAAATTGGCGATTTCCATCCGCTTGCCCAGGTGAAAGGTTGCTGTGGGTTCAATTTAATTGCTTTAATTTGCAGTAAATACTCCGCCGTCTTTAGTGCAATTTCTTCATTAACTATCATAGCATCAATGATTAAAATATTTTTCAACGACAAAACCGTACACTTCATTGAGAAATCGGTCGATTTTTCTGAAAAACCCGGTCATGTCTTGCTGGAATCGTTAGAAAAAGAAGATATTCAACGAGCTATTCATCAGTTTGAAACAGATCCACAGCAACTTGCTCTTTTTGTCGCAGGCAAAGATACTGAAAAATCTTTTAAAAAATTCTGTGCTCAATTTATTACCATCGAAGCCGGCGGCGGCTTGATTCTTAACGATGCAAACCGTTATCTTTTCATCTATCGCCGCGGAAAATGGGATCTTCCCAAGGGTAAAGCAGAAAAGGGAGAGCCAATTTCAGACACTGCTGTTAGGGAAATCAAGGAGGAAACAGGATTGGATGTTGAAGTAAAAAATTCAATAGGCGTAACCTACCACACCTACCGTGAAGGCGAACAGTTAATCATGAAAAAAACCTATTGGTTCGGCATGTATTATCCGGGCGAAAAAAAACCGGTTCCGCAGGTAAGTGAAGACATTAGCCGTATCAAATGGCTTGACAAAACCGACATTGAGCGGGTTGTGTATAAAAACACCTACACCTCCATCAAAAGTCTGATTTGCGATTATTTCGAAAAAAACAATAACCATCATTCACTTTAAAAAACAACCCCCATGATTATCCCTACCAGTAATTTAGTTAAAGCCGCACAGGCGATTTCGAAAATGAACGAGAAAAAACTGGCTGATTTTTTCCGCGATTTCGAAAAAAAACAGGAGGTATTGTACTCCTACATTATCGCCAATGCAGACAATATGAAAAATGAAGATGCCCGTGAAGATTTCACCTATGTCTTTTCGGTCATCTGGAAAACTTACGACAGCCTGAAAGGTGGCACAAAAACCATTACCACCAAAGAACTCGAAAAAAAGGAACAGGAACACATCAAAGGATGGGAAACCTTTTCATCGATTACAAATCCAAAAGAAGAAGAAGCCTTCGTGAAAGCATTTATCAACCAACCGGAAATATGGGATTTTATGATCGACATCATCTTTCCGGATCCCGATAAGCCGGATCAGACCAACTTCACTGAAAAAGATATTGCCATTGCCTTCGCTTGCGTGAACCTTATGACCGCCGTTTTAAATGACGCCGCCAGTATCACCACAGGAAAAAAAGAAGTGTCTAAAAAACCTGCAGCGAAGAAACCTGCAGCGAAGAAACCTGCAGCCAAGAAACCTGCAGCCAAGAAACCTGCAGCCAAGAAGCCAGTAGCTAAGAAACCCACAGCTAAGAAGCCAGTAGCTAAGAAACCCACAGCTAAGAAGCCAGTAGCTAAGAAGCCAGTAGCTAAGAAACCCGCAGCTAAGAAGCCCGTAGCTAAGAAGCCAGTAGCTAAGAAACCCGCAGCTAAGAAGCCCGTAGCTAAGAAGGCAGTAACCAAGAAACCCGCAGCGAAGAAGCCAGTGGCTAAGAAACCCGCAGCGAAGAAACCGGTAGCGAAGAAGCCCGCGGTTAAGAAATCAAAGTAAGACGTGTCACCGAAGAAAATGGATTCTTTCGATGACGGGAAGTATTTATATTGAAAACGCAGAGGAAAACAATCTCCGTCGCGTCACCCTCAAGCTTCCGCATTACTGTTTCATTGCTGTATGCGGCGTAAGCGGAAGCGGAAAATCCAGTCTCATTGCCGATGTTCTTCAAAAAGAAGGGCATCGGCTTTTTATTGAAAACTTTCTGGAAGGATCCACCCGCCAGCAGCGGCATCCCAAAAGACCTGCGGCAGATCGGATTGAGGGTTTGTTCCCGGTTGTGGCCCTGAATCAGCAGAATTACATTCGCAGCAGCCGCTCTACCGTTGGCACCATGACCGGTATTTACGATTACCTGCGGCTGTTGTATGCCCGCCTGGGTAAAGCGGACGATCCACTCGTCCGCCTTAACCGAAGTTTATTTTCGTTTAACCACCCTGCAGGATACTGCCCAGTATGCAAAGGCGTAGGTCTGGAAGACCATATTGACACGAACAAACTCATTGGCGACCCCAACAAAACAATTCGCGAAGGGGCCATCAACCTAATGACACCAACGGGCTATATCATCTATTCGCAGGTAACGATGGAAGAGCTCAATAAGGTTTGTGTTGCAGAAGGCTTCAATGTAGACATTCCCTGGAAGGATCTCACCGATGTGCAGCGAAGCGTGATTTTCAACGGTTCCGAAAAAGTAAAGATCCTCTTTGGGAAACACACTTTGGAATCACGGCTAAAGTGGACCGGCATTACGGCCCGTCCGCGTGAAGAAGGATTTTACAAAGGTCTTATCCCCATCATGGAAGACATCCTGAAACGTGATCGCAACCCCAATATTCTGCGATTTTCCGGATCTGTAGAATGTTCGGCCTGTCATGGAAAAAAACTTAATGCCAGGGCCCTTTCCGTTTCCTTATGGGGACAACACATCTGCGATTTATCGTCCATGGAATTCACGGATCTGCAGCGCTATTTTCAGCAAGTGCCGCTGCATCCCGATCAGCAGGCGGTTGCAGAACCGGTGATCGCCGCCATCCAACGGCGGCTGGATACACTGTGTAAGTTGGGACTGGGTTACCTTACTTGCGATCGGGAAGCGCCCACCCTTAGCAATGGCGAGGCCGGAAGAATACGGCTGGCCGCCTACGCCTCGTCCACACTCCGCAACATCTTATATATTTTCGATGAGCCTTCTGCCGGATTGCATCCCCTGGAACACGGGCACCTGATGGACGTGTTAAAAACACTGGTGCGTCAAGGAAACACCGTTATCGTGGCCGATCACGACCGGCAAACCCTGCAGCAGGCCGACTGGATTGTTGACATTGGCCCCGGCGCCGGCCTGCTGGGGGGCGAAATCCTCTTTAACGGACCGGCCTCGGCGTATTTCAGCCAGCCCATCGCGCGGAGCATGACGCAAGCGTATCTTCTCAATAGCCCTGAACTACCCACGATCATAGAACAGCAGCAACAAACAGCACGATGGAAAGCCGGCCCACTCAGCCTTCATAACCTCCACCAGATTGAAGCAGACTTCCGCCTTCAGGCAATCAACACCCTAACGGGTTTATCGGGCAGCGGTAAAACAAGCCTGCTGAAAGCGTTGCATACCTACTGTTCGGACCCCATGCATCCGCATCCCTTCCGAAAAATCATCTCCATAGACAGCAGCCCCATTGGACGAACACCACGCAGCAACCCGGCCACCTATACGGGTCTCGGTGATGCATTGCGGGACGTACTGGCCTCACAGGCAGAAGCGAAAGCCCGCGGATACAAAAAAGGCCGATTCTCTTTTGCCGTACCCGGCGGTCGTTGTGAGGCCTGTGGTGGCGCCGGTGTGCAGCAAGTGGGCATGCACTTTCTCGGCAATGTTGAGGTCGTTTGTGAGCAATGCAACGGAAAACGCTTCAGCGATGAAACGCTGGAGATCACCTATCGCGGCAAAAATATTTTCGACCTCCTGGAACTAACCTTTGCAGAAGCACACGCATTTTTTGCCGACATCCCGAAAATAGGCTCTTTTACCCAAATCATGAACGACCTCGGCCTCGGGTACATGAAACTTGGGCAATCGTCAACCAGCCTGTCGGGTGGCGAAGCGCAACGAATTAAACTGGCCACGGAACTTGCCAGGGCCGGCACGTCAGGAACGCTCTACCTTCTGGACGAACCCGGTGCAGGCCTGCATTACGCCGATATGGAGATCCTGTTCCTGGCCTTGAAAAAACTCGCATCCCGGGGACATACGCTCATCTGCAGCGAAAATGACCCTTACTTCATTCTGCTTTCCGACCACATCGTGGATCTGGGTCCGGGCAGCGGGAAAGCCGGAGGAAAAGTGGTTTTCTCGGGCCTCCCCCAGCAGCTCGTAAACGCCCAACAGAGTGCTACAGGCGAGGGGGTGAAACGGATGCTTCAATCGTACAGTAAACAAATATCAAGCGGTGACAGCATGGCGGAAGACGTTCCGAAACAGCCGATAACACTGACCCATGTGAGCACCAATAATCTCCGGGATGTTTCTGTTTCCTTTCATCCGAATGAAATCACCGCAGTGTGCGGCGTTTCAGGGGCAGGGAAATCGTCGCTGGTATACTCTACACTGTATGCAGAATGTCACCGCCTGTTCCTCGAAAACAACAGTGCCTACGTTCGCCAATATAGCCATTTCCCGGGCGGCGCGCGGCTTGAAAGTGCTCAGGGCCTCATGCCGGCCATCGCGATCCGGAAGAAAAATCAGGTACGCAACCCCCGTTCGGTCATCGCCGGATATACCGGCCTCTACGAATTGTACCGCCTGCTGTTCAGCCGTCTGGCCAAGGGCGATGACCCGACTCAGCCACCGCCACTCTCTAACCATTTTTCCTTTAACCGCGACGAAGGCGCTTGTACCACCTGCGCCGGGATTGGATCACGAACCCAATGCGACCCCGACCTGCTGGTAAGTCATCCCTCAAACCCCCTTACTGCCGGCGCGATGGACGGTCACAAAACCGGGAAATTTTACGGCGAAACGCACGGACAGTACGTTGCCACCCTGCTGGCGGTTGGGGAAAAACTCGGAATCGATTTTAATGTACCCTACTCAGCACTGGATGAACGAGCCCGGCATATCGCCATGTATGGTTGCGGGAACGCGGAATTTGAGGTGAAGTGGTCGTTTAAACGAGGCTCCATTGAAGGAGTGCATAGCCTGAAGCGCGACTGGCCGGGTTTTTCCGCCCTGGTCAACGAAGAGTATGCGCGGAAACATGCGGATGCCCGCGGCCAGGCAATGCTAAACCTGATGAAGACAGAGAAATGCCCATCGTGCCACGGATACCGCCTTAAACCTGAGCTCCTTCAATATCGTCTGGGAAACATGCACATCGGTGAACTCACGGCCCTCAGTGCTGAAGAGGCCCTGGATTGGTTTGAAAACCATTTCAGCAAACTATTCCACGACCAACTGGAAATTAAGGTATCCCAACGATTGTCGGAAGGTATCACCGGCCGGTTGAAAGCCCTATGCAAAGCGGGCTTGGGCTACCTTAGCACAGATCGGCAAGTGAGCACATTGTCGGGCGGTGAATACCAACGTCTGCAAATGGCCGGCCTGGTGCGGGCCCCGCTGACCGGAACACTTTACATTTTGGACGAACCGTCGTTCGGCCTACATCCTCTTGACATCCAGCGCATCGCTGAACTGCTCGGGGTCTTGAAATCCGGCGGAAATACAGTCGTCATGATCGATCATTCTGCGCAACTGATTGAAAACGCGGATCGGGTTATCATGCTGGGACCCTCGGCGGGGGCGGACGGCGGCCGTATCCTTGAGGAGGGGACGCCGGATGTTCTGTTGAAAAAATATTTTTCAACCAAAAAAATCATCCTGCCTTATAAGCAGGCAGGCCCTCGCTTGATCGTCACCCACGCTATTGCCAACAATCTGCAGCGGGTCAGCCTAAGCATCAGCGCCGAACAACTAACCGTTCTCACCGGAGTGAGCGGCAGCGGTAAATCCAGCCTGCTGCATCAGGTCATATACGATAGCTACCTCTATCACCGCCCCCTTGAATGTGAAAACATCAACGGTTTCGAACATTTCAGCGATTGCATCTTCGTTGAACAATCCATCCCTCAACCCTCCGCGTCCGCCACCGTAGGCAGTTATCTGGAGCTCACCCCACTGGTCCAGAAAGTCTTTGCAGAAAGCCCGCAAGCCCGGGAGCGAAAATGGAAAACGACTCATTTCTCGCGGCATGCCAGAGACGGCCAATGCCCCGACTGTGAGGGCAGCGGCGAAGTAATCGTAGCCCTCGATTTTCTACCCGACGTATCCTCACCTTGCGAATCCTGCGGCGGGAAAGGATTTAAAGAAAGTGTACTTTCTGTTTGCGTGGAAGGAAGTACCATTGACGAAATTGAACAACTTAGCGCCGGGCCGTTGAGAACGTTTCTTCGAACCCACGCTTCCGGGAAAAAATTCTCTGCGTTTGAGCTCATCTTTGATTTCCTGGAATATACCGGCCTCGATTATTTGCAAGCAGGCCGCTTTCTAAAAACTCTCTCGGGCGGGGAACTCCAGCGCCTTAAACTCGTGAAAGCCCTAAGTCGCCCGGTGAGCGGTCCAAGACTATTACTGTTGGATGAACCCGGCGGAGGACAACACCCTGCCGACATTCAGCGCCTATTGCACCTCTTTGCCCGTCTGCTGGAACAGGGACACACCCTGGTGTGCGCCACCCACGACCCCCTGCTGATGGAAGCCGCCCACAACGTCATCGAATTGGGCCCGGGTGGTGGCAAGAATGGAGGAAATATTGTAGGTACGCGCACTATAGATGCCAGCGGGAAACTTGCAAAATAAATGCGTTGATCTCTTCAAAATTCATATCTTTATTGATTCAAATCTTACTGCATGAAAATACGACTACGCCTGTTCATGCTTTCATGCCTGCTGTTTAGCACGATCGCCCTGCAGGCCCAGAAAGAAAACCTGCCTGTTGGTGCGCGTTCGGCGGCCCTGGGCGGCACCTCGGTCTGCTACGATGATTTCTGGTCGCTCCATAATAACCAGGCCGGACTAGCCACCTTCAGTAGTATGGCCGTTGGCCTATACGCTGAAAACCGTTTCCTGATGAAGGAATTGATGCAGGGCGGGTTCGGTTTTGTGATGCCGGTAAAAAAGGCCGGTGTCTTCGCCGTCAATTACAACTACCTCGGCTATTCCATGTACCGCGAATCCAAAGTGGGTCTAGCCTATGCCCTGGCCTTCGGAAAACACATTTCCGCCGGAGTTCAACTGGATTACCTGAACACCCATATCGGCGAAGAATACGGCGACGCCAACACCTTCACCTTCGAACTGGGACTGCGGGCTACCCTGATACGAAATCTCGTTCTGGGCGTCCACGTCTTCAACCCGCTGCATGTGAAAGTAAGCAAATTCGGACCCGACAGGGTACCGGTTATCATCCGCGGCGGACTTAGCTATTCTTTCACCGACAAAGCGCTAATTGCCGTAGAAACCGAAAAAGACCTCAACCGTCCCGCCCGCTTCAAGGCCGGCGTTGAGTACCACGTGGTAAAACCCGTCTTCCTCCGGATGGGCATCGGCACCAATCCCTTCGATTACAGTTTCGGACTGGGTCTTGAATTCGGGAACCTGAGCGCCGACCTAAGTGCGAACCGTCATCAGGTGCTGGGGTTCACACCGCAATTGTCGCTCGTATATTCCTTCAAAAAACGCGCTCAATGATACGGGGGCCACGCATTGTTCGTTGGCTGATTCTCAGCCTCACCGTTGGGGGAGCCCTGCTGTCATCGCCGCTCCGCGCCCAGGATCCGGACGAACTCAACAAGGAAGAACTCAACGAGCAAAAAGTGGAACAACTAGCCACCGGTACCGAAAGCGAGATGGACTATTCGGACCTCCTTCAGGATATGGATTTTTACCTTAAGCACCCGTTGAACCTAAACACCGCTTCCGCGGAAGACCTCGCCTCTTTTATTATCCTAAGCGAAATCCAGATCAGCAACCTGCTGACGCACATTGCAAAAAACGGCAAACTCCTGTCCGTATACGAATTACAGTCTATTGACGGTTTCGATGTGGCGACGATCCAAGCCCTCATGCCCTACGTGAAAGTAAGTAACGAGGGTGCGCAACGCTTTAATTTCCGCGACGCCTTGCAGTACGGCAGCCACGACCTCTTTCTGCGGTACCAGCGGGTGCTGGAGCAACAGCAAGGGTATTCCCCGGCCACAGACGAAGAACTGGCCGAAAGCCCCAATTCACGCTACCTGGGTTCGGCCGACAAATACTATCTCCGCTACCGCTACAAGTTCTTTAATAAGATCAGCATGGGAATAACGGCCGAAAAAGATGCCGGCGAACAATTCTTTGCCGGTGCCCAAAAATACGGCTTTGACTTCTATTCGGCCCACCTGATGGTAAACAACCTGGGCATCGTAAAATCCGCCGTAGTCGGCGATTACCATGTGCAGTTCGGACAGGGATTGACCCTTTGGACCGGAATGGGATTTGGTAAATCAAGCGATGTCATCAACATTAAAAAAATGGCCAGCGGGCTGCGCGCATTTACCTCCGCCGACGAAAACCGATTCATGCGGGGCGCCGCGGTATGCCTGGCGAAAAAAGGGATTGAATTCACCGCCTTCTATTCCATCAAAAAAATCGACGCCAACGGACTGTCTTCCGACACGACATCACAGGAACTTCAGGCCATTTCTTCCCTTCAGGAATCAGGACTTCACAGCACCCCGTCCGAGGTGGAAGACCGAAAATCCCTAACCCAACAGCTCTTCGGCGGGCACCTGGCCTACCGCAACCGCCGGCTGAATGTGGGAGTTACGGCAGCACAAACCCTGTTGGGCGCAGCGCTTCAGCCCAACACCGCCATGTACAACCAATTTGGATTTCAGGGATCTTCCTTGTTAAATCTGGGGCTTGACTACAGTTACATTATCCGTAACTTTAATTTCTTCGGCGAGTTCTCGTACAGCGGAAACGGCGGCTTTGCCTTGCTCGATGGGATCATGATGTCGCCCGACCCGCATGTATCCATTTCCTTGCTGTACCGGAATTACCGGCGAAACTATGCCGCCTTGTATTCAAGCGCCTTCGCAGAAAGCAGCACCAATGCCAATGAAGAAGGTTTGTTTTTCGGATTGGCGTTGAAATTTTCACGACAGTGGAACCTGAATGCCTATTGCGATTACTACCGCTTCGACTGGTTGAAATTCACCACCAGTGCGCCTTCTCGGGGACAGGACTACATGGCGCAACTCAATTACAGGCCCTCCCGTAAACTTGAGCTCTATCTCAAATACAGGTACGAAATTAAAGGAGAAAGCATGAAAGATGATCAGCGGGTTTTGCCTTACAACGGTGATATGCGTAAGCAAAGCCTTCGTTTCAACGTGTCGGTCCAGGTCAGCCCTTCCGTTACACTTAAAAACCGCGTTGAATACGTGATGCTTCAGGCGGAAGGCAGTGATAAGCAACAGGGCTACCTCATTTATCAGGACGTCCGTTTTAAACCACCAAAATGGCCGGTTTCGCTTTCGACCCGTTACGCGCTCTTTCATACCGACAGCTACGATGCACGCCTGTATGCTTACGAAAATGACGTGCTGTACGCCTACAGTATACCGGCCTACTACTACAAGGGCTGGCGATTTTATCTCATGGCCAAAGTGCGCCTGCACCGTCACGTCGATTTTTGGATTCGCTACGCCATCACCAATTACACCAACAAAGACGTAATAAGTTCGGGCCTCACCGAAATTCAGGGATCGCGTAAATCGGAAATTAAAGCGCAGCTCAGGCTTAAATTCTGACGATCGATCATCAAACCAAACTTAAGAAGCATTTAACAAAGCGGTAATCTACGACTATCGCTCATTAAAATTGTTTTGCTATTTTTGTCCGTCATAAGTCAGAACTTTTTCATTCATTTTATTAATCTAATTCACTTATTATGTTTAAAGGACAACCAAAAGGATTATTTGTACTGGCCTTGTCGAACATGGGAGAACGCTTCGGGTACTATACCATGCTGGCGATTTTCACCTTGTTCCTCCAGGACCGCTTTGGCTGGACCGGTGCTGAAGCAGCCTCGCTCTATGGCATTTTCCTCGCCGGTATTTATTTTCTTCCCATGCTGGGGGGTATCATTGCCGATGCCGGCTTCGGATACGGACGCACCGCTGTTACCGGTATTGTGATCATGTGCCTTGGCTACATTGTGCTTTGGCAGGCCAATATTGGCGGCGAGTTAATGCTCTATTTTTCACTGGCTATTATTGCCCTGGGTGTTGGACTTTTCAAAGGGAACATGGTGGTCATTGTTGGCAACCTTTACGAAAAAGCTGAGCTCAGCAAATACCGCGATGCTGCTTTCAATATTTACTACATGTTTATCAACATTGGTGCGTTCTTCGCTCCTTACCTTGCCGTAAGCCTGAAGAACTGGACCCTCAAGGCCGACGGATTTGTCTATGACCCCGCCATCCCGCGCATTGCACACGACTTTATCTCGGGCAGCCCCTCCGCCGAACAAGTGGAAAAAATCAGCTCATTTGCTCCGGCCGGCACCACAGATTTCGTGCAGTTTTCGCAACAATATATTGATTCCCTGTCGGCCGGATACTCCTACGGTTTCCTGGCAGCAGGCCTCTGTATGCTCCTTTCGCTGGGCATCTTTATCGTCTTCAGAAAAACCTTCAAAGACGCCGATTATCTCCATAAAAACAAGAAATCTACCGGTGCACCCGTGGTTGAACTCACGAAAAAGCAGACCCGCGACCGCATTCTGGCTCTGGTACTGGTCTTTATCATCGTTATTTTCTTCTGGATGGCCTTCCACCAAAATGGATCAACGCTCACATCCTTCGCTAAAAACTACACCGACCTCCACGCCAGTCATTTCACCTCGATGTGGTTCTACCTGCCCACGATTCTTTCTTTCTTTGCTTTCGTGATCAGTTTGCTGGTGATCTTTGGCAAAAACAACTCGAAAAAATCAAAAATTTTAGCAAGCATCGTAGGTTTGGCTGGATTAGCCGTCATGACAGGCTTCATGCTCTATCAAAACAGCACCAGCCCCGGAACCGGTGTACGACTTGACCCTGAACTCTTCCAGTCTTTTAACCCGCTGTTTGTAGTATTCCTTACCCCCATCGTTATCGGCTTTTTCTCCCTTATGAACAAAAAAGGGAAAGAACCCAGCCCTCCAAAGAAAATTGCGTTGGGTATGATAATCACGGCTGTGGGCTTTACCATTATGTTTGCCGCTGCCCTGGGGCTCCCCAGTGTTAAGGCGCTCGACAGCAACGCCATCACCACCATGCCGCAATTTGACGGCCTGGCCGTTAGCCCTTATTGGCTCATCTCGACCTATTTCACCCTGACCATCGCCGAGCTTTTCCTGAGCCCCATGGGCTTGTCCTTCGTGGCTAAAATTGCCCCGCCGAAAATTAAGGGTACCATGCAGGCCGGATGGCTCGCCGCAACCGCCGTGGGTAATTACCTGGCAGGCTTTATCGGCAAGTTCTATCAGGACTGGGAATTGTGGCAATTCTTCCTGTTCATCATGATTATTGCTATGCTCTCCGCCATTATCATGTTCTCCATTCTGAAGATCGTGAATCGGGCATCGGAGTCCTAAACCCCGAAACAGCGATCCGCTGACCCCGTTCTTTAAGGTTTAGCAAATCGCCCGCGTGAACTAAATAGCTGAAGTTGATTGCGCATACCCGGCGCAATCAACTTTTTTTATTGTATTTTTTTGGAACGAAGACGCAGCGAATTCAACACGACAATGACATCCGACAAGGCCATACTGGCCGCAGCAATCATAGGATTCAGAAAACCCAGCGCGGCAACAGGAATCGCCAGAATGTTATAGAAGAAGGCCCAGAATAGATTCTGCCGGATGATTTTCATCGTAATTTTGCTGATGCCATAGGCCTGCACCAAAAGGTTGAGGTTCCCTTTCAACAGCACCACCTGCGATGAACTGATAGCCGCGTGCGTGGCATTGCTCATGGAAATACCCACCGCTGCCCTCGTCAAGGCCGGGGCATCATTCACGCCGTCGCCCACCATCGCCACACCGCCTTTGCTGTTCAGGTAATCGATGATATCAAGTTTCTCCGCCGGCAATTTTCCCGCGTAGACATCGGTAATCCCCAGCGCGCTTGCGACCGTTGCACACTTTTCAGGACGATCGCCGCTGATCATTACCGGTATTACGCCCTGCTTGCGCAGATATTCCAGTACCCCTGCCGCCTCCGGCTTAACTTCATCCTGCAAATCCAATCCGGCATACAGCTGTCCATTCTTCAGCAGAAAGATATCGTGATTAGCAGCGCCGGCAAAATCAGACGCTAAACGATAGGACCCCGCCGACCAGCGTTCACCCTGGCTATCCGTGCCATGCATCCCCAGTCCCTTCTCTTCTTCAACGCTTTCAAAAGGGCGCAAACGGTTATTCTGAAACGCTTTCACAATAGAACGCGCCAGGGGATGCGACGAATGGGTTTCAAGACTGTACAAAATTTCCTTTGCCTCACGCTCCTCTCCCTCTCCGTAGAGGCGAAGCCCTTTTACATTAAATTCTCCGGTGGTAAGGGTTCCCGTTTTATCAAAAGCAATATATTTCAGATCCAGCAACTTTTGAATGGTGGAGGCACCTTTAATAAGAATACCTTTGCGCGCCACACGGCCCACGCCAACCACCACGGCTGTTGGTATGGCAAGCCCCAACGCACAGGGACATGCAATAACCAAAACCGCGATGCTGTTCAGCAGCGATTGCTGCATCCCGGCATCCGTTGCCCAGTATGTCACCGCGAAGGTCAGGAGCGCGATACCCACCACCACGGGAACAAAGATCGCGCTGATCTTGTCGGCCAGCGATTGAACCGGAGGCTTATCCATCTGTGCTTTCTTAACCATTTCAATAATCTGGGAAAGAACGGTATCCCCGCCTGTTGCCGTGGCCCGCATCCGCACACTCCCGCTTAGCAGCATGGTTCCGCCTACCAACATATCGCCCCGGCATTTGTCCACCGGAACGCTCTCGCCGGAAACCATCGACTCATCAACGCTGCATTCACCGTCGGTAATTTCCCCATCTACAGCTACCTTATCCCCGGTGTTCACCTGCACATAGTCCCCGGTTCTAAGTTGCGATGCATCCACTTCAGAAATTATCTCATAACCCTTCTCAACGGTGACACGCCGTGCCTTTGTCTGCTGCAATTGAACCAGGCTGTCGATAGCACTGGTGGTCCGCCGAACAGCCGTATGCTCCAGATAATTCCCCAGCAATATCAAGGTAATGATGGAGGCCGTGGTCTCAAAAAACAGGTAATCATGACCCAAGCTCAGGACGGCGCCCGTAAGACTGTAGGCAAAAGCGGCCGTACTTCCCAAAATTATGAGCACGTCCATGTTGGGCACACCCGCTTTTAGCGAGCGAAAACCGCTACGCCCAAAATGCCATAACCCGACGAGAAAGACTGGCAGCGTAAGCGAAAACTGAACCCATGCATCATGCAGGAAGTCAAAAGGCAGGAACATTGCCAATAATAACGGAATCGTAAATACTAAACTGAACACCAGCTTTCGCCCCAGCGTAAAGAACGGCCTCGGGGAGATCACAACGGCCTCTTCCAAACCGCCTGTAATCCGGTATCCCATGCCGTGCACCACCGAAACCACCCGCTGGTCATCATCCCGGGAACGGCTGGAATAATGAACCTCGCCACTTGCAAAAACGACCTCCGCATCGCGTATCCCCGACTTCACCAATTGCTTGCGGAGCCCAAGCGCGCAGTTGTTGCAATCCATACCCTCGATCGTCAAGATTCGCTGTATTGTGCTGTTCATCGTAATTGTGTATTTCAGCACAAAATTACTTATTATTTAGAAACTTTCCAAATAGTTTTAATCAAATCTCATTTTCAGGAAGCGTATCTTTGTATGCAAACAACGAAAATGGAAGCAGGATTATTCAACAGCGTTTCTTGTCAGCACGGCCATCCCGGATGGTCCGAAGCCATCCGGCGGTTCGGGAATTTATATATTCAAGCGGACGAATTCCGCAGTGAGTTCACCCGCGACTACAATCGCATCCTTCATTGTAAAGCCTATCGCCGCCTGAAGCATAAAACCCAGGTATTTTACGCGACCACCAACGATCACATCTGCACACGCATCGAGCATGTTAATCATGTAGCATCGGTAAGTTATTCGCTGGCTCGCTTTCTGGGATTGAACACCGAACTCACGGCCGCCATTGCACTTGGCCACGACCTGGGGCACGCCCCATTTGGCCATCAGGGTGAGCATATCCTGCGAGAATTATTGCGTGAGCAAGGTATAACATCGTTCTGGCACGAACAAAACAGCCTGCATTTTGTGGATCATTTGGAAACCTTACCTGATCCGTCGGGCAAGGAAACCAACCTGCATCTGTGTTACGCTGTACGGGACGGTATCATATCGCACTGCGGCGAGGTGAATGAAAACGCCGTATTTCCGCGCACCGAGGCCATTGACCTCGGCCAGATCACGCGCCCCAACCAGTTTGCACCATATACATGGGAAGGCTGTGTTGTGAAGATTGCCGATAAAATATCGTACCTGGGACGCGACATCGAAGATGCCCTTTCATTGGGCATACTTACCCGCGCGCAGCTCAGGGAATTGGGTAGCCTGGCCGAACGAATAAAAAAAGTTGAGGTGCATCAGATCAACAACACGGTGCTGATGAACGACTTTATCGTCAACCTTTGCAGTATGAGCAGTCCGGAGGACGGAATTCGTTTTTCGAACCAATACCTGGACCTGATCAACAACGTAAAAGATTTTAATTACCGGAATATATACAATCACCCCCGCCTGAAGCATTATCACGCTTACGCGAAACTGGTCTTAAGCGCTTTATTCCAACAGCTGATTCAACTTTACGGAACACCGCAACACCTGGAGGAGGAATTGGAGGCCATGAAGACGGTGTACCCTGAACTGGCCAGTTCGTTCCGTTATTGCCTGATAAAGTATTCAGATCTGAACCCTGAGGAGCGGGCGGGCAGTAAGTTTGGTAACGAACTTATTTATCAGCTGAATCATCGGGAACAATACGTGAAAGCCGTAGCCGATTTTCTAAGTTCGATGACGGATCAATTTGCCATTCGCTTATTTTCGGAACTTATCCGTTTCTAGCTTCCAAAATTGTCTGTATCTGCCAGATATCATCCAACAATAACTTCCTGAATACATTCTTGCCATTTACAATTAATTTAACTAAATTTGTCTCGCTCATTTATTACTAACCTAAATCACGTAATATGAAAAAAGTCTTCGTTGTTATCGCTGTATTGGCGCTTACCGCCACCGGTTTTACATCCTGCAAAAAATGCACGGATTGCAAAGTAGCTTCCGGAACCTTCAACTACGATCCGGGTGAATATTGCGGAACACCGGCCCAGGTAAAAACCTATGAAGATTCTTTCCGCGAATCCTACGGCCTCCTTGGCACTGTTACCTGCGAATAGCGTATACTATCAAATAAAAAAAGCGGCCCCTGCGGACCGCTTTTTTTATTTTGCCTTTTTGGGACCCATGTATAAATCCAGCAGGGTTCTTCGCCGGCTGGTGCGGAAAACACCTTCGTTCACCTCACGTACTTCTTCAATTGTATAGAAGGAGTGCGGATCAAAATCGTTAATAATATTGATCACGCGGGGGGCATCTTTACGTTTGACGATAGAGAAAATTACTTTGACTTTACCGGTAGCGCCTTCAGCATCCAGCACCGTGAGTCCAAAGTTTTGCTCCTTGAGATATTTTACCAGATCTACCGCACCCGTCTTAACAATAATGCGGATAATGACATTCCCAAGCGAAATCCGTTCATCAAGTTTCATCCCCACATAATTACCCATAGCGTAGCCCAAGGCATAGGCCAGGTAACAGATCCAATTATCAAGATGCTGCATAATCTGACCAATGGCCAACAGCCAGATCAGGGATTCAAAAAAAGCCAGGATAGGAACAAGGGTTTTCATCCCTTTGGCCACAAAAATCATCCGAAGGGTTCCCACACTTTGGTCCAGGATACGGGCCAGGAAAATCAGGACCGGTAGCGCAACCCAGGTAAAAAACCAGGAATCGCTAAGTATAGCTTGCAGTGTCACCATTGTCAAAAAAATTTTTCACAAAGATACAACGATTCCTGAACTCAGATCACTAATCCTGAACCCTGCGCACTGTTTTGTCCGTTCATGCTAAGATGGCGGCTCACGCAGTTCAACAGTTCATCGATACCGATGGGTTTAAAGAGATAATCCGTGCCCCCGGCTTTGTTGCCCTCCTGTATGGTTTCCTCATCATTTTTACCAGAAAGGAAGACCACCGGCACCGAGGCATAGGAAGCAAGGTTCCGGATTTCGCGGCAGACCTGAAAGCCGCTTTTGCCCGGCATAATAACATCCAGCAATATCAGGTCGAACGACAGGCTGCTGATCCAATCCATGGCCTCCTGGCCACCCGAGGCAAACTCCACGATGTAG
>CAZPDS010000004.1:47841-71945 GCA_964585485.1 uncultured Bacteroidales bacterium
GGACAAGATTGAACCCACTAGTTGCACGTTGATGGGATTGTCGTCCACCACCAGGATACGGGGAGGATTGAGCGTTTTTTCGCTGTTCATTTTTTTAAAAGTTTATTTTCGTCTAAAATGGCGGGTAGCTTCACAAGAAAGGTTTTGAGTTGAGCCACATTATACGTTTTGACCAGGCTGGCTAACTCTTCGCCAAACAAAAACAGCGCTTCAACACTTTCCTCCTGCCCAAGGCGGATCAGTTCGCGGGCGAGAGCGTCGGCCTGTTGCATAGATAAGCGCCGCGAGAGCTCTTCCCAGACCGGAATCACGCTGGTGGAAATTGTGTCGACGAGGCGAGCCCGGTCTTTAATCGACCTTCGGAACGGCTTTTTGGCCGCAGCCTTGATTTCGGCCTGCTGCAGGCTTTCCGGCTTCTCCGTGAAGTCAATATATTTTATCATCTCATTGATGATATCGTTGATCACAACGGGCTTCCGCAAATAGCCATCGAAGAGTTTAATGCCCTGATCGCTCGTCAGGTTGGCTTCCGCCATGCTGGCGGTAAGCGCCACCACCGGAATGCGTTTGAGCTCAGGATCCGCCCGCAGGGTCTGCGTTGCCGAAAGGCCATCCATCACCGGCATGCGAATGTCCATAAAGATCAGATCCGGCTTGTACACCCTTGCCATTTTTAGGGCTTCCATACCGTTGTGCGCCTCCACCAATACCAGGTTGCAGGAGGCCAGCATGCTGCGGACCAGGTTCCGGTTCGTTTCCACATCATCTACAATCAGGATCACCTGATTATCAAACCAGACTTTCCGGTAATCGATGCTATCCTCCCCATTTTGCGCAGCCAGTTCTTTCTCATAGGTTTGGAGATTGTCGAAAATCAAACTGAAGGTACTACCCTTTCCTGGCTTCCCTGAAACAGCAATGGAACCACCCATGAGATCAATGAAACGCCTGGAAATATACAAACCCAGACCGGTACCCCCGTATTTCTTTTGATCCTGAATACCCGATTGCATAAAAGCGTTAAACAGATTCTTCTGATTCTCCTCCTCAATTCCTATCCCGGTATCGGTCACGTCGATGCGCAGTTTAATATGATCTGCATCAATACGTTTATAAGAAGCTTTGATCGTAATGCCCCCTTTTTCGGTAAATTTCACCGCATTGCCAACGATATTCATGAGCACCTGCTGCAAGCGTAATTCATCCACGATGATAGCAAACGGAAAATCGGCCGGAATTTTCAGTTTAAAGGACAGCATTTTTTCCGCAATTTTCATGGCGAAAATATTCTCAATTTCGCCGAAAACAGTCTGTAAACGCATAGGCTCCGGATGAATCTCCATGCGTCCGGCCTCGATTTTCGAAATATCGAGCACGTCATTAATGATATGCAACAGCGCCTGTCCGCTCGATTTTATAGACTTAATGTAATTCCGGTATTCCGGATTTTCAACCTTGCGGTCGAGAAGATCCGAAAAACCGATAACCGCATTCATGGGGGTCCGGATCTCGTGGCTCATGTTCGCGAGAAACTCACTTTTAGCGCGGGAAGCCATTTCCGCCTGATTCCTGGCCACAATCAGTTCCTGCTCAATATTCTTTCGACGAGTGATGTCACTAAACGTATAGTGAATACCAACCATCTTCCCATCTTGCATTTGCGGTGAAGTAAAACATTCCAGGATCTTCCCTTTGGTAAGCGCAAATTCCAGAACATGTCCGGTGGTGTGCTCCATTGCAATCGCAGCAAAGGTTTCAACGATGGAGGGTTCGGCGAGATGCGGAGAAATTTGTTTCAGAAAGAACGGAAACGAGGCATGCTTGATAAGGTTTTTTTCGACCGGGAAAAATGAAAAGAGACGGTCGTTGACCTTGGTGATCTTTCCATCCAGCGCCACCACCATGATACCATCCGGCGTGGAGTCCAGGGTGGAATCAAGCAGAGAAACCACCTTGCTGAGCTTTGCGGTTCGCTCCACTACCAGCTCTTCCAGCTGCTCTTTGTAGCCCTCCAATTGCTGCTTGATCCGGGATTGTTCGGTGATATCTTTCAAGATGCAATGGCTTCTGCGTAAATCACTGCCCTTATCGGTGCTAATGCGCCCTGTGAATTCGATCAGCAGCGGCTCCCCCGTTTTCCGGATGACCTTCATTACCGAAACGGATTCCCCGCGTTCAAAAAATTTCGGGAAATTTTGCCGGAACATCGCTTTGTAGTCCTCATGAAGGAAAGTCACAATGTTCGCACCGATAACCTCCGATCGCTCATAGCCCAGCAGCCGCAGCCAGGTGTTGTTCACATCCACGAGCACGCCATCCTCACTCAGCGACTGATAAGGTAATGTGGCCTCCATGAAAAGAGTCCGGAAGCGCTCCTCACTTTGCTGAAGGGCTAATTCCACCATCTTTCGGTCGGTCACATCCTCCATCTTCCCAAGCAAACGGAGGCCATCATTAGTAATGTCCGGAACCAGAACTCCCCTGGCCGAAATAAAGTTAAACCGGCCATCGGGAAGCCTGAAACGATATTCGGCCTTGTATAATGAGTGGGTTTCAATGGCCTGTTGGAGAATTTGCATTACACGGTCGTGATCATCGGGATGAAGATGCGCTTCCCAGAATTTTATTCCAGCTAGCGACATTTGTTCCGGAGAGTAGCCTGTAACACTCTCGGTCGTGCCCGCCCATTCGATTTGACCACTTGTAATGTCATAGTCAAAAATCAACTGCCCGGTCTGCTCGGCAATAATGCGAGCCTTGCTTTCACTTTCGTGCAAGGCTTCCTCCGCTTGCCGTCGTTTCGTTTCTTCCCGCCGGCTTTGGATGGCAAAGCCAATGTCGTTGGCTAATTCCTGCAGCAGTTCAACTTCTTCGAAAGTGAATGCGTTTTCCTGGGATGACATAACCCAAAGGACACCCACCGACTCATTGGGCAATCCAACCGGATTGGCGCACGCCGATTCAAGCCCCCGCTCTGATAAAAGATCCCTCCATTGAGGGGGAATCATAATAGTAGATGATTCCTGGTAAACAACCGCTTCATTGTCATTCAACGCCTCTTTAAAGTAAGTCGGCCATTCTTCATAATCCAACAAACAGTCCATTAATTCGGAAGCATCTTCCCGCTGACTATCGAAGAAGGCGGAGCCGTCGAAGGCCGTTCGTTCCGCATTCAGCAAGCCAATCCAGGCGATCCTGTATTGCTTTTTTGACACCAGAATCCGGCAGGTTTCGTAAAGAATAAGCTCTTCATCTTTTTCACGGGTAATCAGGTGGCCTACCTCCCGGACCGCCATGAGCACTTTGGTAAGATTTAGCATCTGACGATCGAGAGATCCCTTATAAAGGGCCATTTCCAGGTTGGCCATCAGCTCGCGCTCATTTACCGGCTTAACCAAATATCCATAGGGTTCTGATTTGCATACTTTACGTATCATCGCTTCGTCAGAATAGGCCGAAAGAAAAACAATGGGGATTCCCTCTTGCTCACGGATGTTCGCCGCCGCTTCGATACCATTCATCTCATCCCGAAGCTGAATATCCATGAGAATGACATCCGGTTTTAACCGGCTGGCTTCCGCCACGGCTTCTTCCCCGCTGGCCAGCAAAGTCACAACCTTATAGCCCGATGCAGTGAGTATTTTCTGCAAGTGAAAAGCGACGACCGCATCATCATCCACTATCATTACTCTCGGTGCCGACATAATTACGATGTATTAATTATGAATTCAGGTATCTTTGCGCTTACTTTTTCGCTTATCAGGGAAACTTATCGCCACTTTCACTCCGTGATCACTCTGTAATTCGAAAGTTCCTGCCAACTGATGTGTAGCCCACAATTTGACGAGTTTAAGACCGGACCCGCTTTGCTCTTCCGGATCGATGCCCGGCAGCAGCCCAATGCCGTTATCGCTCACCTTCAGAAACACGGTACTGTTTTTCGTTTCCAATAGAATTTCAAGCTCATAGGGCTGCGGTGTTCCCGGGGGAAAGGCGTACTTAAAAGCATTGGTAATTAACTCATTCACGATCATCGCGCAGGGCATTGCTAACGAAACATCCAGCCAGACCTGGGGCGCCATTACCGAGATTGAAACAGGGGCGTCTGGCTGTAAGGTTTGATTCAGGTTGTAGGCTAACTCATCAAGGTAGGGCTTCATTTCGATCCTTGATAAGTGCTTGCTTTTGTTCAATTGATCGTATATTAAGGCCATCGTAAAGGCTTGCCCTTTTAGTAAAGAAAAGGCCTGACGGCTTTTGCTTTCTGTTGCTTCCATCAGCTGATGCTCGATCAGATGGATAATGGTTTGCAGATTGTTTTTGACGCGGTGATGCACCTCACGTATCAACACTTCGCGCTCTTCCAGAGATTCCATTAGCTGATTCTGCGTTTCCCGGTATCGGGTAACATCGGTAAATATGATCGTCATCATGTCCTGATCCATCAGGAAAGATGAAACGAAAAGAAAACGCTGAATGCTATCAAAAAACATTTCGTAAGAATCCGTAAACGTTTGATTTTGCAAAATGTCCGATGCAATGAAAGGGTGCGTTGGCCACTCCGGAAAAACCGTCATCAGACTTTTATTTATTACCTCCGAAGGCTCCAGATTCAGGATTTTTCCAAAAGCCGGATTGGCATCCCTGATGACATAATCAACGAGGGTTCCTTCATCATCATAGTTTAACTGAAGAAGCACCACCGCCTCGTTCATATTCTGAACCAGCCCCCGGTAGAGTCGTTCCATCGATTCCCTGGCATCGCGGCTATTTCGCTGCTCGGTGATATCCAGAATAATTCCATCAATGTAAACGATCTGACTTGACTCATCCAGATAATGAATGCTACGCTCCCATACCCAGTGTACTTCACCGTTGATATCGCGTATTCTATACTCCACTTCGTATCGGTAACGGCCGCGGTAGGCCTCCATAATTGTTTCTTTCACCAAGGAAAGATCTTCCGGCAGTATAATGTCGGCATAACTGATCTTCCCCCCTCGTTTAAAGTCATCAGCCGCATAGCCTGTAAGGTATATGATCGCATCACTCACATAGGTCATGTACCAGGGAGGATTCAACTCGCAGCGAAAAACAACCGCCGGAAGATTGGCCACAAGCGACTGAAAGCGCTCTTCACTCAATTTAAGTTCTTGCTCATATTGAGCCAGACGGTCCATAACCTCGGCCTGTTCGGTGTTGATTTCGAAATGAGTATCCGCCGGGGAACCCGCGGCCGGATCCGCGGATTGCTTATCTGTAAGCGAAGTTGAAGCTGGTTTGCCGGGATGACGCTGATAAAAAATACCGGCATTCATCGCCGAAGCCAAGGTGCGCATCATGATGTTAAGCCGTCGTGTCGAAATGATTGGAACGTTGTGCGGACCAGCCGGAACATTCCGTTCGTCTTCTTTGATGCGAAAATGGGTTAACACTATACAACCGATAAACATACCATCAAAGTAAACCGGATAAGCAGCCAAATTATAACCGTATTCAGAGGGGCGCACAATGAGTTCCCGCGAATTGCTCAATTCTTCCACGATATCCACAGCATTCGAAAAAGGCTCCACATAAAAGCGTTCGGCTTTCCCATCGCGCTGTTGCACCACATCATCATTAAGACTATAGGCAACCAGGGTACCCGCTGAATCCACAAAACCCACCGTTGCGCCGGTTAACACCGAAAACAGCGAGATGTTTTTATTCAATCCCTCGCAATCAATTCCCGGGACAAGCTGTGCGAGATGCTGACTTTTTTCACATGGGTCCATAGCAAATTGCGAAAGAAATTGTTTAGGGCAAGGGATGATCCGGAGTAAGTATCTGGATTTTTATGCTAATATATAAAAATGTTAATAAAAATACAAACAATGCATAAAAAAAAGAGGCTGACAAGAACGTCAGCCTCGAAAGAGTTGGATCACCGGGCCGATTAAATCAGAGGGCCGGCGGCCACCAGACGCTTTCCTTCTTCATTATCGGTGAAGTTTTCAAAGTTACGGATGAATTTTTGGGCCAATTCGCGGGCTGCTTCATCCCACTTCGCCGGATCCTGCCAAAGGTTGCGGGGATTGAGAATCCCCGGCTTCACGCCTTTTACATTCTTAGGAATCATCAGGTTCAGTAAGGGAAGATGCTCATATTCTTCATGCAACAGTGTACCTTCAAGAATGGCATCGATGATAGCACGTGTACTGGGAATATCAATACGATTTCCAACCCCATAAGGTCCACCAATCCAACCTGTATTGACAAGCCATGCGGTTGAACCATATTTTTCCATTTTACGCGCCAGTTCAAAGGCATATTTGGTAGGATGCAGCAAGAGGAAGGCGGCGCCAAAACAACTCGAGAAGGTCGGCTGCGGTTCTTTAATACCGCGTTCGGTGCCGGCTACTTTCGCCGTGTAGCCGCTCAAAAAGTGATACATGGTCTGATCACGGTCAAGTTTGGCCACCGGAGGAAACACACCGAAAGCATCAGCCGTCAGAAAAATAATATTCCGTGGATGTCCACCTTTAGAAACAGGTTTAACGATATTTGGAATGTGATAAATCGGGTATGAAACACGGGTATTCTCTGTTTTAGACGCATCATTAAAATCAATGGCGCCCGTAGCCGCATCGTAAACAACATTTTCAAGCAGGGCATCCCGTTTAATCGCATTCCAGATATCCGGCTCGTTTTCTTTGCTGAGTTTAATGCACTTTGCATAGCAACCGCCTTCAAAATTAAACACGCCCTCATCATCCCAACCATGCTCATCATCACCAATCAGGAACCGTTTCGGGTCGGCCGACAAGGTTGTTTTCCCGGTACCGCTTAATCCAAAGAACAGCGCCGTATCACCCTCTTTCCCCATATTTGCACTGCAATGCATGGCAGCGATTCCTTCGAGGGGCAAAAAATAATTCATGATAGAGAACATTCCTTTTTTGATTTCCCCGCCGTACCAGGTTCCACCTACAACGGCCATACGTTCCTTAATATTGAAGGCCGCAAAGACCTCGCTGTTCAGGCCCTGCTCTTTCCACTTCGGGTTATTGGTTTTACAAGCATGCAGCATCACGAAATCCGGTGTAAACGACTGCAGCTCCTGGTCCGTAGGCCGTATGAACATGTTTTTTACAAAATGCGCCGCCCAGGCCACTTCGGTAACCAGACGAATGCGGAGGCGTGTGTTTTCATTCGCACCGCAGTAGGCATCCTGAACATAAAGTTTCTTTCCTGATAACTGAGTTTTACTGGTATCCACCAGACTCTGCCAGACTTCTTCGGAAATTGGTTTGTTGTCGGATCCCTTGCGGGTTGGAGCAGCCCACCAAATGTTGTTTTCCGACACACTTTCTTTCACAATATATTTATCCTTGGGCGAACGGCCCGTAAAGATACCGGTATCCACCGTTACGGCGCCGGTATTCGTTTCAACTCCTTTTTCAAAGCCCTGAAGATTTCCATCCGTTTCGTGCCGATACAAATCCTCGTAGGACAAATTGTGAAAAATCTCATTTACATCTGTGATCCCGTACTGTGCGAGATCGGCCAGAAGGTTGTTATGTAAATCACCGCTCATGATAGAATTAGGATTTAAGGGGATTATTTTGCCGCAAATTTAGATAAACTTATTCAGACACAAGTCTAGGCTATCATTATTTTTACTTACCCTGCCCGAAGTCTAAACGATAACCAAAAAAAAGGCTGCCATCCAGGCAGCCTCTTTTTTTGGTTTAGCTCATTATTTCCGGGCTTTCGCTTTGGCCTTTACCTTGGCCTTGGGCTTAGCCGCGGCTTTTTTAGGGGCTGCTTTTGCCTTGGCAACCGTTTTCCTGGCCGGCGCTTTGGCAGCCGCCTTTTTGGCCGGTGCCTTCTTCGTCGGTTTGGCGGTCATGCTTTCGCGAACCGTTGCCTGCGCGGCGGCCATGATGGCGATGGGAACGCGGAAGGGAGAGCAACTCACGTAGTTGAATCCCAAACGGTGGCAGAACTCAACAGACGAAGGTTCACCGCCATGTTCACCACAGATGCCGATTTTCAGGTCTTTCCGTGTAGCACGGCCTTTTTCCACAGCAATTTCCATCAGTTGGCCAATGCCTTCCTGGTCGAGGACATTGAACGGATCTTCTGGTAAAATTTTCTTACCGAGATAATCCGGCAGGAAGCTGCCAATATCGTCGCGGGAGAAACCAAAACCCATCTGTGTGAGGTCATTGGTACCAAAAGAGAAGAACTGTGCAACACCGGCAATTTTATCGGCAGTAAGGGCGGCACGCGGAATTTCAATCATCGTACCCACCATGTGCTTGATCTCTTTCATCTTGAATTTGGCGAGTACTTCATGGTATACACGTTCGATGATTTCATACTGATGCTTGAGCTCCTGATCAACACAGGTAACCGGAATCATAATTTCCGGGAAGGGATTCTTCTTTTCCTTAATCAACTCAGCCGTCGCTTCAAAGATAGCGCGTACCTGCATTTCGGTGATTTCCGGGTAAGTGATCCCCAAACGAACACCACGGTGACCCATCATCGGGTTGGTTTCATGAAGGCTGTCGGCACGTTCAGAAAATTCCTTGATCGAGATATTAAGAGCCTTGGATAGTTTTTCACGTTCCTCGGCAATCGTCGGAATAAACTCATGCAAAGGCGGGTCAAGGGTGCGGAAAGTAACCGGGAAGCCGTTCATGGCCGCCATGGTACCTTTAACGTCGGCTTTCACAAAGGGGAAAAGTTCGTCAAGCGCCTTGCGACGTTCAGCTTCGGTTTTGGAAGCAATCATCTTACGCAGGCTGAACAAGGCTTTCTCGGAATTCTTACCGTAGAACATATGCTCCGTACGGAACAGTCCGATACCTTCCGCGCCAAAGGCACGGGCACGTGCTGCATCCTCGGGGGTATCTGCATTGGTACGTACTCGCATTTTGCGGACATCATTACAAATTTTCATGAAGGCTACAAAATCCGGGTTTTCTTCCGCTGATTTTTTCATAGGAAGTTCGCCTTTATAAACATAGCCCTTGGAGCCATTCAGCGAGATAAAATCACCTTCTTTCAAGGTCTGTCCATCCGGTGTAATCATGGTACGCTTGCTAACTTCAATTTTCAGCGTGCCGGCACCAACGATACAACATTTCCCCCAACCGCGTGCCACCAGGGCGGCGTGCGAGGTCATACCACCGCGACCGGTCAGGATAGCTTCGGCGGCACGCATTCCTTCGATATCTTCAGGGTTGGTTTCCTCACGTACCAAAATCACCTGTTTGCCTTTCTTGGCCCAGGCTACAGCATCTTCAGAGGTAAACACGATGTGACCCGTGGCGCCTCCGGGACCAGCCGGAAGACCCTTGGCGATAACCGGTGCTTTCTTTTCGAAAGCAGCGTCCAGGGTGGGGTGCAACAATTCATCCAATTGCGAAGGTTGCACGCGCATAATGGCTTCGTGCTTGCTGATCCGCTTTTCCTTCAACATGTCCAACGCCATTCGAACGGCAGCAGGGCCATTGCGTTTACCCACGCGGCACTGCAGCATATATAATCGTTTTTCCTGAATAGTAAACTCAATATCCAGCATATCCCTGTAATGATTCTCCAGGTTGCGCTCAATTTTATAAAGTTCCTTGTAGACCTCTGGCATGCCCTTTTCCAGGGAAACCAGGTTGCGGTTGTGTTCGGATTTACCCTGTTCATTGATGGGGTTCGGTGTGCGGGTTCCTGCCACGACATCTTCGCCCTGGGCATTCACCAACCACTCTCCGTAAAAATAATTCTCGCCGGTCGCCGGATTGCGCGTAAAGGCCACACCGGTAGCGGAGCTTTCGCCCATGTTTCCAAAAACCATCGACTGTACATTCACCGCGGTGCCCCACTCATCGGGGATACCTTCAATGCGGCGATAGGAAATAGCACGCTTTCCGTTCCAACTCTGGAATACCGCACTAACTGCGCCCCACAACTGTTCCATGGCATCTTCCGGGAAAGGTTTTCCTAAAACTGACTTCACTTTCTTTTTGTAGATCTCAACCAATTCTTTCAGATCGTCGGCACTAAGTTCTGTTTCGCCTTTAACCTTGCGGTCGACAATCATTTTGTGCAATTCACGCTCAAGCTGCTGACGAACGCCCATGCCTTCTTTAGGCTCAATACCGGCCGCTTTTTCCATAACCACATCAGAATACATCTGGATCAGACGACGCTGTGAATCATAGACAAAGCGGGGATTCCCGGTCTTTTTAATGAGTCCGTCGCGGGTAGCATTATTCAAACCTACGTTCAGCACCGTTTCCATCATTCCAGGCATAGAGGCACGGGCACCGGAACGAACCGATACGAGCATCGGATTAACTTTATCACCGAATTTCGAGCCCATCTCCTTCTCCGCACGGGCCAGAGCTTCCATTACCTGAGCCTTTAGTTCAGCAGGATATTTACCCTTATTTTTGTAATATAACGTGCAGACTTCTGTGCTAATCGTGAAGCCCGCCGGCACTGGAAGGCCAATGTTGACCATCTCAGCCAGGTTCGCTCCTTTACCTCCCAGGAGGTTTTTCATATCTGCTTTGCCGTCTGCTTTCTTGCCGCCAAAGTAATAGACAAATTTTGTCTTCGTTGCTTTTGCCATAAAATAAAGTCTCCTATTGCTTGATTGTTAATTATTTGAATATGGAAATCGGCACACTTGTTACCAAGCGCAAATGTACGTAAAAATCAAAAATAGAGCGGTAAATATGTGAGAAATTTCCCTGAAAATCAGAGGCAGGCCCAAAAAAAGCCGGACAGTAAGGTCCGGCTTCGCTTGCTATTACAAGGTCTAACGACGACCTGTGATATATTCGTTCAATTCATCAATGGAACTGGAAAAGGTGAACGCATCATTTACGCGGTAATAGTTGCCAGGATCGAACACGTGTCCGTAAGCAAACTTGGCAAAGTCAAGTTTACTGTCTTCAAAACTGAAGGTACCCATCACCCACTTAACCTGATCGCTCGTCATACAGTTGCTGCCCAGAACCTGCTTGGCGATGGTAAGCTTATCACTCTCAAACGACTTAGACTGGATGGTCTGCTGAGCCGCTGCAAAATCAGCTTCGTTCATTGGCCAGGGACAGCCGATCGGGCCGCTGTAACCCTGCATTATGTAATGCTCCGGTTGAGCCTGATCCATCACCACTACATCGCCGCTGGTGGAGGTCGTGGTGGTTACGGTGGTAGTGGTCACCGAAGATTGCGTCTGTACGCCGGGGATAGTCATGCTGACGTTCATGTTCATGTTCACGTTTTCACCGGTAACCGGATCAGTCACATTAACATTCATGGCAGCGGCATTGGGATTCACTACGGCATTGTCAACCGTGGTGGTGATGGTCTGCGTCTGAACATTGGTCCCGGCTACAACCGTACCCTGAAGATTCAGCGGGGCGGCATACTGATTCGGTTCCGGAGCAACATTACCGGTGGCCGGAGCAAAGCTGTTAACCCGCAAAACATAGGCACCTTTGTTGTTTTTCTTGACCACATACGTAAGATCGTTGGGGATGTTATCGGCATCACGGGTCATTACGTTCTGGTTAATCGGCGGAATGGTTTCATCTTCAAAAATCACCCTCACCATGTAATTGGGGTTGGTTAAACCGGTTACCTTAACGTTAGTCTGCGGAACATCATTCTGCCGTATACCGTCAACGATGACGTAAAATTTTTCACCTTCCTGACTGAATACTACCACGCTTGAAGCGATCTGCGCGAAGGATCCAAGGCTTAAACCAAGGAACAGTACTGCGAGTAAAATAGTCTTTTTCATTTTTAGAAATTATTAGTTAGAAATTTGGTTGGAAACAAAGCGAAATGATTAACATAATTATACTCAAAACAACCTATTAATATTTTTTAAAAGCCGCGGCGCCCTGCCAAGTACTATGCCAAACGCATAAGCCTAACCCGCACGTTAAAAACTTTTTCAAAGATACAAAAAAAATGCATGGATAAAAAAAGCGAAGAGGCATACGTTATACGAAAGGTTTTAGTAAGTTTGCAGCAAATTAAGCCTGTATAGATATGAGTAGATTTATCGGAATTCGCCACGAGACTAAATACAAAATGGAGCGCCGCGCTCCCCTTACGCCAAAACATGTAAAATGGCTGGTTGATCATCAGAAACTTGATATCGTTGTGCAAAATTCCGATAAACGTGTATTCACAGAAGAGGAATATCAGGGTGCCGGCGCAAAGGTTGCCAAAGACTTAAAGAAGTGTGACGTCATCTTTGGGGTGAAGGAGATGCCCCTCGATTTTTTTGAAGCCCAAAAGACGTACATTTTCTTTTCCCATGTTGTAAAAGGACAGCCTTACAACATGCCCATGCTAAAACGCATGATGGAACTGGGCTGCAACCTGATTGATTACGAGCGCATCGTGGATGAGCAGAACCGCCGCTTAATCTTTTTTGGCCGCTATGCAGGTATGGCCGGCGCCATTAACAGCCTCTGGGCCCTGGGTCTGCGCCTGAAAGAATACGGTTATGACTCCAAACTGCTCCGGATCAAACAGGCCCATCAGTATCATTCCCTGAAAGAGGCCCGCGAAGACATCTCGGCCGTGGGTCAGCTGATTGCCGAAAACGGGATCCCCGAAGAAATGCGTCCAGCCGTGGTCGGAATCACGGGCTACGGCAATGTGGCCAACGGCGCACAAGAGATCCTGGGTCTGCTGCCCGTAAAGGAAATCAGCCCCGAAAAGCTGCTGAGTCTCAAAGCCCGCAAAAACCTTCCTAACAATATTATCTATAAAGTCATCTTTAAGGAAGAGCATCTCTCCAAACCAATTGATCCCAATCAATGTTTCGATCTTCAGGACTACTACGCACATCCTGAAAATTACAAAAATCAGTTCGAACAATACGTTCCCCACCTGACGGTATTATTAAACTGCATGTACTGGGATGCACGCTATCCGCGCATCATCACCAAAGACTTTCTCAAAAAACTGTACACCAAGGGACGCCCCAAACTAACGGTAATTGGTGATATCACCTGCGATCCCAACGGATCGGTGGAGTGCCTGCACGAAGGTACCCTGATCGAAGATCCGTTGTTTGTTTACAACCCCTTCACCCGCGAACCAAGCATGGGCCATAAAGGGGAGGGATTGCTGATGATGGCGGTTGACATCCTGCCCAGCGAACTGCCGCGCGATGCTTCGGATGGCTTCGGCAACGCTTTGCTGCACTTCATTAAGCCCATCTCCATTGCCGATTACAATCTACCCTTTGAAGACCTGGATCTTCCCCGGGCCATCAAAAAGGCATTAATACTCCACAAGGGACAGCTAACTCCCGATTATCAGTATTTACAAAAACATCTTGAAGAGGCGTCCTAGGCCTTCAGTCGCTGGATCATCAGACCTGCAATGCGATCCGATGCCCCCGGCCCGCCGCAGCGTGCATGCAATTCCTGCATTTGTTGAAGCATCCGGGAACGATAGGCCTCATCCGACAGAATCTTTCTTAGTTCGGCCGCCATCAGCGATGGCTGCAGTTCTTGCTGAATAAGTTCTTTAACCGCAGGACGGTCCAGTATTAAGTTCACCAGCGAAATGTAGTTAATTTTCACAACCCGCTTAGCAATCGCGAACGACAGCGCCGATCCCTTGTAGCAAACAACTTCCGGAACACCGAACAAAGCGGCTTCCAACGTAGCCGTTCCGGACGTCACCAGGGCTGCCCGGGCACAGGCCAGCACCGCATAGGTCTGATCACGCACAATCTCCACCCGATGTCCCAGCGTAAGTTGAGAAATCAGTTCGTCAGGAACATTGGAGGAGGCAGCGACCATGAAGCGAGCCTCCGGAAAGTCCGGAATAATCTTCAACATGTGCTGGAGCATATTGTGTACCTCCTGCTGGCGACTACCCGGCAATAAGGCCACCACAGGCCGGCCATCAGAGGTATCGATAATGGATGCCCGCCCGGCCTTCTGTTCCGAGAGAAACTGTGCAATAGCATCCAGCAGCGGGTGTCCGGCATAATCCACATCCACACCAAAACGCTGATAAAACGCTTTCTCGAAGGGCAGGATAACGTACATGCGATCTACCACCTTTTTTATTTTATGTACCCGACCCTGCTTCCAGGCCCAAATCTGCGGTGAAATATAATAAAACACCCGTATGTTCTGCGCCTTTGCATATTCAGCTATACGCAGATTAAAACCCGGATAATCGACCAATATCACTACATCCGGGCGATACGTCAGTATGTCTTGTTTGCAATAACGGATGTTCTTTAAAACAGTCCGCAGATTCACGGCCACTTCCACGAAGCCCATAAAGGAAATATCCCGGATGTGCCGTACCAATTCCGCACCCTCGGCCTGCATTCGGTCACCGCCCCAGGCGCGGAATTCCGCATGATCATCCAACTTTTTCAAACCCTTCATCAGGTTCGAAGCATGCAGGTCGCCCGACGCTTCTCCGGCAATGATATAGTATTTCATGCCTACAGGTTGAAAATAAAGAAAAGTATACCGGCCACAAAGGTAACCAACAGAATACCGCGACCCGTTTTATCAGCTTTCAGCGTGATGAGATAATAGCGGATCATAAGTAAATTAATGATCAGGCTAAGAATCTGCACCATGCTATCGGTGAGATAGGGCCGGTTGCTGACTTTGTTCTCGATACTGATATTAATGTAATGAAGGATCAGGTAAAGGATACCCGGTAATACCAGACCCAGGAGAATCCCAAGCCAAAACGAATCTTTTTTCAAAAATTTAAACATCCAGTTTCCATTTTTTAAGTTGTTCGATCGCATGATGTGCGGTAAAATCATAATGCACCGGAACAACGGATACATAGTTCCGCGCCAGCGCATATTCATCGGTATCTTCACCCATATCATGGTTTTCGAAGACACCCGTGAGCCAATAATAATCTTTTCCATGCGGATCCTTACGCTGATCGAAAGACTCTTTCCAGCTTGCCATGGCCTGACGGCAAATCTTCACCCCCGCGAACCCCTGAGCAAGGGCGGATGGAAAATTTACATTCAGGCCGGTCCGGGCCGGCAGGCCGTCATGCAGCACACGCCTTGCCAGCGCCTGCACATACGGCTCGCAGGGACTGAAATCCGCATCGTAACTATAATCAAGAAGAGAAAATCCAATGGATGGAACGCCTTCCATAACCCCTTCAAGAGCCGCCGAAAGTGTTCCGGAATAGATCACGTTAATCGAACTATTGGATCCATGATTGATACCCGACACCAAGAGGTCTGGCTTGCGCGGGAGAACCTTGTCGATGGCAATTTTCACACAATCCACCGGGGTTCCGCTGCAACTGTATTCCACAAGGGACGCATCGGTCCGCAACTTCTGCAAATACAAGGGATGCGTAATGGTGATGGCATGCCCCATCCCCGATTGCGGTTTATCCGGAGCCACCACCACCACCTCACCCAACGGAAGCATAAATCGGATGAGGTTCCGAAGGCCCGGCGCATGAATGCTGTCGTCGTTCGTAATCAGAATCAAAGGTTTTGACATACACCTGTTCTTTCTGCAAAGGTCGTTAAAATTCGTGAATCTTGCCTCATCCCCTTCCTCCATTCACCGCTGAACCTCCGCTGCTCTCTCGTGAGGCGGATGCATCGCAAACTGCCACCAGGTAAAATATTTTATGGAAATTTGCCGGACGCAGCTCCCTCATGCCGCAAATTTAAAACTCATCCCCTATGAAAAAGTCAATCATTTTTCTCTTGTTGGTCATTTTTACCGCTTTCGCCCAGGCCGGTGACCAACCCACGTCCGTCAAAACAAAAATCAAGGCCGTAAGCGTTTTCTTGTCCGGTGCGCAACTCACCAGCACAGCCGAAGCCAGTCTGCCCGCAGGCAGCAGCACACTGATTTTTAGTGATCTTACTGCTGACCTGGATCCGCAGAGTATCCAGGTTCGGGGTCAGGGAAATTTCAGCATCTTGTCGGTAACCCATCAATTAAACTACCTGAAAACAAAAGAACAAACAACGGAAATCCGAAAACTGAGTGATTCCATTACCTTGCTCACCCGGGAGATCGAATACCAGACGGCCATACTGTCTGTTTACACGGATGAAGAAAACCTGGTGTTAATCAACAAAGAATTGGGCGGCAACCAGAACGGGGTTAAAGCGGTCGACATCTGCGAAGCCGCCGATTTCTACCGTGCACGCCTCACCGAAATCCGAACGCTCAAACTAAAACTTGGCGGCCTTCTGCGGCAGCTTACCGAGCGTCGTGAACGTTTGAATCAACAGCTATCCACGCTGAATGCCGGAAGCGAAGAGCCGACCAGCGAGATTGTCGTTATCATCACCGCGGACGCTGCAACCACAGCCTCGTTCACGCTTTCGTACCTCGTGCGCAACGCCGGATGGGTCCCCTCCTACGACCTGCGCGCCATCAATGTAAACAACCCGGTTGAACTTGTTTATAAAGCCAACATTTGGCAAACCACGGGCAAAAACTGGGAGCAGGTTAAACTGACCTTGTGTACCGGAAACCCAACAATGAGCGGAACACGGCCCCTCCTGTACCCCTGGTACCTCGCCCTGTATGCGCCCTACACTATGGATTTTGAACAACAGGATGCGACCGCGGCCCCAATGCAATACAAGACCGTAATGGTGGCTGAAGACCGAAAAGAAACCAGCCCGGCACGGACCGGTGCTGACTATTCCAGTATTCGGGAAAATCAAACCACCTTCGAATTTGATATCAGCATCCCCTATTCAATACCGGCCGACGGCAAGGCAAAAATTGTAGAAATTCAGGAATATCAACTACCGGCCGAATACCAGTACTTTGCCACACCCAAACTCGATCGTGATGCTTTCCTGATGGCACGCATCAGCGGATGGGAACAATACAACCTATTACCGGGCGAAGCGAACATCTTTTTCGAAGGAACGTTCCTTGGAAAATCATCGATCAATCCACACTACACACGTGACACGCTGGAGATCAGCCTGGGCCGTGATCAAAACATCAGCATAACCCGCGAAAAATTATTGGAATTCAGCAGCACCCGACTTATCGGAACCAATACCAAAGAAACCTTCACCTTTGAAATCAACGTGCGAAATAAAAAGAAAACCAATGTACGCATCGTGCTGGAGGATCAGCTGCCACTGTCGACCGATAAGGATATTGTTATTGAAGCCCTGGAACTCAGCGGAGGCACCGTCGACGCCAACACCGGCAAGGTCACCTGGAAATTGGACCTGAAACCCGCCGAAAATGTAAAATTACGTTTCTCTTATTCTGTCCGCTATCCACGCGACAAACAAATCAACCTATAAAGCTACGCACGAAAACAATTGAAGCCTTTCCCGATTACAAGGAATACTTTAGTTCGAGTCCCAGGATACTGTATGAAGGCAGCAGGGTATTAAAGAAACCACCCTGCTGCCTTACGAAAGCAGTCCATTTGAGATGCGTGGCAAGGTCACCGCTCAGGCCCGCCGTCAATCGGTATTTATAGAGCGAAAGCCGTTCGCCACTGCGGCGACCCACATAAAACTCCAAGCCGGCAAAAGGCTCCAAACTGGACTTGCGAATATTGTATTCCACCTCTGCTTTCGGCCGGAAAGCCCAGACGGCATCGCGGTCTTTCATTTGATTTTCACGACTAACGAGCATCTGAAGAGCAGGCCGTACCTTGACCGTCCATCGCTGAATGTGGCCTTGGTATTCGACTTCCCACGAAAACCGGTGTGCCGGTGTTAGTCGCGTATCCGTATTGAAAATTTCTGAAAAGCGGTAGTTCACTTCAGCCGTCAGGTTGTAGGAAAATTTGTATTTACCGGAAACCTGAAAGTAAAACTCATCAAGACAGAAGGGCGAAAAACGCAATCGTGTACTATGTTCCACGGCCAGCTTCCACTTATCACCAATGTCCTTGCTGATCGAAATGGAAGGCCATAAGGCGGGTCGGTTGTTAAAAATCAATTGCGCACCGCTCGTCCCGGGCAGTGCACAAAAGACCAATCCCCATAACAACCCGCCCAAACGCCTTACAGGCCGAAGCTTTGCAAAAGTCCTCATGTATCGGATGTGTTTGATTCTACCTTTTCATCCTCAAAATAGAACACCCTGATTTTTGCAGTATCGCGCAAAAAACTTATACGGTCAATATCTATTTTCCTGATTTTGTACCCCAGCCTGGATTCTAAATCCGCGTACAATTCTGCCTTCTGGTTCCGGTTGATAAGTTCAATTTTATCATACACGATGGCCTGCGATACCAGGGGCCGCCGGAAGAGCGTGTATTCCGAAAGCCAGGCCATGCCAATCATGGCAACGTTAGCCAGTAATACTTCGGCATACGACACTTTTTTGGTGGTCAGGGCATTCACCACTGAAATACCGATCACCATAAAAAGATAGGTCATCTCTTTGATTGAAATCTGTACGGTCCGGTAACGTAATATCCCAAAGATGGCAAAAAGTCCGAGGGCCATCCCAATCTGTAACTTCACATTTCCCAGCATAAAGCAGAGCAGAAAAATGGCCGTGCCCAACATCATGAACGTAAAAATGTAATCGCGGCGCCGGGTTTTCGGATAATACAGAAACCTCACCAGAAGAAAAATCATTAGGGTGTTAAAACAAAATCGGATCAGAAACTCCACAAAACCGTTCACATTAAAAAGTTCGATGTCCAGAAAAGTCGGACTTGTCCACTGAGCTTGCAATAAATTCATTCCAGTATTTTTTTAACGTTGCGTAATTTGGGCTTGAAGTTATTATACTTAACGCCTTCCACCATGGAAACGATGCCCATACAATATTTACTAAAGCTTCCCGCCTGAACATCCATACGATGTAAGACCTTCATCACTGGAGAAGAGCCCTGATGACCGCTTTGTTTTACCTCTGCAATCACCAGCCGCGACATATCGAGGATTTGATCGCCCACCCGGAAATTCACATTCAGATCGATGGTGATGCGTTCCCTGGAGTCAAAGCCAGCCAGGGTGAGCCGGGAAAAGGAGTTTTCGAGGGTTTTCACAAGACGGTACTGGCCCAGAGGACTGTTTGCATCGAGAAACAGCCTACTTTCCGAACTTATCTCTCCTGTCTGGTACGGCACCTCGATCCGCTTTTTTTTTGTTTTGTCCTTATTGGTCTTACGCTTAATTTCAAAAAAACTCCGGTCCGAAATCAGGTAGTCGCGCAAGCGAACTTTGTAGCGACTTCGAACCCCATTGTGATGACAACGATACAGGAAATAATCGGGTGTATCGAAGTAGACCGACCGATAGGGCATGATCCGGGTTCCTTTTATCTCCAACAGTTGATAATAAGGCTGCAACTGATGCAGAAAATCTGACAAACGATCGGCCCGGAACAAGAACTTGGTGTCTGTTCTGTTCATCAGGGCAAGCGCGTCGAGCTGTTTTAACGACACGGGACGGAAATTATCAAGCACACCGGTGTCGGTCATTTGCTGTAGGTCCAGGTTTTCATTTCAATCAATTTGTTGGCCGGATCATAGGTGCGTTTCTCAGTTTTAAACTTCCCCATGTACGTATATTTCGAGGTTTCCACCAGCTTACCTGCCGCGTTGTAAACCATCTCTCCGATCTTCTTCCCGTCGCTGTCCAGCGTGTATTTGGTCACTTTCTTTACCTTACCCGTCGGCTCATATTTGGTAACGGATGTTTTATCGTTGTCCGAATTAAAGGTATAGCTCTCGTGCTTTGTAATTTTTCCAAAATCATCATACTCCCGAACCTCAATCTCATTCCCATTGACATCATAGAACACGATGGCATTGATTGTCTTAACTTCGCGACCGGTTTTGTAGGTATACTTATATTCCACTTCCTTTTTAACAGCGGCATCCCGAAAATCCTTCCGACCCTGTGCCTGCACAGGTGAAGCTGCAATAGCCACGAACAAAACAAGGACAATTATTTTGAATGTATTCATTGAAATGACTGTATTGAATTCTTATTTGTAGATGATCATGAGCGGAACTTCCACGTCGGCTCCGTTACGGGTGACTTCAACAGCACGGATGACCGGATATTTTGCACCGCTTTGCAGCGTAGAATCATCTGAATAGACATAAACCTGATAGTTCCCCTTACGAAGAAACTTAAACTCAAAGGTGCCGTCGTAGTTGGTTTCTACATGTTCACTATACGTACGGTCATCGCCGTAAATGATATACACATCCTCTTTGGGCGCATAATACTCTTCCTGCAGCACCGTGTAAGTGGAGTTGTAATCCTTCACATAGACTCGTCCGTAAACCGAAGCAGTACCGCCTTCACCCGCATCTTTGCCACATGCCGTGATGAAAAGCAGCACACTTGATAACAAAAAAGAACGCAGAATATAGGTCTTCATCAAGCGAAATTTTATTTAGTGATGATAAATTTTTTGATATAGTTCCGTTCATTCGTTTGCACCTTCAGAAAATAGATCCCCTGAGCCAGCCCTGCGACATTTGTGTGAAATGCACCGCTGCTGGCTTCCATGCTGAAGTTCATCACACGTGAAGCAATGGACTGGCCGCAGGCGTTCAGGATACTGCAGCCGCATACTTCGTCGGGATGTTGCAATTCAAAATAAAGCTCATTCGAGGCCGGATTGGGGTAGACAAGGATATCCGAGGAAGGCGAGCTCCCCACAAGATTCAGTCGGGCTGCGCTGGGTTCCATGTAAACAAAAGGCCCGGATGCGTTTGGATAGCGACCGTAGGATTTCCCGCTGATCTGAAGTCCGTAAAAGACAGAGTCGATCGTTTGGCCGTTGTCGTCAATCAGGAAAAGCCGACCCTCCTCCGATGATAAGGCCAGATCCGCATGCAAACCAGCCTGAGTAAGATCCTGGTCCATCCACACGATTAAGTAGCCATTGGCCGGAAGTACCGTATCCGGAAATGCCCACTCCACAACGGATAATGGATTTTCTGTCATGAACAGCCCGTTCAGTGTTTTTTCTTCATGCGTTGCATTAAATATTTCTATCCATGAATCCGCCTCGCCGTCCGCATCGTAGATGTGACCATCATTTAGCGACATGATTTCATTAATAAGCAGATCGCCCGGTAAAAGATGGGCTTGCACACTATAAAATTCATATTCCGCACGCTCCGGCGAAAAGCGCCCCGCACTATCGTTTTGAGCATAAACAAAATATTGAACCACCGCCCCCAGCGTACTTACCCCTGCGCCGTATATACCGTCACCGGCCGTTCCATCATTGTGCGCACCATCGTCGGCCATCAGGCTGCGTTGAAAAACGCCATCGGCCTGATACCGGTAGTACAGCCAAACGTTGGTGGCCTGGTTCACCTCAGCACGTATCCAAAGCAACTCGCCACGATAGGGATGCTCAGGAGTATGACCAATCAGGCCATAAACGGGTGCTCCGGCCCATCCGGGCATCGAATCAAGGTAGGCTAGCCGGGCTTCCATGAAATCACGCAGACCCGGAAACACATTATTTCCGCTACCTACCGTGGTGTCAAGATTCATCCGAAATTGATCGTACGGATAGAACTTATTGGAATCGGCTACTACGTATTCATCAATAATATTTTGAATTTCCATACCCCGCGTAAGGTATTCACCATTGCGGATATTCTCTTCCACGATGGTGCGCATGTGAGCCAATAACATCTTGCGATACGTGGGGTTGCTTAGTAGGTTTACAATCAACGGCCGCGGCGATTGCGGCGCCGTATTCAGCATTTTAAGCGGGTCCAGCGCCTTGCGTTTAAGAATACTCAGACCGCCCGGAGGAGCTGTGATTCCATCGGTTTCCTTAAAACTTCCGAACGACATATTAAAATCCCACACGATCGGATTGAAGCGGAAATTATTATCCATGTACAGATAATAATTTTGCGCGTAGCCGATGTAACTATCCAGGTTCACTAAGGTGTAATTGATGGCGTGCATCCAAAGGGTGCGATCGATATTCAACACCTCCGCAAGGGCTGCGGTATCCTTGTTCAACACTTCAATAAAACGAAGAAGATCGGACCAGCCCGTCTCACTATTATCGGACTCCAGTTTATAAAATGGTTTGTAACTGCTAGTATCCGCATCGTAAAAAGTAAGATTCGCGTTCTGCCCGTCCGGAATGATCAGGTGCTCCGGCGATCCCTTAAAAAAACTGTTGTCGCGGACGTGGAAGCGATCTTCCATGAAATTTTTATCCACGGCTTCCACGTTGGTATAGAGCCCTAACAAGGTGTCGTTCACGTAAACGTTTGCGAAATTTGCCCGTGAAGCGGGAACGTATTTACGGGCGATTTCATAGGTCAGCACCTCACGAACAAAGGAAGGATCCTGGATAACGTTACTCAACTTAAGCTTAGAAAAACCCTGGTAGTTTTGGTTGTTGTGATGATATTCCAAATCGATATTAAAAGGACTTTTACGTTCTGCGGGATTAAACGAACTGTAGCCCTTATATCGCACGCCAACATCGTAAAACATCCGGCCGTCGATCATTACATTACCCGCAAGCCGTCCATCCTCCCCCACATATTCGTGAAGGCTGTCGAGAATAGCATCCCAGTTGCTTTCCTGAAAGTACATCCGGACTTCGCGGACACCCTGCGTAGCATAAAAATCACACTGGGCCTTCACTGAAAAAGCCGACAGCAAGAATAACAACGCCACCCAAATCCGCCTGTTCGTTTTCAACACACCGTACCTTTCCTCAACGTCGGCCTACGCCAACCTACTTCTTGATAAATTTTGCAGTATAGTTTACATCCGTTGAAACAAGCTGCAGAAAATAAACACCCGGGTTCAAATCATCGACAGCCAATATCATCGGCGACACCATAGGCTCCGTGCGGAGAATACGACCGGCAACATCGTAAATCATCACCTGACCTTCTGTGCAATCAACATCCACCCGCATAACCGATTGTGCAGGGTTCGGATAAATACGAATTGCTAAACTGTTGGAAGCCGATTCCACCCCAAGGTTATCGTGGTATTTGGAGAGGCCACCGCCTGTAGCAATCCAAAGATCACTGTTTTGATCCAGTGCGATACGGAACACCTGATCATCCACCAAACCATCACTTTCATTGAGCGAGATCCCTGTTCCTGTATTCGGATCAAACCTGGTAATCCCTCCGATGATAAGGGAGCCGTATTGTGTATATTCGCCCGTCCAGAGGAAAGCATCGTTGGTGACACAAATATCGCTGACACCGTTGTTGGCCAAACCCTGTGTTGTATCGTAGTTGGCGACCCATGCATTGGACGCATTTAGTTTGGCCATCCCCTTGGCCAAAACGCCCAGCCACTTATTATTGGCCGCATCAACAGCCACCGCCGTAATGTAATTGCTGCGCAAGTCCGGAAGACCGCTCTGATCAAAAGCAGTGAATGAAGTGCTGTTGTATTTAACCAGTCCTAAATCCGTACCCAGCCAAATGTTGCTAGCCGCATCGCAGGTGATGTCGTACACGGAGGCCATGGAAAATCCATCCGTAATAAAACCGTTGCCATCATTGAAGGTCGTCCAGGTTGAGCCCTTGAGGCGGCTGACACCGGCCCCCCAGGATCCAAACCAAAGGCTGCTGTCGGGGGCGCAGGCAATAGCATGAATCCCATTGTCCACCAGGCCATCAGCATAGTTATATACCGTCCATGTGGTACCGTTGAATTTGGCGACACCATCTCCATCGGTACCAATCCATATGTTGTTATTCTTGTCAACCGCAAGGCATGTAATGATATCCGAAGGAAGGCCGTCACTGGTGGTATACGTTGTCCAGGCAGAACCATCATACATAGCCACGCCCGCATCGGTACCCACCCAAATATGATTGTTTTGATCAACGGTCACGCCGCCACAAACATAATCACTTGGCAGATTACTGTTGGCCGTCGTAAAATTTGAAAACTGGGCCTGAGCCGGGAGAATGCAAGCTGGCAGTACGATTACCAGAAGGAAGAAAATTATCTTTTTCATAAGACTTCGTGTATAAAATTATTTTAGCACATTCATTGTTTCATGATCATTCACCACGACACCCTGGCCAAACTAGCGTGGGCGGATCAGGCTTAACTTTCGACACATCGTGCG
>CAZPDS010000005.1:0-57306 GCA_964585485.1 uncultured Bacteroidales bacterium
ATAGAACGGAAGTTTCCTAAACTTTAAATACAGGTTCGATTCCTGTCGGGGCTACCTTATAGGACAACTTTGCTTTTTTGCAGAATTGTCCTTTTTTATTTTTCTCAAAAGGCTTATTAATGGCCACACCACTGTGCCAAACCTCCCTGCCCCGCGCATATCTATCGATACCTTACCATTGAAAATAAGAAGA
Organism: uncultured Bacteroidales bacterium; assembly: GCA_964585485.1. Taxonomy (GTDB): domain Bacteria; phylum Bacteroidota; class Bacteroidia; order Bacteroidales; family CAIWKO01; genus CALGYY01. Next base: position 194 of record CAZPDS010000005.1, read on the forward strand.
ATGGTGTGGTCAAAAAAATCGGCGTGGATTGGTCATGAGGAACGACGGTTTGTCTGTCACGCTCTCTTCGATTCCGCTGCTTCACGATAAATTATCCATCCCACGTCAGACTGCCCTTAAGATCTCCCTGGTATTTGGTTTTCGGAAAAAAATCAGTATTTTCGGGAAAATTATTACTACTACCCCCATGAAAAAAGCTGCCCTCCTGATCCTGATTAGCGTCTTTGGCCTGCTTGCCTGCGACGAAAAAGAAGAAAAAGACGTCTGTACGACCTGTACCGGCTACGTGGGTTCTACCGCTGATACCGTGTTTTCAATTTGTCTTACGCCTTCCACTATGGACATTTTTATTGAAGATCTTTACCGTCTGAACAACAACGCCAATCAGCATTTTGTCTGCACCGACCCGAAATAACCCGGCTCTGTCAGCAACTTTATAAAATGCTTTTACGGTGATGGGGTACCGGATTACACATCCATCACCGCCTCGTTGATAAAGTTATTGAAGGGCACCATCAACTTGAAGACCTTAACGCAATAGCTGAGATAGCCCTCGGATTGCACATCACGGTCGCTGACGCCGTGCACCAGGGAAAGTTCCTTGTACTTCAGGTAGTCCGCCATGGGGTCGTCTTTGTCAAAACCTTTGGGGACGCGGCTTAGCTGTTCCCCGGACAGGGCGAAATGTTTTTTGAAATTTTTATCGTTTACAATGTCCAGGAAGCGCTGGCTGTCGCCGCTGATCTCCTGGCGGATCTTCCGCAGGTGAGCCGGATCGGGCATGTGGACGCCCCCGGCCAGGAAACAGTTGCCCGGCTCCAGGTGGAGGTAATAACCTGCCACGTTGAAGTCCTTGCCCCGGCTAACGAGAAAGGCGCCCATATTGGTTTTGTACGGCGATTTATCGGTGGCAAAGCGCGTGTCGCGGTATATGCGGAACACCGCTTTTTTCGCCTCCATCCCGGCCAGAGAGGGTTCGAGGGAGGTCATACCGGCGATGAGTGCCTGCACAAACTGCAGGAAGTTTTCATGGGCGTGCAGGTAACGTTCTTTGTTCGCCGCAAACCATGCGCGGTCGTTATTACGCCCGAGGTCCTTCAGAAAAGTGAGCGTGCTTTTTTCAATACGGGGAGTCATACGGCAAATTTTACCTCAAAGATAGGGCAGGAAGACCCTATATTGTGCGCTTAGGCGAAACGCCTCGTGAAAAATCCACCGGGGTGCAAGGTGCTTGCCGCGAATGATCGTACCTTTGCAAAAAAACAAAAATGGACTCCATTCGCAGCATCTACCGTATTGGTCACGGTCCTTCCTCCACCCATACCATGGCGCCCCGCCGGGCATCGGAAACCTTTCGCAACCGGCATCCGGAGGTTAATTCATTTCGGGTAAGCCTGTACGGAAGCATGGCCGCTACAGGAAAAGGGCACTTAACGGATGCGGCGATCGCGGAGGCCTTTGCGGGAAAAAAACTGGAGATCCGCTGGAAACCCGAGGAGGTAAAGAAGGTTCATCCCAACGGACTTTTCTTTGAAGCCCTCGACGATCAGGGTAATACGCTGGATTCCTGGCTTACGTTCAGCACGGGCGGCGGTGCCCTGAGTGATGATGCTGCCGTGAACAGCAATCAATATACTTACAAAACCATGGACCGCATTCTGGAACATCTGGAAGAAAGCGGGCAAACCTTTTGGGAATATGTTGCAGAGGTTGAGGGTCCAGGGCTTGACAGCTACCTGGAAGAGGTGTGGAGTACGATGAAAGTCGCCATTGAACGCGGCCTGCACCAGGAAGGCCTGCTTCCCGGCAGTCTGCATGTTCAGCGCAAAGCGTCCGTTTATCATACCCGTTCGATGGGATTCACCGGCACCCTGAAGAAAAAAACCGATCTTTTTTCTTACGCCCTGGCGGTTTCCGAAGAGAATGCGGCCGGGGGGAAAATTGTCACCGCCCCCACCTGCGGAAGCTGCGGCACCTTGCCGGCCGCGCTCTACCACATGATGATCAATTACGAAATGCCGGAAGCAAAAATCATCCGGGCCCTGGCCACCGCCGGCCTCATCGGGAACCTGGTGCGTTACAACGCTTCCATTTCCGGGGCCGAAGTGGGCTGCCAGGGGGAAATCGGAACGGCTTGTGCCATGGCCGCCGCCGCCTGTGCCCAGCTTTTTGGCGGCACGCCGCGCCAGATTGAATACGCCGCCGAAATGGGCATGGAACACCACCTGGGTCTCACCTGCGATCCCGTGGCCGGCTACGTGCAGATTCCCTGCATCGAGCGCAACGCCTTTGCCGCCGCCCGCGCCCTGGATGCATCCGCCTTTGCCATCCTCTCTGATGGCGTTCACCGCATTAGTTTCGATGATGTAGTACAAACCATGAACATGACCGGCCGCGATCTTTCCGCCAAATACCGTGAAACTGCACTGGGCGGTTTAGCCAACGTGATTGGCAATAAAAAATAAGACTAAGAAATCCGCGTCTAAAGAAAAGTACATCAAAAAAAAAGGCTGCCTGGTCAGACAGCCTTTGCAATGGCAGGATGTATACTACAACCCGGCACCCTTAAGTTTAAAATGTTTATCACTGGGCAGGTTGCAAAGTTTTGGTTTCGACTTTTTTCCCAGGGACGCCTCGGTGTAAACCGAGCATGATCCCAACAGCATAAGGCCAGTCAGAAGTAGTATCAAGTAAGTGCGGGTAGTTTTCATAGGAGTAATCGGCGACTTCATTAACAGACCAAATATAAGCCATAAAGCCGCCGAAAGCAAGCCCCGTACTTACAATTTTTAACATATGAACACTAATTAATCATAAAGATTTGTTAATTAGCTGATTCAAAAAATCAAAACCAAGATTTAGCGCGTAATTCAGAAAGATTCCACAGAAAAATGATATTTGTCAGAAAGTCAGAATTTTCACAACTTTTCGTTTTTTTATGAATTCATTAATAATTCTCCTAACTTCCCGGTTATCAGCACCTGAAATCAGTATTTCACGAAGGCTTGAGGGGTTTTCGACGGGCGTATCACGATCCATGAATCCATAGCCCAGGTAATGTCCGTTTTCGATCATGACGACCGAAAATTCGCGGGCATCGCGTCCGGTATCCAGGATAATCTGGTTTTTTTCGGTGAATTCCAGCGACTGCACGGCTTCGCAGGCGCGCTGGTTGTAGCTTTCGGGGGCTTCTTCCCCGATGCAGGCCCCGTGGCATTGTTTGATGGCGTGCTGAAAACAGGCGCCGTTGCCGGGATACAGGCCGTTAAGTCCCTGGCACAGTTTCCATGATGCGGTAAGCCTGAAAAGGAATTCGCGGGCTTCGGCCTGGCTGTTGAAAGAAGCCACGGGCACATTCCGGCTGTTGTTGCGGCGGATGCGCAGACAGAGATAGCCGTTTCCGTCGGTTTCATCGTAGAGCCCCCAGGCCGAGAGGGATCGCCGTTGGGCCCGGTTAAACAAGGGGTGGAGGGTTTTGATTTCCTCCGATTCTTTCAGGAGCGCGATAAGTTCGCTACCGGTGCGTTCGAAGCTGACGGAGGCAATTTTATCTTTCATCTCCCGGGCCCGTTTGGTGGTGGTGTTGAGAAGGTGCTGATGAACCCGGTCGCGGATGTTCAGGCTTTTGCCCACGTACATCAGTTTCTGATCGCGGTCGTGCAGGTAATACACGCCGGTATCGCCGGGCAATCCGGTCAGCAATTGCCGTTGGGTTTCGTCCAGGAAATTCTTACCGGCCTTTTTCCGCGTCACCTGGTGGATGTCCAGGTCGCCGGCTCGTTGCAGCAGCAGTTCAAAGAGTTTCACAGTGGCCAGGGCATCGCCGGCGGCGCGGTGGCGGCTGCCGTTGGTGATACGCAGCACTTCGCACAGTTTGCCGAGGCTGTAGGAGTGCATCCCGGGCAGCAGGGCCCGGCTCAGACGCACCGTGCACAAGGTTTCACGCTGGTAATCGTAGCCCAGTTGCCGGAATTCTTCGCGGATAAAACCGTAGTCGAAGGGAGCGTTGTGCGCAACAAAGGTGCAGCCTTCGGTCATCTGTACAATCCGTTTCCCTACTTCACAAAAGCGGGGCGCCACCGCCACCATTTCGTTGCTGATGCCCGTGAGGCGGGTGATGAAATACGGGATGCTGCATTCGGGGTTGATCAGGGTAGCGAACTCATCCACGATTTTTTTTCCATCGTGAATAAAGATGGCAATTTCGGTGATTTTCCCGAACTGCGCACTGGTACCGGTGGTTTCAACGTCGATAACCGCGAACATTATTCGAAGAGTTTGCCCTGGATGTATTGTTTCATTTCGCGGATTTCGCGGCTTAGTTTGGTCACCGTCTGCGCCAGCTCATCGCGGGGGCGGTTGGGTTCCGGCAGTTCGGAGCTGATGTAGTGCACAAACTTCCAGACTTCGCGGATTTCGGTAGCGGGCAGTTCGTAGGCTTCGTACAGGGGATTCAGGGAGTGCAGGATCAGCTTTTTGTCCTTTTTTAAGTGGTTTTCGGCAATCTTGAACACGATCCCATCATCTTTGGTGAGGATAATATAGGGATAGCGATCGCGGATCATCTGCCAATCCTGCACGTACTCGCCGGTAACAAACGATTTGTCGGGGATGGGCAGCATGGAATCGCCGCTGATCTGAAAGGTGCGGTACTTGCGTTCTTTGGACAGAAAGGGCAGGTGAAACACGGGCAGGGCTTTAATAAATTCCGGATCGGCATAACCGTTTTTATAACCGGCCTTGGCCTTTTCGCTGATGAGTTCAACGTTCTCGCGGTTGTTGCTGTCGACCGTTGTGGCCAGTACCCGCAGCTTCCCGCCGCTGATAAAGATATCGTAGCCCCGTTCAATCTGCGAAAGCTGACTTTCCGACACCGTGCTCAGGTCGACCTTGATCAGGGTGTCGATGGACACCGAAAAATACTTTGAAAAAGCCAGCAACTGTTCAATGCCCGGTTCCGCAATACGGTTTTCGTAGCCGCTCAGGGTGGAGCGTTTCATCCCCAGGGCAAAGGCAACATCGTCCTGGGTGCGGCCCCGGCGGTTGCGCAGCAATTTTATATTAGAACTGAAATACATTTTTTTCGGGTTTAGAACACAAAGATAAAAAAGAATGATTAAATTGTAGTCGAAAAAATGATTATTTTTTAATCAATGGACCGAAAGATAGCCCACCTGGATCTCGACACTTTCTTTGTGTCGGTAGAGCGCCTGCAAAACCCGCGTTTGCAGGGGAAACCCGTGTTGGTGGGCGGAACATCGGAGCGCAGTGTCGTTTCGGGCTGCAGTTACGAGGCCCGGCAATTCGGCATCCATTCGGGGATGCCGATGAAGATGGCCCGGCAGTTATGCAACGATGCGGTGGTAATCCGGGGCGATATGGAGGCATACACGCGCTATTCGCGGATGGTCACGGACATCATCGCCGAGAAGGCGCCGCTTTACGAAAAAGCGTCCATTGATGAGCATTACATCGACATTAGCGGGATGGACCGGTTTTTTGGTTGCCTGAAGTGGACGCAGGAATTGCGGCAGCGGATCATCCGGGAAACCGGCTTACCCATTTCCTTCGGATTATCCGTGAATAAAACCGTTTCCAAAATTGCCACCGGTGAGGCCAAGCCCAGCGGGGAGCTGTACATTCCGCAAGATCAGGTGAAACCCTTCCTGAATCCGCTGTCCATCCGGAAAATCCCGATGATCGGGCATAAGACCTATCAGATATTGCGCACCATGGGGCTTTCCACCATTGATGGACTGGGGGCGGTGCCGCCAGAGCTGATGGAGCGGGTGATGGGGAAAAACGGACTGGTGATCTGGCAAAAAGCCAACGGCATTGACCCCACACCCGTTCACCAGTATTCAGAACAGGATTCGCTAAGCAGCGAAACCACTTTTGAGACCGACACCATTGATGTGGCGCACCTGAACGAACTCCTGAGCGCCATGACCGAAAAGCTGGCCTGGCGGCTGCGGCGGCGGGAAAAGCTAACGGCCTGCGTCACGGTCAAGTTGCGCTATTCCAATTTCGACACGCATACCCTGCAACAACGGATTCCGTATACCGCCTTCGACCACATGCTAATTCCGGTCGTGCACGATTTGTTTCGCCGGCTCTACCAGCGGCGCATGCTGATTCGTCTGATCGGTGTTCGCTTCAGTCAGTTGGTGGGCGGTGCCCAACAAATTGATTTATTTGAAGATACGCCTGAGATGACCAGCCTGTACATGGCCATTGACAAGGTGCGCAAAAAATTTGGAGGATCGGCGGTTCACAAAGCGGTGGTGTTTTCGGCCTACGGCAAGGAAGAGCGAAGCGATTGAAAGGCGATCACGTAGGCCGACAGGCATTCCGAACCCAGCTGTTGCTGCAGGGCGGCCGCCTCAGCCGACGATGTAAAACAGCCCAGGATCAACTGATACAGCGTCCGACCTTTCACCCGTCGCATATACACGTAAGCACGGCAGGTGTATTTATCGCCAAGTCGTTTCATGTCATCAAAACAGCGACTACTGTTGTCGTACGTGCCAATGTGTACCCCATAACCACCGGGGCGCAGGCTACGCAAGCTTTCGTCATGACAATACCCTTCGCGCAATTGCCCAAGCAGCATCAAGGGTGCGGGTTCAGGCTGCTGCGAACGAGACTCCGTTAGGATGTACGGAACGCGGATTTCACGCCGGTAATCGACCCGGTGGGGACCAGTAAGCAGGCGGTTCACCTCCGGATCGTGGCTGGCCAATCCAATGTATTCGGTACGGGCGGTGATAATTCCGCTGTTCACCATATCCAGCGCTTTGGCCGCCGCCATAGAAACATCCAGGATGCGTCCCCCGGTATGCGGTCCGCGGTCGTTAATGCGCACAATAACACTCTTTCCGTTGCGCGGATTGCTCACCCGAACCAGGGAATTAAAGGGCAGGGTTCGGTGCGCGGCCGTGTAGTGATCCTTGTTGTAACGTTCGCCATTGGCCGTGCGATGGCCATGCACCCAGTCGGCATAATAGGAAATCTTCCCGGTTTGATCGTAAGATTGAGCCGATGCCGATGGCGGCATCCATAAAGCACATGCGAAATGTACTAGGTATATCAGGCTGATGAACAGTCTGCGTCTAGGCATATTTTACGATTCGGCAATACGGGAAATAACTTTGAACCTCCAGCCAGAGGCGGTAAACATCCGTTTTGCTCAGATAATATCCAATGATCAACTGATAGGGCATCTGCTTTTGATTGGCCGTTGATGCCACAGTCCAGTCTTCACAAATATAACCCCTTTCCCTGAATTGCACCTCATACTTTTTCAGATCCCTTTTGCACTTTTCCAGATCTTCATAACCTGCGACCAATACACCAAAATACCCTTTGGCCGACAAATCACAAACCAAGCCGTCGCCGGCATAAAACGTAACCACCGCGTCCTTGCGGGTCAACACCTGGCTCGTATCCAGCGCGTCTTTACGCAAAATGTCGGGGTTCCCCGTTTGCTGAACACTCCCGCTACTTATCCCTTCCCGGCTCACCGGCAGGGTTTCGATGTTTATACGCGGGCCCTCGGTTTTCGACCGCGTCACCGTCTTCCCGGGATAGGTCCGCGAACCCACCGAAACCGGACGGGCCGAGGGAGCGCTTTGGGGGGAAAGAGTAACATGCGGAACGCTGGCAGCCGGTGCGGAACGCTGAGAAACCTGTCCGGCCGAATACGAGGCCCCCTGATTCACTGATGGGGACCCCGATGAAGGAGTCGATGAACCCGCACTTTTTGAATGCGTGCCTTGCCCGGCCACAGAAAAAGTCAGCAACAACGCTGGAATGAGAAGAAAAGAGGTCTTTTTCATAAGGGGTCTGTTTTGGTTGAAAAAGAATTCATATATCAATTTTCGTGCCATATATAACTTGCCCTTATAAATCAGGGTTCATTCGACAGTATCCGGATCTCCACGCGGCGGTTCTGCCGCATTTGCGTTTCGCTGTTGGCGTGGGGAAAGAGTTGGCGCGTGGCTCCGTAGCCCACGGCACTCAAACGATTCGCCGCCATACCCTTGCTAATTAAGTACTGCATCACCGCCTTGGCACGCTCTTCCGAAAGTCGCTGATTAGACTGCTGCATTTGCGCTGTTTCGCAGGAGCTCATGGTCGAAGGGCAGTTAACATGGCCTTCGATTTCGATGACCATGTGCGGGTTTTCATTCATGGTTCGCAACAGCATATCCAGCGAGGGCAGGGATTCTGGTAAAATGCGGGCCTGGTCACCGAAGAACAAGATGTTCTCCAGAACGATATTTCCACCGGCCACCAAGGGTTGCAGCTCCAGTGTCACATAATGGGTGGCGGCGTTCTTGCCGGTTTTCACTTCCTTCACATCCCCGAAACATCCGTCGGCTTCAGCGTGCACCAGGTAGGGCCTGCCGAAATCAAGATCCACCGTGGCCATGGTGATACTGTCGGCCCGGTAGGTGAAAGCTCCGCTGTCGGCCCCTTTAAGCAAAATCTTCACCGTGGCCGGAACAGGCCGGCGGGTGGTGCGGTCCACGACCACCAGACTAACTTTGGGGCGGGCCACCGGAGGCCGGCTCAGGGGGGTGATCTCATCGGGCGCTGCCACCGGACGGTGGAAGTGAAGCTTCAGGGTATGCCCGCTACCGCCGGGGTACACGTTATCCAGCACCAGCACGTACACCTCCCCCTTTTTCACCGGAAGGGAATTGCAATACGAAGCGCCCGGGCCGGAATGGATGAATTCATCGGGGGCACCGGAACGGAGTCCGGTCCGGCTATGTTCCTCCGGATTGTTACGGGAAATGCAGGTACGGACAGGCTTCAGGCGTTGAGAACCCACATCAGCACAAAAGTTTTTGCCGTTGTATTTATATAAGATGAAATCGTAGTCATCATTTACGGAAACCGGAATCACATCCAAACTAAGGTTCCCGTCGGCGGGAACACGAAAGCGGTACCACACGGTGTTGTGTTCTTTTTCGAAGGCGTACAGACTATTTCGTTCTCCGTTGATCTCCACGCTACGCCCGGGGCCCACGGGCGCCGTGGTCGGCCCAAAGACCGTATCGCCCGCCATCAGGTCGATGATGCCACTGCAGTCGGCGTTTGCTTCCGTCAGCCGGATGCGCGGGTTCTGTGCCCTTGCCGTCAACGATAGCAACAGAACAGCACAGCAAAGCAGTATGACGGGACGTTTTATCATGGCTTGTACACTACTTTCCCGGAGGCGATCACGCGGTTTTGTTTATCGAGGATTTGAAGAACGTACATCCCCTCCGACAAATTGCCGGGTGTCCAGGTAGCCTGACCGGATTTCCCATCGATCTCCTGGTCGTCCACCAGGGCACCGTACGGGTTAAAAACGCTGAGCCGACAAGCCGCTGAGCCGTTCCACTGCAGCCTGAAGCTGTCCGCCGAAGGATTGGGCCAAACACTTATTCCACCTGGCGTTGCGGCCGGCAGCAAAGAGAGTCCGGAAATATAGGGCAATCCCACCGCCAGGGTGTACTCACCGGGGCGCAAGGTATCCGCAATTAAATCTCCTCCGGTAGACGTTCCGGCAATGACGAAGGGCACGATCCGCCAATCATCGGAAGGATCACGGCGATACAGCAACAAGAGTGAGTCTTTCGAATTGGCAGACGTCATTAGCGTGTTATCCAGGTAACCCGTGCTGGTACCGGTAGTCTTGTTGTAGCGGAATTTCGCTTTCGCGTGAAAACCGGCCGGAAAAAGGCCGTCGACTTTCCAGAAGCGGTAAGGTGAGAGTCGCTTTATATCCGGGTTTGCGCTTTTCAGCGGATCGGGCGCCACGTAGTTATGTTCCACCCGGACCAGGGCGGAATCGCTAACCGACTGGACATCGAGCACACACCAGGTCGTGGTCATATCTTGTGTACCGCTGGTTTTCACAACGCGGGTAAAGGATGTCAGTGCATCCGAAATTTTATCGTCAGGATCCATCATTACCAGGGAAGGAACAAACGGCAGATTAAATGTTTTCACCCCGTGCTCACCGGAAAAATGCACAGTGTCGTTATACTGATGCCATTGTTCATCCATAAAGCGAACCTCAAGGATATTGTGGTCTGCAAAGGCAGGGGCGTTATCAAGGCGCTGGCGAAAATACACGGTAGCCTGGGCCGGACCGCCGCCCGTCACGCGGAAGGAATCAATGGCAAAATGCGGGAACCCGGGTGCAAAGACCCAGGCATTCCAGAAACCCGTCATATCAATGCCGGTATGAAGGGTGAAATAATCGCGCATACCGGCTGAGGAAATGTGTTGATACGCGTAATCGTTCAGCATGCTTTTCACGGTGCCGAAGAAAAGGCTGTCGCCAAGGTAGCCACGTAAGGTGTGCACCACATCGGCCCCCTTATCGTAAACCGTAGAGGCATAGGTGTACTCCGGTGGAATTCCGTAAAGGGCGCGGTAGCCGGCATCTTCCACGTGGGTGAACTGGACCACGTTTTTGTGCAGATTGCGCAGGTGCGTCTGATAGGCGGCCTTCCCGTATAGGCCTTCTTTATAAACCGCTTCGCAGTAACTGGCCCATCCTTCATTAATCCACATATCTTCGGCCGTGGCACAGGTGGTTTTGTTGCCAAACCACATATGCGAAAGCTCGTGGGCATATAAATCCTCGCAATCAAGACTGCCGTCGATGCAGGCCAGCGGGTAGGCAATGTTGGTAACATGCTCCATGGCACCGTTGCTGAAAGGTACGCCCACATATCCTACCCGTTCCCAGGGATAAGGTCCGAAACAATCTTCATAAATTGAAAGTATATCATTTAGATGAATAAAAGAAGCTGGGGCCTGCAGGCTGTCGCCGGGCGAAATATAGAGAAAGGACGGCACGTCTCCGTTCATCCCATGAAAGGTGTCTTTAATCGCGATGTACGGGCCCACGGCCACCGAGGCCAGGTAGGTAGGGACGGAATTGTGCAGCGTCCAATGCCAGGTGGTGGTGCCATTGCCGTGGTCAGTGCTGTCGGTGAGGGTTCCGGCGCACACAGCCTTTTTTTCTGATTTTGTGGTGATGTAGCAGTCGTACGTGGCCCGGTCAACAAAATCGTCGATACAGGGAAACCAAACCCGGCCGTAGTTGTGCGGAACGCTCTGAAAACCGACGCCGAGGTTGAAAGCGTAATTGCTGTCGGACGAGAAATAAAATCCGCCCCAGGAACTGGGGTCTGTCACCGGATTCCCATGATAATACACGCGGGCGGAAAAGGTATCGGCCGGACTCGCGGTGAAGGGAAGACCGATGCGTATCAGGGTGCCGTCGTAGGCGATGGTAGCGGCATTAGCGGCATTGATTTTCACGCTGTCGACACTCAGACTTTGCAGCCAGAGGGGGAAATCCGCCAGCCCGTTCACGCGGGGCGTAATCTGCAGATCGGTATAGCCGGCAATCCGCTTGGTTCCGAGGTGGACCATATCGAGATGAATAGCATAATGCAGTACATCAATGCTGTCGCTGATTTCCGCTTTCGCGGGATTCTGGGCCGATGCGCTGAAACTAAACAGTCCGGCCAGCAGAACAAGTAATACCAGGGCAAAGCGGTTCATAGGCTGATGGATGAAAGGCAAAGATAGGAAATTTCCGCGGGTCGACAGTCCCTCGTCCCTGGCGAAAGATTCAATATATTTCATCCTAATGTTCGCGAACCTTAGTACCTTTACACACTTTTTGGAGAATTATCCGTTTAAGGAAGTTGTTAATCAATAGCATTAAGCTATGAAAAGGATATTAAAACGCTTTGAGATACGGGTTCTGTCGTATTTTCTTTTCATCATCGGGATGGCCGTCACCACTGTTCCAGCCGTAGGGCAGACAACACGGCCGGCTGTGTGGACGCTGGAAGATTGCATCCAGTACGCGTGGTCGAACAACCTGCAGGTGAAGCAGCAGCAGTTATCGGCGCAATTGGCCAAATACCAGTACGATCAGAGCATTGCTGCGCTGGTTCCTTCGGTTAATGGGGCCGCCACGCACGTATACAATTACGGGCAAACCCTTGACATGTACACCAATGAATTTGCCAGCAACCGCGTTCAGTCCAACAATTTCGCGCTAAGTTCCGACGTGGTTCTTTTCAGCGGACTTCGGCTGCTGAACACCATGAAACAAAAGCGGCTGGATTTTCTGACGGGCAAGTACGATGTGGAACAAATGAAGAACGACATTGCCTTGTCGATTGCCACTTTTTATCTTCAGGTACTTTACAACCAGGAATTGCTGGAAGCTGCACGCGCCCAGCTGGACATCACCAATCAGCAGGTTGAACGAACCCGAAAGATGGTGGATGCCGGAACGGTGGCGCGCGGAACCCTGCTCACCCTGGAAGCCCAGCAGGCTTCAGAAGAGTTGAATGTTGTGAATGCCCAGAATCAACTGGAGATCTCCCGTCTTACGCTAACACAGATGCTGGACCTTGAATCACCGCAAGGTTTTGAAATTGTAAAACCTGCCCTGAGCACGCCCGATGCGTCGGCCCTCTTGAGTGCGCCCGGCGAGATTTACGAGAAAGCCCTGAGCACCCAGCCCGGCATTAAAAGCGCTGAGCTCAAGCTGCAAAGCGCCCGCAAAGGCTTATCCATTGCTTACGGAGGATACAGTCCCAGCCTCAGTCTGCGCGGATCGTGGGGAACAGGTTATTCCGGCGCCAGCAAGGAAATCACCGGCATCACCCCCACCGACCCTAGTCCCATCGGGTACACCGGCACCAGCCTCGAAACGGTATACGCCCCCGGTTATTCCTACAGCTATCAAACCAAAGCCTTTGGCGACCAGATCCGTGAAAACGAAAACAAGTCTTTCGGTATTTACCTGAGTGTACCCATCTTCAACAATTGGCAGGTGCAAACCGGCATCAAATCGGCCAAAGTACAGCGTAATATGGCCGAACTTAACCTGCAGAACACCCAGAATACACTGAACAAAACCATACAACAGGCGTATGCGGATGCGCTGGCGGCCGTGAACCGCTACCGCGCGGCCGAAAAGAGCGCGACCGCCTATCAGGAAGCTTTTCACTACACCCAGCAGAAATATGACGTGGGCATGGTAAACTCCATCGACTTCAACGACGCCAAAACCAAGCTGGCCAAAGCCCAATCGGATCTCTTGCAAGCCAAGTACGATTACGTCTTCCGTATCAAGGTCCTCGATTTTTACCAGGGCAAAACACTGACATTGAATTGATGAAATTATAAATACAGCACAGGTATGAAACGAAAAAAAATCATCCGTATCGCAATCATCGCAGGCGTTGTACTAATCGTTCTGCTGGTGGTGGCCAAAAAGGCCGGCTGGCTGGGCCAGGGCGATATTGAAAAGGTGGCCACGGAAAAGGTGGAAAAAAGGACGCTTGTGGAAATGGTTTCCGCCAGTGGAAAAATTCAACCCGAGGTGGAGGTGAAAATCTCGCCGGATGTATCGGGTGAAGTGGTGGAACTGCTGGTGAAAGAGGGTGACAAGGTGAAGAAAGGCGACCTGCTGGCCAAAATTAATCCGGACATTTACGTTTCCAACCTCGACCGGATGAAAGCGACCCTGAATGCGCAGAAGGCGGCCGAAGCAAATGCCAAAGCCCGGGTTGCCCAGGTACGCGCACAATTCATTAACGCCAAAGCCAGTTTCGAACGCAATGAATCCCTGTTTAAACAAAGTGCCATTTCAAAGGCGGAATACGACGCAGCCCTGTCGGCCTTCGAAGTAGCCAAAGAAGAAGTAACGGCCGCGGAAGAATCGTACAGCGCCTCAAAATATAACGTAACCAGCTATGAGGCTTCCGTTAAAGAAGCCAGCGACAACCTGAAAAAAACCAGCATCTACGCCCCGGTCGACGGGACTATTTCGCTGCTCAGCATTGAAAAAGGAGAGCGTGTGGTTGGAACATCGCAGTTTGCCGGAACCGAGATCATGCGCATCGCGAACCTCAGCGAGATGGAGGTGGAAGTCAGCGTAAACGAAAACGATATTGTCCGTGTCAGCCTGGGCGATACCGCCCTGGTGGAAGTCGACGCCTACCTGAACCGTAAGTTCAAAGGCATCGTTACCGAGATCGCCAATTCCGCCAATGTAAGCGGGACCGTCACCACCGACCAGGTCACCAACTTCAAGGTGAAAATCCGCATTCTGCGCGAGTCCTACGATGACCTTATCCCTGCTGACCGTCCGGATCAGTCACCCTTCCGTCCGGGTATGTCGGCTACTGTTGACATCCAGACCGAGACCCGGCGCAATGTGCTGTCGGTGCCTATCCAATCGGTTACCACCCGTGAAGACACGACGAAAAAAGAAGAAGCAACGAAGAAAGAGGATCAGGCCGTAGCCACGGAAGGCGATCATCAGGTGGTGAAGGTGAAGGACAAGAAGGGCGAATCTGTACCCGAATACGTATTTGTTTACCGCGATGGCAAGGTGGTTCAGCAAAAAGTAAAATCCGGCATTCAGGACAACACCTACATCCAGATACTGGAAGGATTGAAAGAGGGGGATGAAGTGATCTCCGCACCCTACACCGCGATAACGCGCAAACTGAAGGACGGTCAGAAAGTGGAAAAGGTCGACAAGAAGGAACTCTTTGTCGGCGAAGAGAAATAGCATGGGGCGAATTCTTTGTCTTGAAACAGCCACTACGGTATGTTCAGTAGCCCTGGGCAGCGACGGAGAATTGTTGGCTCTGGAAGAAACCCGGGAGGCGAATTCCCATGCATCGCAACTGACAAATCTGATAACACGCAGCCTGAAAACAGCCGGCTGCGAACTGGCAGAACTGGATGCTGTGGCGGTGTCCATGGGCCCCGGCTCATACACTGGATTGCGCATCGGGGTGTCGACCGCCAAAGGATTATGTTACGGCCTTGGCAAACCCCTCATCGCCGTGCACACCCTGCAGGCCATGGCGGTGGGGATGGTACAGCAATCCCCCGCCTCCGCAAACAGCCTGTGGTGCCCGATGATCGATGCCCGGCGGATGGAAGTATACATGGGTTTGTACAACGACGCCTTTGAAATGGTAAAGCCCGTTACGGCCGAGATTCTCACCCCCGAAACATTTACAGCCTTTGCGCAACACCGCATCGTCTGTGCCGGCGATGGCGCAGCCAAGGCCACTGAACTCTTTGCAGCTCAGCCCAACCTTCATTTCCCGAAGATCAACATTCCTTCGGCAAAGTACATGCTTCGGCTGGCTGAACAGGCCTTTCAGATGAAAAACTTTGCGGACACAGCCTATTTCGAACCCTTCTACCTGAAGGACTTTGTGGCGGGGAAGCCAAAGGTGAAAGGGCTTTGAGCGGTGAGGCGAAAAGATAAAAGAAAAAAGAAAAAAGACTCAAGAGACAAGAATCAAGAATCAAGAATCAAGAAACAAGAGGGCTGGCCTTCTGCAAGTACTATCACATTTGTAGAAACTGTACACTGCAGTATGGACCGGGGACCAGGCACTAGGCACTAGGCACTAGGCACTATGCACTGCGATATGATGCGCTTTCGCGGAATGTGCACCCACATTCACGTTTAGCACAAACATACCGAAGCGGTCATCCTGAACTTGTTTCAGGATCTCAATCGGGTAGAACCCTTCCCTAAAATACCTGCGACTGCTGGGTGCAGGATGACGCTCCGCGCTTAGGGCACTACACACTGGAGATCCTGAAACAAGTTCAGGATGACACTAAGGGCAGTCGGTGTACCAATACGAGATCCTGCCCTTCGACAGGCTCAGGAACCGAGTTCAGGATGACCGCACCTGTCAGAGCCGATGGTTCACATTTGCGGAACCCACGCACTAGGCACCAGGCACTAGGCACTAGGCGCGACTGTCGACAGTCGACTGTCGACTATCGACTATCGACTATGGTAATCAGAAATCTTCGTACTTTTGTTAGGCTTTCTTCGTTACTAATTCGATTTAAATCTATACTTATGATGAAAAAATTCGTTTGGGTGCTAGTCCTCGGACTGCTTGCGCCGATGGCCTTTTCACAAAACATCACCACAGAATATTACGATAACCAGAAGAAAAAAGGAGAAGGTCCGGAAGTCAACGGACAGAAAGAAGGGGCCTGGATATTTTGGCACCAGAACGGGAAGAAATGGGCAGAAGGCGCCTACAAAAGCGGGAAGCAGACAGGCCAATGGACCTACTGGTACATGAACGGCAACCTGTGGGAAGAGGTGAATTACGACAACGGAAAAGACAACAAACTCTATCCCGACGGCAAAAAAGAATTGGAAGGTCAGCATGTGGACGGGAAGAAGGACGGCAAGTGGACCACCTGGTACGACAACGGGCAGGTGAAGGAAGAGAGCCAATACGCCGCCGGACAGAAGGACGGGCTGTGGATCAATTACTATGACAATGGTCAAAAGCAGGCCGAGCGCACCTTTAGCAAAGACGTGCAGACCGGCACCTGGAAATTCTGGTATCCGGACGGGAAGGTGTGGAAAATCGTCAACATTGAAAATGGACCGGTCACGGTGTATGATTCCCTGGGGGTAAAACAAACAGAGTGGTTTCTGAAGAACGGCAAGAAAGAAGGCAAATCCTCTGCCTGGTTCAGCAACGGCAAACTCAAGAGTGAAACCTTTTACGTAAATGACTTGCGCGAAGGGGTGCAAACCATCTGGCACGAAAACGGCCTGGTGATGATGAAAGGCAACTATACGCACGATGAAAAAACCGGCATCTGGGAACAGTTTTACGAAAGCGGAAAAAAATGGAAGGTGCTGAATTATGCTAACGGTCTGAACACCGTTTGGGATGAAAACGGGCACAAGACGGAAGAATGGACGGTGGTGAATGGCAAGCGTGAGGGCAAATACACCGCATGGTATCCGAACGCTCAGGTGAAAAGTGAAATGCTCTACCGCAACGATCTTAAGGAAGGACCCATCACCACCTGGTTCGAAAACGGGCAAAAAGAGTTTACGGGTGTTAACCTCCGCGATTCGCTCTACTGTTATGGTACCTGGTGGCGCGCAGACGGCAGCCTGGAAATGGAAGGCAATATCCGCGGAGATTTGCAGGACAGCACCTGGAAATTTTATCATGCCAACGGGAAAATGGGCAGTACAGGTCGTTTCATTAAAGGACTGCAGGAAGGCCTATGGATCTATTTCTACCCCAGTGGGGAAAAGCTGCGCGAATGCGAATACCACCTTGGTAAACGTAATGGCAAATGGGTGGTATACTATCCGTCGGGGAAAAAAGACCGCGAGGGATCTTTCCGGAATGACAAAGAGCACGGCAGTTGGGTGAGCTGGTACGAGAACGGTGAAACCCGCGATCAGGGCGCGTTTGACGATAGTCAAATGATTGGATTATGGAGCGGATGGTTTGAAAACGGGCGCCCCAAATACGAAACCAACTACAGCAACGGCTTAAAAGAAGGGTCTTCGGTGCTTTACTGGGAAGGCAACGGAAAAAAACGGAGTGAAGGCACCTACAAGGCCGGGATGAAAAACGGGCTGTGGAACGAATGGCACGAAAACGGAAATCTGGCCGAAAGCGGAAAGTACATTGACGACAAAAAAGAAGGCAACTGGACCTTTCATGACCTTTATGGCAACAAGTACAAAGAGCAGGGCTTCCTGAAAGGAATACCCGAAGGCAAATGGGCTGAGTACCATACCGGCGGTCAGAAATCCGGCGAAGGCTATTACAAAGAATTCCGTAAAGAAGGCACCTGGCAATACTGGGATGCCAGCGGAAAACTCATTTACAAAGCCACCTTTAAAAACGGCGTCAAAGAATCGGAATGGAGCGCGAAGAATGAAAAAGTAAAAGGCGAAGAGCCAAAGGTGAAGGTGCTGGAAGGGTTTGAATAATACAAGGAATAGGGAATAGGGAATAGGGGAAAATTGAAGAATGCTCGACAATGACTATCGACTATAGACTATAGACTATCGACTATAGACTAATATGCTTAAGGCGTTCACATCATTTATTGCAACGGAAGGGCTGATAGCACCGGGGCAGAAGGTTCTGCTGGCGGTGAGCGGGGGTGCAGATTCCATGTGCATGGCCTCCTTGTTTCTGCAAGCCGGGATTTCGGTGGGTATCGCGCATTGTAATTTTGGATTACGAGGCGTGGAGAGCGATGGGGACGAATACTTTGTGCGCGAATGGGCCGCCCAGCACGAGGTCATATTTTACAGCCGCTATTTTAAAACCGACGAATACGCGCGGAACAACGGGCTCTCTATCCAGATGGCCGCGCGGGAACTGCGGTACAACTTCTTTGAAGAAATTCGAAGCCAGCACGGCTACGACCTTATCGCCACGGCCCACCACCTCGACGATGCGGTGGAGACCTTTTTCATCAACCTGATACGCGGCACCGGGATCAGCGGAATCCGCGGAATAAAGGCCAAATCAGCCAGGTTGATCCGCCCCTTGCTGTTTACCACCCGATCACAAATTGAAGCCTTCCTTGCTGAAGAAGGTCTGAAATACCGCAACGATCAGTCGAACGAGAAGGACGACTACCTTCGGAACCGACTACGTCATAAGGTGATTCCGGAGCTTCTCCACCTGGAACCGCACTTTGCACAGACCATGCGCGATAACTTCCGCCGCTTCAGCCAGGCGGAATCCCTGTACCGTCGTAAACTTCAGGAAATAAGCCGGCAAGTGGTTTCCGTACAGGGCGACCGCATCCAGCTGTCGAAAAAGGCGTTGATTCACCTGGAAGATCCTTTGCTGTTTTTGTTCGAGTACCTCCGGGACTATGGCTTTAATGCAGAGACTTGTCGTGATGTGATAGCCGGCCTGCACGGTGAACCTGGACGTATCTTTCTATCGCCCACCCATCGCTTACTTTCAGACCGAACCTACCTGCTCCTGCAGGCCAGCACCCCGCTAACAATGGATACACAGTCCGAATATCGCATTGGTGAAGAGGACCGGGTGTTTAACGGGCCGGTATCCCTGGATATTAAATGGACAACGATTGGCCCTGATTTTTCCCCGCCGGCGGATGCGCACATAGCCTGCCTGGATGCCGGCCGCCTGCAGTTTCCGCTGATCCTCCGGAAATGGCGCCGGGGTGATGTCTTTCATCCCCTGGGCGCACGGGGCGCAAAAAAACTGAGCGATTTTTTTACCGACCACAAGTTCTCCCGCTTCGATAAAGAGAACTGCTGGCTGCTCGTTTCGGGCGATAGCATCGTTTGGGTTTTAGGTCACCGTATTGCCCATCCCGTAAGGATTACAAAGCAGAGCAACAGAGCTATACAACTTACATTAACAGGGCATTAACTCCGGCATATTCATGTCGATATATGTCGCTTCGTGTATATTTGTGTTTTGATTTTTTCTTACCTTTGTAAATCTAAATACGTGCAATTATGATATCCGGACGATTCTCTTCTGCAGGGCGGCTTTTTCTGCTCATCACGCTACTGGGTTTTTCCTTTTCCACACTGAAGGCTCAAAGCGATTTCAAACAACCGGTAAGCTGGACCTACAACGTTGTAGATGTAGGTAACGGTGAAGTTGATCTGGTCATGAATGCAAAAATTGACAAGGATTGGCACTTATATTCCCAGTTTATCAAGGAAGGCGGGCCCCTGCCGACCGAATTTAAATTCACGCCCAACCCCTCTTATCAATTGGTCGGTAAGACCAAGGAAAGCCCCAAGCCGCACGAAGAATACGAACCTGTTTTTGAGATGTCCATCAAGTCATGGGCAAACAAGGCCACCTTTACCCAACGCATCAAGGTGTTGAGCGAAAAAGATTTTAAGGTGGAGGTCAAAGTATACTACATGACCTGCAACAACGGCAGTTGTGTTGCGCTCGACAATACGCTGAGCATCCCCGTGAAGGGCGTAAAGGGCGCCGTGGCTCTGGCACCGGCAAGCGATACCGTTGCGGCTCCGGCGGATACAGCCGCCGTGAAAGCAACAACGGCCGACACCAATGCGTCGGGTCTGCCGATTGATACGGCCTTCAATTCGTCCTTCCTGAGCGGATCCGATGTGGTTGGCGGGATTGAGGGCATGTCGCTCTGGTGGATTTTTATCATGGGCTTTTTGGGTGGTCTGATCGCCTTGGTTACGCCCTGCGTTTGGCCGATGATTCCGCTTACGGTAAGTTTCTTCCTGAAACGCAGCGACGACAAGAAAAAGGGAAAACGCGACGCCATCACCTACGGTTTTGCCATCATCATTATTTACGTATTGCTGGGCCTCGGTGTAACCTTGATCTTCGGTGCCGACGCGCTGAATGCGCTGTCCACCAATCCTTGGTTTAATGTCTTTTTCTTCCTGCTGCTGGCCGTGTTTGCTGCTTCGTTTTTTGGCGCCTTTGAACTGCAATTGCCGACGAAATGGGTAAATGCGATGGACGCCCGGGCGGAGAAAACCGGCGGATTGCTCAGCATCTTCTTTATGGCCTTCACCCTGGTGCTGGTATCGTTCTCCTGTACCGGCCCCATCATCGGAACCCTGCTTGTAGAAGCCGTTTCCGAAGGCACGTTGGCGCCGCTAATCGGCATGCTGGGCTTCTCTATCGCGCTGGCCATTCCGTTTACGGTCTTTGCTATTTTCCCCTCCTGGTTATCGAACATGCCGAAATCCGGCGGCTGGCTCAACAGCGTGAAGGTGGTATTGGGTTTCCTTGAACTCGCCTTTGCCCTGAAGTTCTTATCTGTTGCCGATTTGGCCAGCCACTGGGGCATTCTCCCACGGGAGACCTTCCTGACCTTGTGGATTATGATTTTTGCCCTTCTTGGCTTCTATCTGCTGGGTAAAATTAAGTTACCCCACGACAGCAATATGCCGCATGTTGGCGTCGGCCGACTTTTCCTGGCCATGATTTCGCTGTCGTTTGCCCTGTACATGGTTCCGGGCTTGTGGGGGGCTCCCCTGCGCGCCATCAGCGCCTTCTCGCCGCCCATCACGACCCAGGATTTCAACCTCAGCAAAAACGAAATTCACGCCCCTTATGATGATTTTGACATTGCGGCTGAATACGCCCGCAAATCCGGGAAACCGATCATGGTCGACTTCACCGGCTGGGGCTGTGTAAACTGCCGGAAAATGGAAGTGGCCGTATGGACCGATCCTTCCGTCAATAAAATGTTGAAAGAGGACTACGTGCTGGTTTCGCTTTATGTTGACGACAAGAAAGAACTCCCGAAGAACCAGCAATTCACTACGACCTTCGCGGGCCAGGAAAAACTGATTACCACCGTGGGTGGCAAATGGAGCGATTTTCAGGCACGGTATTTCAAGAACAACTCTCAACCCTACTACGTTCTGCTTGATCATGAGGGCCGGCTATTACAGAAGCCACGGGCCTACGATGAAGATATCGAAGCCTACAAGAAATGGTTGCGCGACGGACTGGACGAGTTTGCGAAAAGAACGAATGAGGAGTAGTCGATAGTCAATAGTCGATAGTCGACAGTCGATAGTCAATGGTCAATAGTCGAAGGGTATATACTAAAAGCATTACGATGAAAGCAAAACGCTCAGTGATTGTTACGATGATAATGTGCTTCACGATGTTCGCGCAAGCGCAATGGGTCAACAAAACCATGACTTTCGGTGGTCTGAACCGATCCTACCGGATTTATGTATCGCCCTCTTATGATCCGGCCTCCCCGGCTTCAGTGGTCATGACCCTGCACGGGTTGGGCGACAACATGACGAATTTCAGTACGCTGGGCTTTCAGTACATTGCCGACACCGCCAACATCATCGTGCTGGTACCGCAGGCGGTTACGGATCCCTACGCGGGGACGGCCTGGAATTCGGGGGCCGGAATGTCCGGTTATTACCCGAACACATCCGTTAACGACATCGGTTTTCTGAACGCTTTAGTAGATACGACTGTGGCACATTACTCGGTAGATCCGCAGCAGATCTACCTCTGTGGTTTTTCGATGGGCGGCTTCATGACGCAGCGCATGGCCCTGCAATCGAACGGAAAATTCGCCGCTTTTGCCTCAATGTCGGGTACGGTAGGCTCCGCCATTACCACCTTTGCCCCGAACCGCACACTGCCCATTGCCCATTTTCACGGCACGGCCGATGGAACCGTTCCGTACACCGGGAATCAATTCGGGATGGATGTTCCCGTCATGATCAACAACTGGATCACCAGCAATGGTTGTGGCAGCGATCCGGACACCACGCATTTTCCAGACCTGGTACCGGGCGACTCGGTGACGGTGGACCTCTACACCTACACGGGCTCCGTTCCCGAGGCCGAAGTCCGTTTATATGTGCTGAACGGATTTGATCACAACGTTCTATACCAGCCCGTGAACGATATTACCGAAATCATGGAGATCTGGCTGTTTTTCCGATCGCATCGCTGGCTGTATGCCGACATCCCGGAGGTTGCTTCCAGCCGCCCTTCGCTGCATTTCTTCCCGAATCCCGCACAGGATTTCATTACACTCAGCGCCGCTGAACCCGGGTTTGTCAGCCTTTACAACTGGACCGGGCAAAAGGTACGGGCAACAAGTATGCAGGGATCGACCGATCTGATCGACCTGCGGGGGCTGGCCGCCGGACTTTATATCCTGGAGTGGCGTAGTTCCGACAAGACGGTACGCGAGCCGCTGGTGGTGCACTAGTGAAGCCGCTTAGCGAAGCAGTGTGAGCGTTCCGTGATAGGATTTTTCGTCGCTGCGGGTAAGAATATAGAAATAGGTTCCCACCGCGAGCTTCCCGCCATCCCAGTCGTTCTGATAGTCGGCACTTTCATAAACTTTGCGGCCCCAGCGGTCGAAAATCTGCAACAAGCTATTAGGATACTGTTCGAGGTTTTCGATAAGCAGGAGATCGTTACTGCCATCGCCGTTGGGTGTGATAATATTCGGCACCTCCAGCTCACAAAGAATAACGACCGTAATGTTCTGTCCCACCGTTTTGGTGCCGCAGGAGTCGGTTACTTCAATGGTGTAGGTAGTAAGCAGTTCGGGCGCCACGGTAACGGAAGTGGAGGTTTGTCCGCCCGGCGACCAGAGGTAGTAAAAGGGGCCGTAGCCACCGGTAGTATTGCATGAAATGGTGGCGGTTTCCCCGATCTGACTGCAGATGGTGGTATCACCGGCCGTTGTCACCACCAAAGGTTCGACATTTACAATGTAAATTTTTGCTTTGATCGTATCTTCGGTACATGACTGCACCTGGGGAATGCCCAGGGTAATGCTTTCCAGGCTTTCGCCGATGCCGTCCTGAATAGGATTAATCGAAAGAATGACGGTATCTTCACCGGCGGGGAAAATGATGAAGTTCTGAATGGGCCCATTGGAAGCCACATCCACATAGTCAATGCCGTTGGTAGCCGTGCCGCCGATCAGCAATTGAATAGTATCCGCATTCGCAATATTGGAATGACGGGTAAAAAGAAAATCTCCGTTTCCGCACCCTTCCACCATCAGGGAGTCACTGGTACTTCCGAAGCTTTGGATGGACACGGCACTGTTTGAGCTAAACGAATTGGCCATAAGGAACACGCCGGAATCGTAAATACCATCGCCGGCATCGCAGATGGCCATTTTGATATGGTATTCGGTGCAGGGCGTTACCAGGCTCCAGGCCGTAAACACGGTGGTAAATCCATCATACACGATAGTACCCCCATTAATACCTTCGTTATCAATATAAAACTGAGGATAAGAGCCGCCGTTAATATTATCGATACTGACCGGTGAATTCGTGCCCGGGATCAGGGCCAGGTTCTTATTGTTGAAGTTGCCGCCGGCAGGATTGGCGCCGCTGATGAAAAAGCCAAAGACGTCGTTTACGGATGAATTCACGAACTCTGGGTATTCTTCCGAAGCGAAAACATAGCTAAAGCGCATGGTGTCAGAAGTTGGAACAAAATCAAATTCAAGGATAGCCGCATCTTCAACCTGATCGGCTGTGAGGGTCTGCAAATCCGCATCACCGCCGGAGGTATTATCGGTGCTGGCAAAATCCGTCACCGGAGCACCAATGGCGGGCGTACCATTGACCAGCCCCGACGATAAGATGATGCCGGAGGTCAGCCCCAGGTTGGTAGGGGTTGCGCCCGTACTGAAGGCCCCAATGGCGCCCGCTTCACCGCTATATTGAATATTACTCACCGTGATCCCCGGTCCCAGCAAAATATTTTGAACCAGATCCTGGACGGTGAGACTGCTATTAACGACCAATTGGGCCTGAAGGGAGGAAAGAACGGCAAAAAAAAGAAAAACCGCCACGGTCATTTTCAATAAAAAGGAACGAAAAGGGAGCATCATTATAGTAGACATTAAAATTCACATAATACGATCTAAAAACTATATTACATCTAAATATCAATTCCAAGATCAAGAAGGACAACACAATTGAACTACACACACATTTAGATACAAAATAAGTTTACTTAAGAAATTGTTAAAAAAACAAACAAAATCCGTATCTGATGCGGTAAAGATAAAAAAAAACGTGTATGAAAAAAAGAAAAGGCTGAAACTCTTGATCGCGAAGTTGCTTTATTTTTCCGATACGAATTCCATCGAGCGTTGTGTGACTACTCTTTGCGTTTCGTGTCGAGGAGGAGCGTAACGGGGCCGTCGTTAAGCAGGCTCACCTCCATATGGGCTCCAAACTCGCCGTGGACAATCGGCTTTGGGGAGCTCAGGGCTAGGGTTTGCAAGAATTGTTCATACAGGGGTTGAGCGGTTTCGGGACGTGCGGCCCGCAGGTAGGCCGGGCGATTGCCCTTTTTTGTAGAAGCATGCAGGGTGAACTGGCTGATGACCATAAACTCACCGCCGGTTTCCCGGATAGAGAGGTTCATTACCCCCCCGGCATCATTAAATATCCGAAGGTTCGTAAGCTTTCCGCACAGCCAGTTGATGTCGTCGATGTCATCCGCCTCTTCAATCCCCAGCAAAATCAACATACCCGCTCCAATGGATCGACTCTCGCCGTCCTTAATGCGGACCTCCGCCTTTTTTACCCGTTGAACAACAACTCTCATAAGTCGATAGTCGATAGTCGATAGTCGTCAGTCAGTCTTTAGTCTTTAGTCATTAGTCGTGCTACTTTTCACGCTTCAACCTTCACGCTTCATGCTTCACTCTTCACTCTTCACTCCTTGCGCTGAGCTTGTCGAAGCGTTCACTCTTCCCTGTCCTCATCGTACCAGGAAGCATACATCATGTAGTTATTGGCGATGCGGTTAATTTCGCCTTCGACCAGTTTCTGGTCGATTTCTTTCATTTTTTTGGCCGGCGTTCCGGCCCAGACGGTGCCGGATTCCACCACGGTATTGGCCAGCACCACAGCGCCGGCGGCAATGATGCTGTTGCTGTGGATCACCGCATTGTCCATAACAATAGCTCCCATACCGATCAGTACATTATCGTGAATGGTGCAACCGTGTACTACGGCATTGTGCGCAATGCTGACATTGTTACCGATGCTTACCGGCGCCTTCTGATACGTGCAGTGAATCACCGCACCGTCCTGAATGTTCACGTTATCGCCAATGCGGATCGAATGAACGTCGCCACGTACCACGGCATTAAACCACACGCTGCAGCGCTCGCCCATGACGACATCGCCCGTCAGCGTAGCATTTTCAGCAATAAAACAGTGCCTTCCCCATTGGGGTTGAACGCCCTTGACTTTTTTGATCAGTGCCATAATTTTAGCTTTTGTGTGGATAATCGAGGGAGAAATGCAAGCCCCGGCTTTCCTTACGTTGCTGAGCCATCTTAATAATCAGGTAGGCGATGGCGATAAGATTGCGAAGTTCACATATTTCGCGGGTAAGGATCGATCTGTTGTAGATTTCCTCGGTTTCGTTGTGCAAAAGAGTAAGCCGGTCGAGGGCGCGTTTCAGACGAAGGTTCGAGCGAACGATGCCGACATAATTGCTCATCAGCTCGCGGAGTTCCTTGAGTGTTTGGGTGATCAGCACCATTTCTTCGTTCAGCACCATACCCTCGGCATTCCAGTCGGGTATGCGGTCTTCGAGTTGGATGTCCGGCATCGTCCGGATAGAATCCTCGGCGGCCCGGTGAGAGAACACCACCGCTTCCAGCAGGCTGTTCGAGGCCAGGCGGTTGGCGCCATGGAGGCCGGTACAGGCACATTCGCCGGAGGCATACAGATGGCGGATGCTGGTGCGGGCATTTTCATCCACACGGATACCGCCACAGAGATAATGGGCGGCGGGGACCACCGGGATCATTTCTTTGGTGATATTGATACCTATGCTGAGGCATTTGGCATAGATGGTCGGGAAATGGTCGATCAGGGCGTTGCCGTCGAGGTGGCGGCAGTCGAGGCAGACATGATCATGACCGCGAAGTTTCATTTCGGTATCGATGGCCCGGGCCACGATATCGCGGGGTGCCAGGCTTTTCCGCTCATCGTACTTCTGCATGAACTCTTCCCCATCCATGGTCTTCAAGATCCCGCCAAAGCCGCGTAAAGCTTCCGTGATCAGGAAGGAAGGGCGTTCTTTGGGATTGTATAATGAGGTCGGGTGAAACTGGATGAACTCCATGTCGCGGATTTTTCCGCGGGCACGGTGCACCATCGCTATACCATCGCCCGTGGCCACGCGCGGATTGGTGGTACTAAAATACACATTGCCGGCGCCCCCCGACGCCACCAGCGTCAGCCGCGAAAGCAGAGTGTCGATTTCACCACTCAGGGTATTATAAACATAAGCGCCATAGCAGACGATATCCGGAGTGCGCTTATTTACCAGAACCCCGAGGTGATGCTGGGTGAGGAAATCAACGGCAAAACAGTTTTCGAGGATTTCAATATTGTTATGTTTTCGGACTTCCTTTAGCAAGGCGTTCTGAATTTCCAACCCGGTATGATCTTTATTGTGCAGCACCCGGTACTCGCTGTGGCCGCCTTCGCGTGCCAGGTCGAACTTCCCTTGCTTATCGCGGTCGAAATGCGTTCCCCATGCCACCAACTCTTTAATGCGTTCGGTCGACTCCGAGATCGTCAGCCGAACAATGCCTTCATCGCACAAACCGTCGCCGGCCACTAAAGTATCACGGATATGCTTCTCGTAGGAATCCGGCGAATACATCACCGCGGCGATGCCGCCCTGAGCCAGGCTGGTGTTGGTTTCATCGGCCTGGCCTTTGGCTACAATAGTAACTTTCCCGTAAGGGGCCACTTTAAGCGCGTAGCTCAGGCCGGCGATACCCGATCCGATGACCAGAAAATCCGTTTTTCTTCTCATAAGCCATTCCTTTAAAACATTGCTTCACAAAAGTAAGGAATCTCTACCGAAAGACGCCCCCCACACCGCAAGCTTCCTTCAGAGAAATTAAGACTCAAGTGTAATTTTTCCTGAAGAGGAGTATTATAACACTGTTTTCGACGGAACGTTCCGTTGAAAGGCGGATCCGAAAAGCCATATGAGTAGGAATAATTAAAACCATGAACCATGAATTCAGAATTAACCTTTTCAAATGTAATTGTGCAGGGCATAAAAATCGGCCTTGTAAACTTTTTCTCCATTATCGCCGCCATTATTCTCTGGGTTCTTACCATCTGGATTCCCTATTTGAATGTAGGCACAACCATTGCCATTGCGACCATGCCCATCGGGATGAGTAAGGGTGTTATCATGTCGCCGCTGGAGATTTTTAAAGGAAAATACCGTCAATACATGGGGGAATATTTCTTACTCATTGGGCTGAAAGCTCAGGGCCTGCTTCCGGCGCTCATGTTTATGGTTGTTCCTTTCATTATATTAAGTCTCACCTGGTCGCAGGCGGCCTATCTTCTGATCGATAAAGGCATCAACCCTGCAGAATCCCTTAGCAAAAGCAACAAAATCACCTACGGCCATAAAGCAACGATGTTCTTCGGAAAACTGGTAATGAACATCGCCATTTTGTTATTACCATTCATAATTGCCTGGGCTACAGGTGGTGGTGTCGTTGCCTCCATTATACTCTTTATTTTCACACTGATTCTCATTCCCGCCAACATGGGAGCCAATGCTTTTATTTATAAATGTATTGGTAATGATGAGATAGTAGCCTAATCTCACCATGTAATCCCCGGTTAAATAGAGACCCGGGGCCATTTAAATGCTCATCCCGGATGCCGAAATAGTATCCGGGATGTCTTTTTTCTACCACACAGATCCTGATACTGAGCTGATTCTGTAGCCAAGGCAGTCCCTTTACTTTTGCCAATTCTTAATAAAACATTACGAATTAACCACCTAAATGATAAATTGCCGTTAAAAATAAACAATGTCGTTAATGTTCCGTGAAGGGGCGTTTTCTGGTTTTTGTTTTGCAATTTCCCGGGCCTATCAAAAAAACCCTGAACCGTGAAAAAACTCCTGATCCTCACCCTCGCCCTGGCCCTCCTCGGAAATATTGCCTCTGCCCAGCTTCCTGAGCCTAAACTTCGCACCTTACCTGCTGTTGAGTTGAAGACCCTGGATGGCAAGACAGTGAATACTGCCGACCTGAGCAATGATGGCAAGCCCGTGATAATCAGCTTCTGGGCTACCTGGTGCAAACCCTGCGTTGCCGAGTTAAGCACTATCGCTGATGTTTACAGTGACTGGCAGGAGGAAACCGGCGTTAAGATCATCGCCATTTCTATTGATGATGCGCGGACCAGTTCCGGGGTGAAGCCGCTGGTAGATGGAAAAGACTGGGATTATGAAGTACTGCTGGATGCCAACAGCGACTTCAAACGCGCCATGAACGTCAACCTGGTTCCCCACACATTCATCCTGAACGGAAATGGTGAAATCGTGTGGCAGCACGCCTCCTTCTCACAGGGTTCAGAACTTGGTTTGATTGATATTGTAAGGAAAATTAATGCCGGAGAAACCATTGCTGCTGAGTAGGTTTCCGGACAAAATATAGGTCGCCAACCGGTTCTTAACTTTCGGGTTAAGAAACACCCCGCCCCCGAGTGCGGGGTTTTTTCTTTTTATACAATATCAAGAATGCGGCGCACTCACCCCAGCACTACCTTCCCAACCCTAAATCCCCTATTGGTGCGAATTTCGAGAAAGTAGTGGCCGGGGGTAAGATGGCCGACCGGGATTCGAAACCGGCAGGGGCCGATTTTCGAAATGGTTTCAGAATATTCCCTGACACGGATTCCGCTCTCGTCGCGAAGAATCAGGCGGGCCTTCCCCACCTCCTCCGCGCTGAAAGCCACATACAGGAAATCATGAGCGGGATTGGGCCACAGTTGCAGATCGCTGTTGGTGCTATCACCGACCCACGAGCTTTCAATGGGTGTTTCAATCATATCAGACCGCCGCCCATCGTCCGGGCAGTTCCTTATTTCCGCAGATAGCTCTGCCCCGGGCAAGGTTTCCAGTTCCACAAAGTTTATTTCCCGGTAAGCGGTGAGCTCCAGACTCACCCTGTCGGGGATCACCACAGACTGCAGGTTCACGGTGCCGGACCGAATTTCATCGTAAAGCAGCCTTGGCATTCCTGCCTGTTGTATAAGCGTAGAGGCCACCGGAAGTACAGGATTCAGGTCGGGGTTAAAATTATACTCCGACGCCAGTCCCGACCAAACCAGGTTGGGCAAATCCGGGTTGAAAAGCTCATCTGACAAAGTGTTCGAGATATTCAGGACGTCATCGCAGGGGTTGCAATCCACCACCGATACTTCTCCGGGTTCAATATTGAAGAGGGCTTCCTGCAGTTCATCGTATTCAATTTCAGGTTCACCGTCATTGTCGGAGATATAGAAAAACCCATCGTAGGAACCGGTCCAACCCCAGTTAAAATGAAAAAACACATCGCCCTCATAGCCATCACAGACAAAGGCGTGTCCTCCGGAACCACTCTGTCCGCCATAGAGAACAGGCATGCCAGCCTCCAGATTGGTGCGCAGCTTCTCCTTCCAGTTGGTAGTCACAGTGCGGTAACGGTGCTGCAAACTGGATTTATAGGAATACTCATTCTGAAAGGCGCTTGCTGCCTGGCCGAGGGTGGAACCGGTAGCACAATTGGAAACACAGTAGGTGAGGTTGGCCGTATGACCGCAATTCACCAGCAAACCCGCGATGGCATCACATTCGACCGAGAAGTCAGGGCGTAGCACTATCCCATCAAATTTTATCAGACGATCCGGCATGTGGCACCAGTCGAAAACTCTTTCTTCGTTAGACGCCGGGAATTTCCAATAATTCATAATCTGAGCCATGGCCACGGCCACACAGCCCGCGGTGCACTTGGTACAATAGCATCCCAAGCTGGGCATGGGGACTTTGTTATTATAGCCGGGGCACTGATGATCGTTGGTGCGGCTCTGCCCCCATCGCGACGACACCAGGGGGAGAACCCCGGATTCACTCTTGAGCGGAAACTGCCCACGATAAAGAATATCATCCCAAACAGCCCGCATTGCTGGATTCACCGAACCTTTATGGTGCGCCTCCACGATGCGGCGGTCATATTCGATGTTAAGCCACCAATCAAGGTCGGGTGAAAAATCCGCGCCGCCGAAGGACTGTTCGCGGGAGTAGGCTAAGACAGGGAAAACCGCATCATTGGCTGCCACCATCACAAAGTCGTTGTTTTCAAAAACATAGACATAGCGGGTGACCAAACCCTCACGAATGGCCGTGTAGGAATTCCGGATCTTCAGTGTTTCGCGGCCGGGATGCAGGGCCGCGTGGAAGTTTACGGCCACATTCCGTGCTTCAAGGGAATCCACGGGCGTAGCCGCTGACCGCCCGGCCAGGGCGATCAGCAGAAGTAAGACGGTTTTTTTCATGATTCATTGTTTTTTGTTTTTCGGGAAATCAGGGTTTAAGAAGCACCGCCGGGGTATCAACGGTATAGGTAGTTCCATCGGATTCGCGGTAAACCAGGCGGAAATGCTGAGGTGCAGCGTGGTCCGGGGCCTCTGCAAGGTACAGCCGGATCTGCATCGTGCAGATTGGGGTGGTGGCCAGCCAGTCAGTCAGCGACACGGGTGTTGAATAAAACCCACCTGGGAGTTGAACCCGCACTTGCGCAATGGAATTTAGATTCTCGCCCGCGGTGTAGGTGGAATTATAATCATCGAGCCCGATCAGGTCAAGCCCGGCGATGCGACCTGTCAGCGAATCGTGGGGGGTGCTGCAGCTTTCGTTCTGCAAATAGCTGGCGTCAAAGATTAAGCCCATCTGCAGTTGCGACCACGACAGGCTATCGGTAGCCGTAAGGGTGGCGCAATCCTCCCAGGCGGTTGGCGACGACATTTTGCAGACACTGGCGGTCATGGACGACGTTTCCATCAGCCAGACACACTCCTTACTTCCTTTGTCTTTGTTGCAGGCGCTGATCATCAGGCCCAATCCTAGCATACAGGCGGTCATTTTTTTCATTTTGAAGTTGTATTAGGAATTCCGGCCGCTTCCAGGCGAGCGCGGAGTTCATTGTTTTGCTCGTTAAGTTGGATTACATACAAACTCAGTTCTTCCACTTTTTCCACCAGGCGGGTCGTAATCTCCCCCAGGTTCAGTCCGTCCGTCGCTACCTCGGCGGCCGTCGGAATTCCCGGTAAATGTCCGTTGTTGTTAATAAAAGCCTGCAAGGCTTCCAGCGGCATCAGGGAATAATCGCGGGAAAAAACATAGTCGGGGAAAACCGGGACTTTCACTTTCACGGCAGTAGCATGAATACGGCCGTCGCCCCAGATCATCAGTGAAGGATCTCCGGCGTATTCCACCGCAAAGGCGGCCACATTGGGCGATTCCACACGGGCCAGCACCCCGTATCCCCAGTTGCCAGCGCTTTGTGTAACCTTCACAACAAGACCGGGGTCGTTCGCGGTTTGGATATTACACTGCCCGGTCATATCCGTGGTTCCCACGCCCACTTTACCTGAGGATTTCATCACATTGTCCCCGGAAACGGTCCATCCGGTGAAGCTGGCGGGATCTTTCCAGGTCGCCGCACCGTTGGCCGATGAGGAAAGCACAAAACCCTCGGCGGCGCCCTGCGTCAGGCTGAGACGAGTAGCCTTCACCAGGCCATTCACCATCATCACACCCCCGGCCAGGGAGGATTGCAATTTCATCACGGTCAGCGGGCTGCCCGGGGCGGTCTTGTTAAATTTCAACACGCTACCCTCGTTGGCGAGTTCCCATGTGGAATTCACGTTGACTGAGTGATCCGTACCCGCGTTAACTTCATGCAAGATGAGTCCGGCCGCTCCGGCCGCGGCGCCGGCAATAAATGCACCGCTGGCGCGCACATTGCCGTTCACATCCAGCCTCTGCGAAGGCGTCGTCGTGCCAACACCAACAAAGGTTCCGTTATCATACACCTGGCTGTTGATATACTCAGGTGAATTGTTGTAGGTCTTCAGCAGGTAATTGGAGGTCCAGGTAGATTGCGCGGCTGCCGGAAGGGTCATCGTAAAACCAAGGATCAGCAGCAGTGTTGTTGCCCTTCCCCGGGAAGGGCGATGGGGACAGCGGTATCCACGATGGATAGCGCCCCCGATGCGAAGGTGAATTTTTTTCATAGCTTGATTTATTTGTTTTTGGGTGTAGCTTGAACGGCACAAAAATATACGATCTATTTCATGAAATCAAGTTTTGATTCACTTTTTTTTTCATAAAACATTTACTAATACCTCTTTTCGAGGATGAACAAGACGATATCCCCAATAAATTCCGGTAAAAGAACGACCGAAAAATGTTGCCGATGACCTTATTTAAGGATCGCCCCCACGGCTTGCAGGGCGGTGGTTTTGCTGAACTCCAGTTTCGGTTCAGCATCCAGAAGTTTGATCAACTCTGTGGCAAACAGTAAAACATCGGCCATGCCGCTATAGTTAATCAGGTGCACATCGTCGGCCGGGGTGTGATAATCAGGATGCAGGCCCGTATGCAAGAAAAGATCCGGAATTTCTTTAAAGTAAAACGGCATATGATCAGAGCCACCGAAGCCGGATTTTACCGGTTTTATTTTTAGGTTCAACTTATTGGCTTTGGCCAGAAGGCGTTTCCATGCGGGCGAGGTTCCGGTTCCATAGACAGTCAGAACGCGCTTTTGGTTTAGCCGGCCAATCATATCCAGATCCAGCATGCAGTTGATTTTCTCATTTTCAATTACCTTACTATTTGTAAAAAAGGTGGATCCAATCAAGCCTTTTTCTTCGCCGGAAAAGGCACAGAAAGCATAGTTGTAATTTTTGCAGTCCGATTGGGCCACAAAGCGTGCAAGTTCCATAACCCCGGCGGTTCCCGTGGCGTTGTCGTCGGCGCCGTTGTTGATTTCCGGCTTGCCATCCCGTCCCATGCTCCAGCCCAGATGATCGTAATGACCGCCCACAACGATCCAGTTTTCAGCACCATTATCGATATAACCCGCCACGTTGTAAGCGGGTCGCATCTCATCCCGCAGCACGTTCACCGAAAGGTTCACGCGATTGCTGCCGGAGGTCATGAGCAGATCACGCTTACGAAGAAATACCACGGGAATAGGGCTGTAGGCTTCTTCACGGTACAAAGCTGCATTCGGTTCAATGCTTTCATGTTCCGGCAAAATGAAGATCACCGCGCGTGCGCCGTGTTTCACAGCCAGATCCACTTTATCTTTCTTTCCCGAGTGCTGTTCCACCGCTGCATTTTTCTTCAGGGCTTCCGGGAGTGAGGTGTAAATAATGAAGATTTTCCCGGCCAGGTTTTCTTTCCCGGCGTACTCATCCAGGCCCTCTTCCGGTACGGAAATACCGTAGCCCACCGCCACGGTTTCTCCATCCACACTATCGCAGCCGGTGAAACTCAGGGCGTAGTAATCGCTGTAAAGCTTCATGGATGTTCCATTCAGCACCATACTGTTCGTGCGGCCATACCAGGGTTGATCTCGGTAGGTGAAACGCTGGAAGTAACTGTTTTCTATGAACATCGGGCGAAGACCGATGCTTTCAAATTCCCGCGCAATGTAGTGGCGGGCGAGGTATTCCCCACGGGTTCCCGATTCGCGGCCTTCCAGCGAGTCGGACGCAAGAACACGCACATCACACAAGGTTCGATTTTCTACATCAGCGGGAGCAAAAGAAAAGGATTGTGCGAAAAGCTGCGTCCAGCAAAGGACAACAAAGCAACAGGAAAGAAGAAAGGGTTTCATAATCGCCATTTTGGTAGCGTAAAGGTATCGAAATATCATCTATGGAAAAGCAAGCCGCAAAAAAAAATGAGGCTGTCTTTTCAGAACAGCCTCATTAAAACCGGCTAAAAAATATTATTTCAGACCGAGGACATCCTTGCCCTGTTCGAAGGCTACATCCACCGGAATGTTGGCGGAGCGCAGTCCGTCGAGTTCTTTCTGCAGACCGGGATTGATAACGGCGTTCGCCTCGAGGTATTTCTTTGCACCGGCGTAATCGCCGTTGCCCTGGAAGGTCAGAATTACGGAAGCCCATCCATTCACGGCTTCGCCTGTTTTGGCAAAATCCACCTTATAGGTACCGTCGGTATTGCGTGTAAAGGCACCCGCCTTTTCAAAATAGTTAAAACACATCATATTGGCCTTTCCATGGGAGCTGGAAGCACCGAAACGTACGGAGCGGAAAATACCGGCCATGTAGGTGGTGTAACAATCTTCTTTGGTGATGCCCGTGAGTTCTTTCATGTCGATAAGCTGGGTGGCGATAAACAGACCCAGAATGTCGGCTTTAGCTTCTTCAAAAGCAGAATAAACATCCTTCATCGCATCGCGAACCATGCCCTTGCCGTTGATGGTGTTTTTAATCCCCAGACCATGGGCCACTTCGTGGAACATCACGTTATTGAAGAAGGCGTCGAACTTCACGTTAGCCAGTTGTGATTTATCCATCAGGCGGTTGGCAATCGGCATCATGATGTGATCAAACTTGGCCTTCATCGCGTTTTTCAACTGCAGACGGCGCGATCCGGCTTTCAGCTGGACCTGCTCATCGTTGGGCAGATTGATGGCAATGGTTTTGCTTCCGGCATTGCAATCTCCGGCGTAAAAAACAGCATCATACACACCCAGGTCCGACTGGCTTCCGGGGACTTCCTTTTTGTATTTGGCATCCACGGGGAGGTTCTTCTGAATAGTGGGCAGCAGGGCGATGTACTTATCGAGTTTCTTGCTCCATTCCAGGTCTTTGATCAGAATGAAGGCTTCGAAGGCCGCTTTGTATTCATACAGGCCGTCTTCGTAATTTTCGATGGGGCCAACTACAAAATCCACGTGATTGTCTTTCATTGCCATCCAGGCGAAATCGCTGGGCTGGTAATCGGAGGTCATCAGTGCATCGGCCCGCAGTTCCAGGTATTTCTTTAAGCCCGGCTCTTCGGCCAGTTCTGCGGCCTTTTTCAGGAGGTCGGAGGCTTTTTGTAGTTTTTCTTTGTAGGCTTCATGGTACCAAACCACCTTGAGGCTCTTGTCGTCGTTACGACGAATGAGGGTGTAGAGGCTGGTTTTGTTGGGATCTTTCAGGGCTTCGAATTCTTCTTTGGTCATATCGGCCGGATAAAAATTCGCGCCAAGGGGTTTGGGGCCGTAGTTTTGAACAAAGGAGCTATCGTTGTTCAGCCGCTCCCACGGACCGTAATTGATTTCGGCAAAGCGTTTAACGTACTCATTCTTAATGCCATCCAAAAATGTTGCTTTGTCGCCCAGGGTCTGTTCCCAATACAGATCGTCCATGATCTGCGCAACATCAAACAGAATGGAAATCATCTGTTTTTCCTTTTCGGTGAGTTTGCTCAGATCGGTGGTCAGTTTCACCGGAACGAATTCGTCGATTTTCAATTTCATGAGGGAATCCTCTTTGCTAAGGGTTTCTTTTTTTTGTTCAGATGATCCACAGGCGCCAATGAGGGCGGCTCCCAGCAGGACCAGGGTGGTAAGAATAATGGATTGTTTACGCATGGTTCTAAACTTTAGTATAATTATTGATTACGAAATTACGGAATATTTCCACAACCGCCTCTTTCATCCATATAATATCTGACACATCGCATGAAAAAGTTCTTCGTTGTTCTCTTCTCCCTGCCCGTTCTGACCGTTTCTTCCCAGAATGTTCTTATCAACAACAACCCGGTCGATCTGAGTGATCAGGGAGCCTCCGTGGCACTTAATGTTGACATCCGCAACAACCCGCAGCAGCAGGTTCAATATCCGCAACAACAGGCGATACAGGTCAACACGGCAGTAAATACCGGAAATTTTTTCGGAAGCAATCCGTCCGTTCAGGCTGTATCTCAGCAAAAGGTGGGGCAAAGCATCCGCATCAGCGGGAGCTCTGGTTCCGGGTATTCAGCTAGCCAGGGACAGCTTGTGCGGCACAAAAACAAGCAAAAATCGCTGCAGTTAGTACTTCAGCATATCTTTAAGGAAAAGTACAAAAAGCCAAGGCATTACGCCAAGAAAAGCCGCATACGGAAATGTCACCGCTTTTAAACGAATTCACACTCTTACTTACTGATTAAGTATTCGTTGATTAACGCATTCAGCGATCTGAACGGCATTGGTCGCTGCCCCTTTTCTCAGGTTATCGGCTACTATCCAGAGGTTCCAGGTATTCTCCGAAGCAAGACTTTTGCGCACCCGACCCACCCAAACTTCGTCTCTTCCCTGTGCATCCAGAGCGGTAGGATAATCTTCTTTCGCTTCTTTAAGGATAAGTCCGGGTGCTGAGCGCAGAGCCTTCAGCACGTCGGCTTCATCGGCCGCTTTGGCCAGCGTAACCGCTACGGATTCCGAATGACCGCCCAGGACCGGGACGCGAACCGCTGTTGGATTCACCTGAATTGTGGGGTCGTTAAAGATCTTCCGGGTCTCGTTGACCAGCTTCATTTCTTCTTTGGTATAGCCGTTATCGCTAAAATCGTCGCATTGAGGGATGCAGTTGAAGTCAATTTTTCGTTTGTAGAAGGGGGTGTGCGGACGGTTTTCGCGCTCATCCATTAATTGGGAAACCCCCCTCATGCCGCTACCGGAAACGGACTGGTAGGTAGTCACCGTGAGATGCCGGATGCCGAAGGTGCGATACAATGGATTAAGAGCGACCAGCATTTGAATGGTAGAACAGTTGGGGTTGGCGATGATGTGATCGCCCGGCTTGAGTGCGTCAATATTCACTTCGGGCACAATCAGGGGGATGTCGTCGTTCATGCGCCAGGCGGAGGAGTTATCGATAACATAGCATCCGCGGGCAGCGAATTTCGGCGCCCATTCCAGGGAAACAGCCGAACCGGCGGAGAACAGGGCAATGGCTGGCGCTGCTTCAACAGCCTGTTGCAGGCTTACAACACTCACTTCCTGATTGCGGAATTTCACTTTTTTCCCCAGCGAGCGATCCGAGGCCGCCGGAATAATTTCCGTTACCGGGAAATTGCGTTCTTCAAGAACTTTTAGCATCACCGAGCCGACCAGACCGGTAGCTCCAACAACGGCGACTTTCATGAAATACGATTTTGAGAGGTTTGAATAATTAGTGCTTAATATTGTTCGCGACTTGAGTCTGGTAGTGGGAAATTCCGCTGAAAAGCGCCATAATAGGGCTCTTTATGAAGACGGGAAGAATTCCGCGTGAATGGCCCGAATGGCTTTTTCGCGATCTTTTTTATCAACAACAAAGTAGGTGGTGATGTCGGATGCCCCGCTGGAAATCGTTTTCACGTTGATTCCTGCATCGGCCACCGAACGGAACAGACGTGCGGCAATGCCGGGTTTTTCGGCCAGGCCGCAACCCACGATGGCAATGGTGGACAACTCTTTCATCAACTCCACCTTGTATAATCCGGGCAAGGGCAGATCTTTCAATTTCGTATAAGCCCGATCCGCATCCGCTGAGGAGAAATAAAGGTTCATAAAAGTGTTGGAGTTAAAAATCATTTTGATGTTGATCTTATCCTCCCCCAGCCTTCTTGTTACACGTTCCATCAGGCCGGGCTTGATCCCCACGCCGGGGCCGCTGAAGCGGATCACGCTGAAATCGTCGGAATAGGTAACACTTTTTACGATATGTTGATTGATCTCGATATGGTCGTTGATGATGGTTAATGGCTTAATAGCCTCCCCGATTTTATTGATGTTGAAGATGCGAATGGGGATTTTCATGTCCTGCAAAGGTTCCATGGTGCGCGGGTGCAGAATTTTGGCGCCAAAGTAGGCCAGTTCGGCGGCTTCGCCGTAATTCAGCTGAGGAATGGAAACGGCGGAAGGCACAATCTTGGGATCGGCGCTTTGAAAGCCATCCACGTCTTTCCAGATATCCAGCGATTCGGCCTCCAGGCAATGCGCAATAGCCGCGGCGGAGTAGTCGCTGCCCCCGCGTCCAAAAATGGTTTTGCGTCCTTCGCGGGAAATACCATAGAAGCCGGGAATGATAAACACTTTCTCCGCCTTCAGTCGTTCCTGTACGGGACCCGCGGCCAGCTCGAAGTCCACCGACGCGTTCCCCAACTCTCCGTCGGTAATCAGGTGCAGTTCTTCCGGCATCACCACCTCACAATTTACCCCTTTGTGCCGAAGCACGGCCGTGATCATCAGGGCGCTGAAACGTTCACCGTAGCTGAGTACGGTATCGCCGATAAACTCAGGTACTTCACCAAGATAATTGATGCCCAGCAGTTGGCGCTTGAGCTGCTCGCCGCTCTGCTCCAAGGTTTCGAGTATCTCCCTTTTTTCCTTGGTATCGCTGATGTAATGAGCGATGATCTTTTCATTCATCTCCGCGAGCATACCGGAAAACCGGTAGATATCGTTTTCATCATTGCGCGCGCGGTTCAGAATATCGGCCAGGCTGTTGGTTACGCCGTAGAACGCTGAAACCACGATGGCCAGCGGACGTTGATAATATTGGATGACTTCGCGAAGTCTCTCTATATCGCGGGATTCACGAAGATTAGACCCGCCAAATTTGACAACGATTTTTTTCATACCGGCCACAATTGCACGACAACCTTTACGGATGCGCAAAGGTACAAATTAAATCAGGGTTGATGTGACAAGCGTCCTTAAATTATGGAATTACCGGCGCCTCAACAGCCTGAAGGATTTCATCAGTATCGGCATTGTAAACAATAGCCACCAGGTGGCAATGTTTAGGCACCCAGGCCGGATTGAGGGCATAGGAATACGAGCTCACTTTCTTTGTGCCGGCGGTGGTCAGCGTATTGCTGAGCGCCGCACCCCAGGTACCATTTACCGCACCACGCAAAACATGCATGAAAACGTAATCTGGAATTTCCGGGATGGGTCCTGCAATGGCATCGTTGTTTTTCTGATAGCCCACGATACTGTCCTCGGCCACGTAAATGGCGATTTTCAGGTTAGCGGAAAGGTTCACCAGGTATTCGGTTTGCACGTGAACGCAGACTTTATTTTCCGACGCATTATATTGGGTGATCATCTGCATATCCAACACCGGCGTGGTGTCCTGCACATCCACGAAAGTAGATTCCCAGGAAGTCGGTGCTAAGAAGATCCGGTTGCCGCCAATGAATTTTCGGTTGAATGTGGCGGCCGGATTATCCTGGATGCCGATGAAGGCATGAAGATCGGTGCCTGTTGCTGAATTCAGGTCAAGGCTGTAATTGCCGGGTTCGGTTTCGGCGAAATAGCCGGCGTGGATCGTAAGAAGGATTGCTTTGCCGGGGTTATTGTGAATAATTTCGTGGGCCGTCATCGCCGCCACCGGGCAGTTGACGCAGGCATGGCCCGTATATTCTTCAATCAGCACGACTTTCTGATGGTCGGTGTCGTCCGGAAATTCCGGGACCGGGCACGACGTGGTATCAATGGGAGGCCCTTCGGTATAAGGGGATTCGACTTTATCGCAAGCGGAAAATGTGAGCGCCGCTAGGAGGACGGGTATGAGGACGAATAGTTTATTCATGGCCTTAGAAACTACTGGTTAGTGATAACGTAATACCATTGGCAGCAGGTACCTGGCGGCATACACCGCCCACGCAGAGGATGCCTTCGCGTTGTTTTCCGTAGGAGAGCGCGATACGGCTGGAGCCCGCGTTAAATCCGGCCGCTACGTTGTAATAATGGATTTTTTTATCCGCCACCGGGTTTCCTAAATTCCATACATCCATTACAGCGGCGAACCATTTCGGTGCGATGGAATACTCCATCATGCCCATGGCCCAGTCACCTTCGTCCTGTGTGGTGCGCAAATACTGGAGTTCCCAGCGAAGGGCGTGTTTGTCGCTGACCATCCAGGTCATGTCGAGTACACCAAATCCACCGTACATCATACCGTCGGCGTGGCCTTCAATCACATCAATGTTGTACGTCAGGTAGCCCAGGGTGAGCGCGGCTTTGAAATGTTTGGTGAACTTGTGGGAAATTTCCACATTAATGTCTTCGTAATAAAGATCCTTCCCAACTTTGAAGAAGGGTGAGGTATACCCGAGCGTCCCGTCTTTGCCGATGGGGGTTGAGTCGTTGAGGGCGTTTTTCACGATGCTGTTGGCCCGAGAATAGTTCGCGGCGATCGTTGTTCCGTATTTTCCACCCAGTTTCGTTTTTTTCTTGATGGTATAAACCACCTGGGCCTCCAGCCCGATTTCGCCGTTGGGCTGCGTCGCGTAAGGATACATGGAGGGTAAGCTGTAGGCGTGTTGTTTGGTGAGTGGTGGCAGGAAGTTAATCAGCAGGGCGTTGCCGGTAGCATCGCGCTCTGAGCGGTAATCCATATTGTCGATGCGCTTGGCGGCGAGGAAAATACCGAGGCCTTTGGTGGAATAGGTGGCCTGCACCAGCAGGGCTTCACCGGGTTTGTAAATGTAGCCGTTGGAGGCGGAAGGATCGTTGTATTTGTAGGCGTACTCAGCACCCAGATTGAATCCGCCAAAGATGAGGTTTCCCCGTCCGGCGAAAGCCGCCACGTTCTCAGGCAGTTTATAATAATCACTCTTGTCTTTCTGAAATTTGCTGATCACGCTTCCGCCGATAACAGCCCGCACCTTGCTATCTTTCCAGGGTTTCACCAGGTCGTTGACAGAAAACTCGGCATCGGCACCGCGAACAATACCTTCGCCCTTATCAAAAAACATCCGCTGGTAGCCGAAAATTCCTTTGATCGTGACCCCGGGGATGGGGGTGTATTTCACCTTGACGCCGTCCAGGGCGTTGTCGAAACCCAGGTTTCGTTCTTCATAACTACGAAAGATCAGCCCATTGCCAAACTGTTCGTAAAAATTACCGGCGGTAATTTCAAATTTATCTTTAGTGAATGAGGCATAACGGTAAGTAATACCATTACCCTTGTAGCGGGTATCGAAACCCAGCAAGGCATTCATGTAATTTTCGTAGCGAAGACCCACGGAGAACGCACCGTTGGTGTAAACGATATTGGTGAAGCCGTTCATAAGGAGTTTTTCGGGCACATCGGGGGCGCCAATGGCCGAATCTTTCAGATAGTACATAAGATCGGCCTGGAAATTTCCGTGTATCTGGCTGTTTTCAAGAAATTTCTGCGCCCGGGCAGGGACGGTGGAGACCAGCGCAAAGAAAACAATAAGCCCGTTCAGAAGTATAAACCTGCGTACATTCAAAGCTGGCAAAATTAAAAGTTGAACTATTGGATCGTTGGATCTGCTATTCTTCAGAAACGGGCTCGCCGGCGTTGATTTTGCGAACCACCTCGATCAGTCCGAGTTCGGCGCCCTGTGAAAAGGAAGTGTGCTGCCACACAATTTCGCCTTTCCCGTTCAGGATAAAAGTATGGGGCACCAGATTCACATTCATGGCGCGTTTGAAGTCGCTGTTTACATCCAGCAAAACTTCATATTCCCAGCCCTTTCCGTCCACCAGCGGCTTCACACCGGTTGAGGTTCGCGCGTCATCGATGGAGACGGCCACCATTTTTACCCCGGTTTCTTCCTGCCAATCGGCATAAACGTCGGAGATAGTCGTAAGTTCAGCCACGCAGGGTTTACACCAGGTAGCCCAGAAACTAATGATCACCGGTTTGCCGTCATTGGTGAGGTCTGCCGTGTTTAGGGTTCGTCCATCCAGGGTCTTTAACTGAACGGAGGGAAGGGTACGATGTTTTTTTTCGGCAACCTGACCTACGGATACGTAAGCAGCGAAACACAGGCTGAGGATCAGAAACAAGGACTTTTTCATTGGCATCGTTTTATTTGGGTGCATTACTAGAAAGACTTCTAAGCGTGGACCTGAATCTGTATTGTGGGAGCCGAGCGAAAGAACTCCCGTATGAAGCGTAAAAAACTAAAAAAGGATCAGCGGCCGAACGGCCACTGATCCATGATGTATGATGTTAACGACTTAATTCGATCTGGCTGTTCAGCACCTGATCACCTACGTTCATGCGGACGATGTACATGCCCTTGGCCAGGTTTTCACCATTGAGTTCAAAGAGGTGTTCACCGGCGCTCAGGTTGGTCATAGGAACCGTGTAAACGATCTGACCCATCATGTTGTAAACATTGATGGCCACATCCTGAGGTTCGCTGAGGCTCACGGCGATGTTGGTGTTGGTGGTAAACGGATTGGGATAAACGTTCAGGGAGCTGATGGCGGCGTTTTCGCCGATGTTGCTGCCGCTAACGCAGAAGTTCACCGATTTCACAGAAGTGTATGTATTACCGAGGAAATAAGCGAGGGTGTCGCCGGCAAAAGTGATAAGCACCTTACCGGTAGATCCCATACCGTCGCCGTAAGCATCATAAATTTTGAAGGTATAGCAGGCGTAATCAAGGCAAACATAGGTGTTGTTAACACCAGCGTTCAAACGATCCAGGGAGGCCACAAGATTGGTGGTGCCCTGCTGAAAGATATCCCAGCTCACTTCAGACGGATAGCTGTCGGTGGTAACCTTCACCAGCACATTCGCTC
This sequence comes from uncultured Bacteroidales bacterium, assembly GCA_964585485.1. Lineage (GTDB taxonomy): Bacteria > Bacteroidota > Bacteroidia > Bacteroidales > CAIWKO01 > CALGYY01. Next base: position 43,028 of record CAZPDS010000005.1, read on the forward strand.
CGGTGGAGAACACGGCGAAGCTGGAGCTTGCCGCATCGTTGGTTGCATCCTGGTCAGCCACGCCATTGGGCATGCTGCACTCGGCGGTGAAGGTATGCGTTCCATCGGAAAGACCGTTAATAGCCGGCAGGGTAACATCCGCGGCTTCAAATCGTGCCAGATTACCGGACCAGTTGTAGGTTCCTACCACAGCGCCGTCAATCTTAGAGGTAATGGTGAGGGTAGTGAGCGCGGCGGTGCCGTAGTTCTGAATAGTCACTTTGGGGGTCACTGTGGTGACACAATACGAGGTGGAGGGGTTAATAACGTTGTATAGTTTCACGTCGTTGGTGGTGGTGGGGAGATCGGGGCAAGCGTCGCAAGCGGCTTTCAGGCTGGCGGCCGGCACCTGTCCGACTAGATTCACTACGCGGTCGGGGCAAATAACATATACGGTCGGGAAATAACCAATTTCATAATCGCTGACCACCTGGGTGGTATTGGGGGCTACGGTAAGAATCATGGGGAAAGCGGTTCCTGTTGTCCAGTTGCCCACGGATCCTGTGCCACCCTGTAATTGAGCCAGGGTACCTTCGTCACCTTCAATCCACAACACCATCAGTTCATTGGTTCCGGTGGGACCATAGCTGGCATACAAATCTTCCAGCGCGCCGCTGTTATGATACGTCCAGCAGGGGCTGCACCAAACGGCTGAAATATCCATAATAACAGGCTTACCTGCATCAAGGTAGCTATATAGATGATGCGAGTTGCCGAGGTAATCGGTCATGGTAAAGTCCGCGCCAATGCTGTTGGGTGGCAACTGCGCGTAAACAGTGCTTGCCGAAAAACTCAGGGTCAAGCTCAGGAGAAGCAGTGAGAAGATTTTTTTCATAATAATAAAAAAGTTTAAATGGATTGATTTATAGCTTGCAAATATACCGATATCTACATTAATGAATGTTAACAGCGCGTTAAGGCGATTTATTTGAACAAATATTTTTAATTTTGCGCGTTGTGCACTATTTTTGCTAAAAATTAAGCTGGTACTCAACCGAAAAATGCAACAATAAATCTAAATCTATGAAAAAACCCTTACTTCTCACCCTGGCCTGCGCCTTACTAACCATGGGCGCTTTCGCTCAAAGCCTAACGCTCTCGTGGACCGCCGGCCCGCTGGCCAACGGTGATACCGTAACGTATTACGGTGATACCACCCTCACCCTGAATGCTGATGATATCGATTGTGCCAACAGCAACGCTGCCACCATCGCTGTAAAAGTAAGAAAAAAACCTATTAGTATTGTAAGCGGATCGGAAAATACCTTTTGCTGGGGAACCTGCTACCTTCCTGCAACCATGACCTCAACGATGTTTGTTGAAATCGCGCCAAGCGATGCCAGCCGTGAATTTATTGGCGAATACAAGGCCAAGGGCAATATCGGAACCAGCATTGTAGAGTACACTTTTTTCGACATGAGCAATCCGGACGATTCCGTGTGTGTGTTTGTGAAGTACGACTGCAATATGGGCAGCGCGGTTGAAGCCAACGCTCCGGTAGCGGTGGAATTTTCCAACGCCTACCCCAACCCTGCCGGAAATTTTACCACGTTTAGCTACAGCCTTCCCGCAACCGGCGAGCAGGCCCGTTTGGTTGTGCGCGACATGCTGGGCGGTGTGGTAAGCAACCAGCTCATCACCGAACGGAATGGCAGTATCCGTTTGGAAACCGGCTCGCTGAATGACGGTGTCTATTTCTACTCCCTGCTGCTGAACGAGCAGCCCTACCTCACCCGTAAGCTGATCATCAAACACTAATGGTGTTGTCACGATAAAAAAAAAGAGGGCTCCCGTGGGTGTCCTCTTTTTTTGTGCCTGCAAGCGAACATTATTTCAATCCGAATTCTTTTTTCACCTTCGCCACATAGTCCAGCTTTTCCCAGGCAAAGAATTCAACTTTTTTGAAGTTTTTCGCCACGCCGTTTATCTTACGGGTAACGACATCCTTACCGGTATACGCTACTTCGACCTCGCGGGTATAAATATCGCGGCCGAAATGTCCGTAAGAGGCGGTGGGTTCAAAGATGGGATTCTTCAATCCAAAGCGTTCGATAATTGCATAGGGGCGCAGATCGAAGATTTTGCGCACCCGAAGCGCGATTTCGCCATCACTGATGACATTTCCCTTTTTATCTTTCACCTTGGCCGAGCCATAGGTGTTTACATATACGCCCACCGGTTCAGCCACACCAATAGCGTAGGCCACCTGAACCAGGACTTCATCGGCCACGCCAGCGGCCACCATATTCTTAGCAATGTGACGGGCGGCATACGCAGCCGAACGGTCAACCTTGGAGGGATCCTTTCCGGAGAATGCACCGCCACCGTGAGCGCCTTTACCACCGTAGGTGTCCACGATGATTTTCCGTCCGGTTAGCCCACTGTCGCCGTGAGGTCCGCCAATAACGAATTTACCGGTGGGGTTCACGAAAAGTTTCAGTTCACCGGTGAAAAGTTTTTTCACGCGTTCAGGTACGATTTTCTTCACCCGGGGAAGCAGGATTTTCGCCATGTCTTCCTGGATCTTTTTTCCCATGGCTTCCTCGGCGGCCTTGTGTTGCCTGGCGTCGGCGGGGTTCTTGGCGATCACGAACTCATCGTGCTGGGTGGAAATCACAATGGTGTCGATGCGCACCGGAACATGATTTTCATCATATTCCACGGTAACCTGCGATTTGGAATCCGGGCGCAGGTACTTCATCTGCTTGCCTTCTTTACGGATGCTTGCCAACTCCTGCAGAATAATATGTGAAAGCTCCAACGGCAAGGGCATATAATTATCCATATCGCGGTTGGCATAGCCAAACATCATCCCCTGGTCGCCGGCGCCCTGATCTTCTTTTTTAGCGCGCACAACACCCTGGTTAATGTCGGACGATTGTTCGTGAATTGCGGAGAGAATGCCGCAGGAATCAGCATCAAAGCGGTACTCCGCCTTATTGTATCCGATGGTCTTAATGACCCTCCGCACACAGGCCTGAGCATCAACCCAGCCGGTTGATTTCACTTCGCCGGCGCACACCACCAGGCCGGTGGTAACCATCGTTTCACACGCTACCTTCGATTCGGGGTCCTGGCGCAGAAATTCGTCCAGCAGTGCATCGGAGATCTGATCAGCTACTTTATCCGGGTGTCCTTCAGAAACCGACTCGGATGTAAACAAATATCCCATATCAAGTATGATTTTGATTAATAAAAAGCGCGGAAAATTTGGGGAAACAAGGCAGAAAAATCAGCTTTAGCATTTTTTTCTGTGGTTGCAATCGATCAAATCTTTCCACATTGAGGAAGCAAAGGTACTACTTTTTTTTGACGCAGAACCGTTAAGGAAAAGTTTGTTGAGGTGGAAGCGTGGAGGGGTGGAAGCGTGGAGGGGTGGAAGCGTGGAGGGGTAGAGGGGTGGAGGGGTGATTGTAGAGGTGGTTATGGGATTGGGAAGGTAATCAGGAAATGGATATATTTGTAAAAACAAATAAATCACATTCCATGAAAAATTATCTTTAGAAGACCGGCCTTCGGCCATATTTATTCAAAAACCTCTATCAGGATGAGGCTCCGGGCCGAGGATTCTACAAGCTTGAGATCCTGAAACAAGTTCAGGATGACCCTACCTGATAGAGTCGATGGTCCCTCTAACCTTCACATCTCCACGCATCACCCCCGGGTGACCCGTTGGAAAACCTCCTGGATGCTGCCCAGCTTAGAGAGTTCAACGATGGAATCGTCGGCCGCGATAACACCCCGGTTGATGATAATAGCGCGGCTGCACATGGCTTCCACTTCCTGCATGATGTGGGTCGACAGCATCACGGTTTTTTTCTTTCCGATGGAAATAATGAGGTCGCGGATTTCAATGATCTGATTTGGATCCAGCCCGCTGGTGGGCTCGTCGAGGATGAGCACCCGCGGATCGTGGATCATGGCCTGAGCCAGGCCCACGCGCTGACGGTAGCCTTTAGAGAGGGCCCCGATTTTCTTTTTCTGTTCGATCTCCAGCCCGGTAATATCAATCATTTCGGCGATCCGATCCTTTTTGTTTTGGATCTTGTAGATCCCCGCCACAAATTCCAGGTATTCCTTCACATACATATCGGGATACAGGGGATTGTTTTCGGGCAGGTAACCCACGTTTCGCCGTACATCGAGGGATTGTTCCTGGACATCGAATCCGCACACCGAGGCTTCCCCCGAGGTGGGCGGGATAAAGCAGGTGAGGATTTTCATCATCGTGGACTTACCGGCCCCGTTGGGGCCCAGCAATCCGACAATTTCGCCGGACTGTATTTCAAACGATACGTCATCGAGCGCCTTTTGCTCGCCGTATTTCTTTACAATTTTCTTGACCGAGATTGACATAGGCTAAAGGGAAAATTCAACACCGGCAAAGGTAATAAGGTTAAGCGAAATGCGGGCAAATTAGTTGCATCGGTGGTGAAATACCGCGGCACCTGCCTGCCCGCACTTCGCGCGCTCAAAATTTTGCGGAATAAAAACACATCTTCGGTGATTCCACCTTTTCTTCCTTTTTCAAAGCTTTCAGGGCCTTGTCCACCTCCGCCTTATCAATTCCTGCGAGTTGTGCAATTTCCGCCGACTTCAGGGGTTTGTCGGATTTTTTCAGGGCTTTTAATACCACATCTTTCGTGTCCATGTTCGTCGTTTTAGGTGATTTATGATTTAGTTACCGCCATTTTATGGCCAATGAATCCAAGGATGAGCCAGGGCAGCGTGGCATCCAGCACGTGGGCCCAGATATCCGGCTCCCAATACCAGAGGTAACGGGTGAGCGGGATAAACAAAAAGCCCGTGATGCCCACCGCCAGCGATATCAGCAGACGGTTGAGCAAGGTGGGATTTTTCTGCTGTTGGTAGATCCAGAACAAGACAAAGGAAATCAGCAGGCAGACCAACAGACCGATCAGCATGGGGGTGATCATATCGTAGGAATTTTTTTCATGATAGTTTAGCACAGCCCAGGGCTGGCCATCGAGGGCCGTGATAGCTTCCTCCTGCTGAGCCGGACTCAGCGCGGGATCGGGCTGTCCGAGCAGGTACATTCCCTCTTTGAGTCCAGCTTCCCGGAGCTGCTGCAGGATCTCCAACTGGGCCGGGGTGTAGGTTTGCGAGGCCCGATGAAACGAGGGCATGGCGTACGACAGAAACTGCCATCCAAAAATAATGACCATACCGATGAGCGAAAACAAAATTCTTTTTTTCATACTGACTAGGTTTTAAGCGTGATTTAGCGATGGATCAGGCGCGGAAACTCTTTCGTAATTTTCCGGCGCGGCCGCTTTCAATCGCCTTGAGGATGTAGGCCCGGGCGCCGGGCACCTGGCAGGCGGTCCCGCCCATGTCCACTTCTACCTTCCCGATCTGATCGGCGATGCTCAGGGCTTTCTCCCGCAATGACGGGAGATTGGCGCCCACGGCAATCAGGAAGCCGTTCATGGTGTATTTCACCCTGGGCGCCGCGGCATCGATATGCTTCGCCAGTTTATCCAATAAATGACTGTAGGTCCCGGTATCCAGATCCGCTTCCTTTTTAAGGCTGGTCAGCCACGCCAGCGTGGCCCAACCCGCCGAGGCAATGGTTTCTTTCGCGGAAGCGACCCATTTTACACCATATTCGAAACCAAAAACGGATTCAGCGGCCACGAAGGGAACGATATATTCATTCAGGTACGACCAATAGGCTTTTTCGATCCAATCGTCAAGCATTTCGCGGGTCACTTTTGTCTCGTCGGCCATCAGGCCGGCCAGGTACATGGCATCGGAATTCCCCGTGTTATAAAGGGCCAGCGCCAGGTCGTGATCTTTTTTTGTTTTCTTCAGAATGATTTTCAGGTCGGCGACCTTTACGCCAAACAAGGGTTCCCGCGCGCCGTGCGACATCAGCACTTTTTTCGTAGTCGCATCACCGCGAAGTTCCAGCGCTTGCATTACTTCCTGTAAAGTCATATTGATATATTCGTCTAAAAATAATTTTTACGGACGGGATACCCCGCGAGCTCCGTGCTTTGCGGCAAATTTAACCGAAATGCCGTCATTTTCCAACGACTTGACAAGAATCATACGAAGGAAAGGGCGACGGAATTTGTCCGGAGACGGCTGCTATTCCTCACATCGTGTGAGAAAGGTGAGCGTTTCAATGTGGTGGGTGCGGGGGAAAAAATCGAAGGGGCGGATTCGTTCCACCCTGTATCCTCCGGCGGTCAGTGCTTCCAGGTCGCGGCGCAAGGAGGCCGCGTTGCAGCCGCGGTAAGCCACCTTTTCCGGTCGCAGGATGGAAACGATCCAATCCAGCACCTCCGTTTCCATGCCGCTGCGGGGAGGGTTGGTGAAGAGCAGGCGTCGCTGTACCGCCCGGTATTCAATCCATTCGTTGAGCTGGGGCAGGCGTTCGCTGCATTTTCCGCGGAGGACGAGGGTTCCATTCAGATTCAGACGGGCACATTCCACGGCTTCGTTGCTGATCTCCACCCCGATGGCTGAGGCGCCAGAGCGTGTCCACGCCACCAGACCTGCACCGGTACCTGAATAGAGGTCGATAACGCCATCGCCCGCCTGGAGCTGAAAAAAGGAGAGCGTTTCCGTTATCGATTCGAGGAACAAGCCGGGGATCCAATTGGCAAAAGAAGAGGGGCCGTAGAATAATTTGAGCGGACTCAACGACAGTTGTTTTCCAAAAAGAAACTGCCAACCCGATTTTGTAAAGACCTTGTTACCCGCGGCCGGGTTAAGATGCAGCCAGATACCATCGTTCCCGGCGGCCAGCAATTCCCTGAAAAAGGCTTCGGGCCAACGCAGGCCGGGAATAGATTCCGCTTTCACCACCAGCACCACCTGCGCACCCGATTGCACATAAAAAACGAGGGGCATCATTTCCGGTCCGGGCAGGTGCCGCTGAAGAATTTTGTAGGTTTGCCGGACGCGTTGCGTGTGCACCGGACAATCAGGAATGGGAACCAGCTGATCTTTATAACGCATACCAAACACCCAGCGGTTATCGCGCCATTCGGCCGGAAGACACACTTTATCGCGGTAGGCGAGTTGCTCCTCCCACGGAAGATAGGCCGATTCCACAAAGCAATCCGCCCATGGAGCCAGGTTTTTTTTCAGGTACGTCTCTTTTTGGGCCAGACTGGCTTCAAGCGGTATGTTGCGATGAAAGCAGCCGCGACAAGCGGGTTCGCATCCCGGGGGTAGGTCCATTTAGGGGCGGAGGATTTTGTGAGAAGAACAAAGATACTTTCTTTGGGGCAGAAAACCGACGAATGTTTTATAAGTTTGTGACGAAATCACATCTCCCTTTAAATTATCGCGACTCCTATGACGCCTTCCACTAAATCAATGCTGCAGCTTATCGGCGGCTTTCTGGTCCTGGCCGGCCTTGGCTTCGGCTTGTTCTACGCGGGTTCCACCTGCAGTGGCCACAAAAGCGGCCCCCCGGCCTCCTCGGGACAACCTTCGGAAATCCTTGTGGTGACCGACCGTTCCGGCGGCGGCCGTGAACTTCCGCCCGCCGTGGGCAGTATTTTTCAAGCCCAGCAAGACGGACTGAACCAGCCAGAAGCCGTCTTCAGCCTGATGATGCTGGAAGCGGAGAAGTTTGAAAAGTTCTTTAAAAAACACCACGCCATCCTGTTGCTCGAGATCAAACCCGAGCTACCCGGGGAAGGCATCACCATTGAGGAAGACCTCTGGGCCGCGCCCCAGGTAGTGGTCAACATCAAGGCCCGTAACGACAGCACGCTGAACAAACTCCTCCGCGACAACCGCCTTTCGCTACTGAACGCCTTCTACCGCGGCGAATACCGGCGCATCCTATCCGTGCTGGGATCCGACACGTCCCGTCTGTTATCCGCGCAAAGCGCGAAAACACTGGGCTGCACGCTGCGCCTTCCCGCCTGTTTCACCAAGGCTAAATCGGGAACCAACTACCTCTGGGCCCGCTGTCAGGATCAGGAGGGCGAACGCTCCCTGCTGCAGGCCCGCCTTCCGTTCAGGGATACGCTGATGCTCACGGAAAAAGGAATGATGCACTTGTGTGATTCCCTGGCCACCGCGATTATTCCCGGTAGCCGCAAAGGATCGTCCATGAAGATCAGCGAGGAGCAGGCCGTTAGTTTCCGTCAGTACGACATCAACGGGATGTTTTCGGTGGAAGCCCGCGGCTTGTGGGACACGCGCAACGACCTCATGGGTGGGCCCTTCCTGGCCTACCTCACGGTTTATCCTTCGCGCAAGGAAGTGCTGCTGCAATACGCTTACGTGTACCGACCCAACCAACCCAAGCGCGATCTGTTATTGCAACTGGAAGCTTATATGCACTCCCTGCAATTCCGGTCCGAATAAAACGGCTACCATTCGCATGTCCGATCCAGTTCCACCCTTACTTCAACGTATAAAGAAACGGATTCGCCACCGCGGGTTTCGCCTGGGGCTGCCCGTGCTGGTGCTGCTGGGTGTATATTGGTTTGCGCTGCCATCAAGGCTTTTCGATGATCCCACCAGCACGGTACTTTACGACCGTGAAGGTCGCCTTTTGGGCGCCCGCATTGCACAGGATCAGCAGTGGCGTTTTCCGGAAGGCGACGAGGTGCCGTATAAATTCCGTCAGTGCCTGATTCATTTCGAAGACCGTTACTTCGAGTGGCACGGCGGGGTGAATCCGGTTTCCATGCTGCGGGCGGCGGTTCTAAATATCCGAGCCGGTCACGTGGTCAGTGGTGGCAGCACCATCAGTATGCAGGTCATTCGCTTGTCGCGGAAGGGAAAGCCCCGTTCGCTGTGGGAAAAATTGGTGGAAATGGTGCAGGCCTCGCGCATGGAAAAAACATATTCAAAAACAGAAATTCTTTCGCTTTACGCGGCCAATGCACCTTTTGGGAGCAATGTGGTGGGACTGGAAGCGGCCGCATGGCGGTATTACGGCAAGCCCGCCGCCGCCCTGTCGTGGGGCGAATCCGCCACCCTGGCCGTGTTGCCCAACAGTCCCGGCCTGGTGTATCCCGGAAGGAGCCAACAAGCGCTACGGCGCAAGCGCGATGCACTTCTTAACGAACTCCAGGCGTCCGGTATCATCGATGCCAGCGAAAATGAACTGGCGCGCAGCGAGCCCCTGCCCGGGAAACCGCTGCCCCTGCCACGGCTGGCGCCGCACCTCACCGACCGCGCGCTGAAAGAGGGCTTCCAGGGCCAACGCCTGCAGACCACGGTTGACGGCCATTTACAAACAATCGTCACCGACATCGTCGCCCGGGCCGGTGAACGCAACCTGGCCAACCAGATCGGCAATGCCGCGGTCTTGGTTCTAAACGTGGAGACCGGCTCCGTGCTCGCCTATGTCGGCAACACCGCCCACAAAGACAAAAGCGCGCAAAATACCGAGGTCGACAACATCAGCGCGCCCCGCAGCACCGGCAGCATCCTCAAGCCCTTTCTGTATGCCTGTATGCTGAACGAAGGACTGATTCTTCCCAACACCTTGGTACCGGACATCCCCATACAACTCGGGTCGTTTAATCCGGAAAACTTCAATTACACTTACGACGGCGCGGTTCCGGCGCACCGGGCCCTGGCGCGTTCGCTAAACATCCCCTGCGTGAAAATGCTGCAGCAGTATGGTATTCCGGGCTTTCATCACCAGTTGCGGCGCCTCGGTATGACCACCCTGACCAAACCCGCTGCGCATTACGGACTCTCGCTGATCATCGGCGGCGCCGAAGCCCGCTTGTGGGATCTGGCCGGAATGTACGCGTCCATGGCGCGTACGCTGAACCATTACGGACCTTTTGATTCGCGCTACAACGACGATGATTTTCACCCGCCCCTCTACCTGCTTTCGCAGGAAGAAACGGCCGTCCACCGCAGCGGCAGCGATGCGCATTCCTTGCTGGATGCAGCATCCATCTACCTCACCTTTCAGGCCATGGTCGAGGTGGCGCGGCCCGACGAGGATGCGGAATGGCAGCTCTTTTCGTCCTCCTCGCGCGTGGCTTGGAAAACCGGCACCAGCTGGGGCGGCCGCGATGCCTGGGCTGTAGGCGTAACCCCCGATAAAGTAGTGGCCGTATGGGTGGGCAATTCAAGCGGGGAAGGCCGCCCCGGCCTCACCGGCCTCAGCTATGCCGCACCCATACTGTTTGAAGTGTTGAAAGCCCTGCCGCCCGCCGGCTGGTTTTATGCACCCTACGACGACCTGATTCAGTTGGAGGTCTGTCCCGAAAGTGGCTACAAAGCGGGGCTGTGGTGCGGAACTCCCGACACCCTGTGGGTGCCATCACGCGGCATCCGCAGCACCGTCTGCCCCTACCACCGCCTGGTTCACCTCGACGCCAGCGGCCGCTACCAGGTCAGCAGCGACTGCGAGAGTCCCGGGGCCATGCAGCACAAAGCCTGGTTCGTGCTGCCTCCGGTGATGGAACATTTCTACAAGCAGGGGCATCCCGAATACGTAGTGCTGCCACCCTATCGCGACGACTGCCGCGAAGCCGACGGCCGGAGCATGGACCTCATCTATCCTTCCGGTGACTGCGAGGTGTACATCCCGAAAGAACTCAGCGGTGAGCGGGGTAAAGTGGTGTTCCGCGCAGCCCACCGGCGGCCCGGCACGCGGGTGTACTGGTACGTCGACGAAAACTTCCTGGGCGTCACCCGCGATTTTCATCAGATGGGCCTGGCCCCCGCCCCGGGCAAGCACCTCCTGGTGCTCACCGATGAATACGGGGAACGGCTGGAGCGGAGGTTTAGTGTGATAAACGGCGGAGCGGGAAATTGAACATAATCCGTTTGGGGCGAGGCGTGAAGGGTAATTCCCCGATCCCCCCATTATTGCTTAACGATTTCCCATTCTCGTTTTTCGGCGCCGATCACGATTTGCAAGATGTAATTACCGGCGGGATGCCGGCTCAGGTCTGCCGTCATGCTGACGGAAAGAGGCTGAATACGCAGCAGTTCCTGTCCCTGCAAGTTCCACACGACCAGCGAACCCCGGGTATTTTCGGGCATATTGGTAATTTCAACGCGCAATGCGCCCGCCGTAGGGTTTGGAAAAACGCGGATGGCAATCACCCCGGCCTGCTCAACGGCAGGCATAATTTCCGTGGAATCCGTAGTGTTTTCCGGACTTTTTAAAGGCACCATCTGGCGGTGAATACGGTTGCCGGCCGCATCGTAGGTGTAGTTGAAGGTTTGGGCTGATCCGATAAAAGTCAGAAAAACAAATACAACACACAAAGATAATTTATTCATCCTAATTTAGTCATTAATAATAGTTCCATCGTTATCAAGATTTATCATAATCAGTTGCTTACCATACTTTCTGGATTTAAGGAGTTTCCCTTTGCCCACGGCAAGGAAGATATATCCGTCGCTATTTTCAAATAATTTACATTCCCCAATTCCATAATTGTGGTTGTCGTATTGTTTTCTCCACAGAACATTCAAATTGTTATCTAATTTCCAGAAACAAATTGTTACTTTTTCATCGCTGCGCAGAACTGCATATATTATTATGTCTCCATCCTTTGTGCGTATGGATTGTGGCGGTGGCCAAACTTCAAGGCTTGTGTCCGGAACCAAAATTCGTTCGACAAGTTCGCGTTGACGGTCATCGGTTTTATAATATTTGATCGCATATGAACATTTAAATTGTGGTGATTCACTGCTCGAACGAGGAAGTATTACTGTTGGTGATGCGTAGGGGCCGAAATAAGTATAGCCGCCATCATCAAAAAAATAATCAGGAATATGTTTTATGCACCTTTCTGACAAAACAGTCCCATGAATATCAATACTGACTTCTTTAACAGTATCTTTTCCAAGCTGTGTAAACAGGCTTGAAACGGAATCATTTTTTTGATAAAATCCAATAAAACGTTCTGCTTTTTTTGAGATTAAATTGACGGTATGCGTATTATCTTTACCTCGAAACTCATCAAAATATATGGGGCAAAGTCCGGTTTGACGATGATTAATGGCATCGCTAAGATTATATATCAATGCGATGCCATCATCAGGCAATCGCATACAATTTATGTCATAAGGTTCAAGAAGCGGTAGTACTGTATCCAGGATAATCTTGTCAGCCTCGGTATTCAGTTTTTTCAGGCTCAGATACTTAGACCATCCCGAATCAACCTTGCTGGTCAGGTAAACGGCATCCTTTGCCACACAGATTTTTTCAGCCGTTTCATAGTTGATGTTTTGAAATGAAAGTTTCCCTAAAACATCTCCTTTCGCGCTAATTTTCCATAAACATAAATCATACGCAGCTTTATTGATGACGGCCGAATCCTCCTTAAAATACACAATTTGGGGGTTGGACTCCTGACCAAGAATAAGAAAAACGGTATCCGATAATCGTTCAATGTCAAGGCCATCACCGGAGATGCGGACGGGAATGACAACACCTGAACTTTCAAATTGCGCATATGCATCCCAATGAAGAAACAGAATTACAATGATGAAAACGAACTTCAATTTCATGATTAATACCTCCAATAATTACTTCCACAATTCCAATAATACCAAACTTTTGTGGATCTTGAACCTAAATATTCTTGCATTCTCAAACCATCACCATTTATTCGGTTATATCCATCTTCAAAATTTCCTTGGCAGTTATAATAATTATTTGCATAAAAACCAACAAGTCCATTATTGTTAATCCCCTTAAAATGATAATACGCAAATTGAATTTCAGTCACGCCCAATGGGTCCGCATTGATTGTTTCTACTCCTCCAATACTCGTGTTCCATTTATAGTCTTTTCCAATTTGTGACAGCCCAATTGCATCAAGGTTGAGTGAAAAATCAAACGAACTATTCTTATTCATATATACAACTAAAAAGTATTTAATATTAGCTATGGGCATATAACCATCACCGAATAATGTTTTGCGGTCATTACAATTATTGAAATCAAAGTACTCTTTAGCCGTAAATTTTCTATCACCAAAGCCACCCTCCCATGCCAAAATATGCAGCCAATGATCGACAAATTGATTTACTGACATCGAGCAAATGTCTAATTGTTTTGGCGAATAGGCGCCCGAGACATACTCCACTTTATAATTACTTATAATTTTTTGCAGTTGTACAAGGATATTCCCTAACACTCCTCCTCCATGTGCACCAGCAATTGAATTCGCTCCAGCAAGCTTAATGGATTGCTTTACCATATCCTTAGCCCATTGCGTCGTTGAGACATACCAATTATTAAAATTTTCCTGCAGAGTTCGATTCATATTCATCCACTGTTCCTGTTTTTTTCCCCAGTTCGTCATCATATACCCGCTCGGATCATTGTATTTCAGCGGATTGTTCAGGCAATAGGCGTATCGGTTATAGTTTTGGGTGTTGGCGGTATTTTGGATTACGGGGTCGGGGTTCAGGAAACGCCCGACGAAGGGGTCGTAGGCCCGACCGTTCATGTTGATAAGGCCAAACTCGTCCATGTGCTCGTGAAAGGTATAGCCACGGTACATATATTGCGGAGCCGGGACGTTGGTAAAAATCCAGTTGGCGGGGTTTCGGCGGCGACCCCAGGCATCATAACTGTATTCCTCCACGATGTTCCCGCTCTGGTCAATCAGGCCGGTAACAGAACCCTGGTGGTCGCGGCGTAAATAGTACAGTTGGTTACTCATGTACACGGCGGTGATACCATTAGCACCTGCAATATAGCACATATCCCTGGTAAGTTGTCCGTTTGCATCCAACTCTTTTTCATATAACCCAACATATTCGCGCGAAATGTATGCATTACCATTCGCCGTCATTACCATTTTTCTGCGCTCCATATCGGGGCCGTACGAATAGTTAAGTTTATACGCATTCCCTCCTTCCGTAATCTGACTTATCTTATAAAATGCTGTATAGGTAATATCCTGTATCAATGGAGAAATAGCTGAGTTGTTGCTATTGTCCATTATACTTGTCACGGCATGAATTTTATTGGCATCGTAGGCATAGGTCCCTGCATCGGTTTTGGATGCGATATTCCCGTTCCCCTGATACGTAATTTGCTTGTTGTTGCCGCTCATGGTAATAGCGGTCAAGCGGTCAAGGTTGTCATAGGAAAAGGTTTCCGATAATCCCAAGCGTATATCTGAACGGCTCATTAAGTTCCCGGTTAGATAATTCCACGTATATTGATCCGCCTGGACGTTGTTCGATCCATTGATGTTTGTCAGAAAATTTGTAAATGATTCCTGGAGTTTTTCCTTTGAACG
>CAZPDS010000005.1:57316-66761 GCA_964585485.1 uncultured Bacteroidales bacterium
GATAATTCGTAACTACCCCATTCCCGTGTTCAATTTGGATCGGTCTTCCAACCGGATCCTGGCTGTTCAACTTCCAAATAAGATCATTGTTATCAAACCGACGAACTTCGGAAAGCATGCCCAAGGAATTATATACATTATACACACCAAAGCCATTGGGATACAACATGCCAACCTGATTCCCATTGTCGTCATTAGCATAATAATAAGAATAGTTATCTCCATCCAGGCTTTCGGTTTTGCTTGTCAATTGTCCCAGATTATCATATTCAAAGTGTTGATCAAAATTATTAGGACCTTCAATATTTTCGGGCAGTCCTTTCCCGTTCCCACTGCTGTAGAATGAATAATTATAATTTCCTTCCGGACCGGTTTTTTGTATCGCTCGACCACCTATATCATACGTTATGCTATACGTCCTGTTATTGGCATCTGTTTGTGATGTCAATTGTCCAAAGTTATCATACTGAAATGTAGCGGTACCTGTATTCGGGTCGGTTTCGCTGATTTTTCTGCCGTAGGCATCATATCCATAGGTAATGGTTCCACCCCCGGACGTAACACTTTTCAGGTTCCCTTGTTCATCGTAACTATAGGTAATCGTTCCACCAGGATCGGTTGCTTGTATGATTTGTCCAATTTGATTGACAGTCTTGGTCCGGGCAATACCAGCAGGATCCGTAACTGTACTAGTTAATCCATTATAAGTGAAATTTGTAATAGCCCTCTCTGTTGAGGCATTTATACAAGAATCGGTCACTTTAAGGATACGACCATAGGAGTCGTATTTCGTAACTATAAATTCTTTACTGCCGGAGTTCAGGTAATGTGGTTTAGTCTCCAGAAAAAGTTGCCCTTTTGCATTATATGATTTAGCACTGGCAACTTCATCACCCAGGCCATCCCACTGACTGTATATTTCCCGTCCCGCTGCATCAAAACATATTTTAATATCAGGAGCATTATTGTCCACAACCTGCTGATAATAAACTGCATTGGGAATGCCGGACGTAGTAGCCCAGTGGAGAGAATAGTTTTTTGCAAGATTGTTCGGAAAATCGGTAGCTGTCAGAAACCCAAAACTGTTGTATGTATTTTGAGTCGTATTATTCGAAATATCGACCACTGTGAGCACATTACCCGTTGCCTCATCATAGGTATAACTTTTTGAACTACCAAGTACATCGGTTTCAGTGAGCACAAATCGTTCTTTCGCGTCGTAGGTATAGGCAATCGACCGGCTCGTCATTCCTGAAGCAGAAGTTGTTTTCGCACTAATATTTCCACAGGCGGTATATTGCATTGTATTCGTCACTGCACCAGCCAATCCATAAAAATCTGTCGTAGACAAAAGCCGGCTGTCAGGAGAATACGTAAATGAAAGATATTTATCATGCACGCCTGTGCCTCCGATTTTCTTTGTATCGTGTTGTTGAGTTAACTTGAGAAGGCTGATGATTCTTGAGTCTGGCAGAGTATATGAACTTGAGGCATACGTGTACTCCGATAATTCCCAGCCCTGAGGAGTTGTCATTGAACCATAGTATTTCTTGCTAGATTTGCAATTACCCTTGTTAAGAGTGATTTCACTAATGGTTCCATACACAGACTCAAGAAAGGAGAGCGCACCGGTTAAATGCTCCGTGTTCTCTACGATTGAAACATAAGGAAATAGTTGTTTGTAGTATCCATAGCCATTACCTCCTGATAAGGCCACACAGCCATTGGTATATTGTGTTGTAGTTACAGAATTATTATTGATATAAGTTTTTGTAGCAGTTAGTGGCATCATCAAATAGGTGTCATTAAACGCGTATTCCGAAACGATTTTTGCACCTGTAATATTGTTGACCGAGGTTGTCTTGGTAAAACCAAGGAATCCTAAACCCAACTTATGCATAAGAGCCCCTTCGTATTGATAGATATTGGTGGTAGTTCCCCCAATTCCGTCGGGTTGTGCTGTTGATGAAACTACCCAAACGGGGGCGGTTAGATTTACTACATGTGCATCAGAATTCGTTCCTTTACTATGAACTGACGGATCACATAAGGTTTTATAGGCATAGGTTGTGGTCTGGTTATACCCGTCTGTACACGTTTTTAATAAACATGGTTTCTTATTGGCATTGACATAATGTATTTTTGATTGATGTTTATGCGCCCCGTTCAACATTTGTAATTCATTAAAATCAATATCATCGTTCCCGTCATTATTAATATCACCACATGGATAGATTTCGTCTCCATCACTGTACCCAAACTCAAAATTTGATTGAATATCTCCATGAGCTACTTTTTGGAATCCCATTCCAAAGGAATAATAAATGTAGAAATATAAATTTGCTGTACTTGCATCAAAGATCGTTAGGAGAATGTCGGTTTTCCCCTCCCCATTAAAGTCGCCAGGCCAATGTGACGGATATTATTCAGGGTATTCAGATCGTTCGTTAAAACAGAGAATATGTCCGTTGATGAATAATGATCACCTTCCGAGAATTTCAGGTTCCAAACTCCAGATATTCCATTGTACATCAACATGTCGGTTTTCCCATCGCCATTATAATCCCCAGGTACAATAGAATCACCAACATTGCCCCCGGCAATTTGGAAAGAATGAATCTTCGAAAAAGCAGAACCAGTATATTCGTATATGCCATACGTCATTGCATATCTATTCTTCTTTGTCCGCAATATATCTGGCACACCGTTCCCATTAAAGTCAATGATTTTAAAGTCCTCGTACTGCGCTATTCTAAAACTAGCCGGTGCAGTAGTATCAAAAACGCTGGACCTTAAAGGAAGGTTGTTCATGTATATTCGTAATATATTGTCACTAAAATTATCAACTATGATTTCATCACGTTTAGAATCGCCATCCATGTCTGCAAAACTAATGTAATATGACATTTGTTCGTGCGACCATAAAACGCCCCGCATCGCAAGATTTTTTATACCAAAGTTTGTCGCGGTCAATGCTGTTCCATTGAACATGTAAGACCTCATGTCTACTGAGTCATATATACTGATTCCGGTTTTAACCTCATCCCACACTGTCAGGAAAATATCATCCACCCCATTACCGTCATAATCAGAAGAGGTCATCTGCATGAATGCCAGATCTTTTAATGCTACACCACTGGTAATATCTCCACTAAATGGTGATCCCATTTGATTTGTCAACGGATCATACAAGAGCAAATTCCAGGTTATTTTTGTAGAATTATCAGCATTTTTTGCGTTTTTTACTCTAAAAACATCACTCCAACCATCGCCATTATAATCACCTTTCATTTCGCTCCAAGGAACATCGCTTCCGGATGGTGGGTTTGAATTAGGTTTTGGCCTGGCAAAGAAATTATCCCCAGTAATACTTAATCCCGCATTATTAAAAATAATACCTGTCCAACTTGCACTCTCCTTACTCGCATATTGGATACCCTCGGTATTTGAAATCACTGCCTCAGCAGGTCCATTGCACAATTCTGGTAATTCACTGTCCGTAAAACAGTTTCCGGCGGTCAGCTTATCACCCCAAGTGAAGACAGTTGAATTTAGAGGTGTTCCTGCCCCATCCGTTTCGGTGATTTCATTCAATAGAGAATATACGTCGGTCTGTATTTTCTCATATGTGAATGTGTACTTTCTTACAATACTGCCGTTGCATTTCACATTGACCTCTGTCAGCAAATATGAATCGTTTATAGAAGCTGAATAACCTCTATACGTAATATTGTTATCCGTGCGCGATGCATACAAAAAATCTATTTCGTTGTAAGGCAAAAAAGACAATGTCCCTGTATATGAAATCTTCTCAATTAGCCCCGCACTGTTATATTGGTATGTAATGTAATTTCCATTAACATCCATACTCTTGTTTATCCGCCAGATACCGGTAGTGCCTGTTCCGTCATCGGAGATTAAGGCTTTGGAATCTTGAGTATTCCCGTATTCACGAAGACTCCCATCTGGAAGTAATACTGAAAAACAGCTTGGACCTCGGCCGGTAGAACCATAGGATGTAATTGAATAAAAACTCGCATTTTCAGTATAGTATACTATATTTCCCTGTCCCAACGAGCTTACTATCAACCGATTTCCATCTAAAGCAAATACATCAGCGGTGGTCATCTGCACAGCATTCCAGCCACCATTCTGTATTGGAGTCTTCTGTATGCGAGAAATTGAGGATAAACCGACAATATCCCATCCCCAACCAAGGCAGCCATACGAGTTTTTACTATTGTATGCTATGGAAACTGAGGGTTGCATACCATTAGTTCCGGGCGGGCAAAAAATAGGAACTTCATAGGTAGCAGCTCCATCAGAAGATACAGATCCACTTCCTTGCATCAACCCTACTGGTCTATTTACATCGATCGTTCTACTTTGCAGATCTACTGGGCTTTGATAGGTTACCTGCCCATCAACCAAACTTATTTGAGTTGAAAAAATTTGCACAATTGCAAAAGATAAGATAAGCCGTCCATGGTGTAATATTCTTCTCATGCTAGTCCATTTATATATCCACGCAGGTATTTTCACGTTTGTCTAAATTTTAGAATTATACATTGCTAATACGTAACAAAACCATAGTAGTAGAAAATTAATTATTATTCATGTCATCAATAATATTAGCGACAAATATATCACAATTTTATTAGCATTACATACTTTAACCATATCTTAACCTTTCTTATTTTGATAATGACATAAATCGTCAATAAGTATAGGAACATATCAACGTTCACCGTGTCATAGTATTCATTGCGAAAGGAATTTCATTCTTTAAAATTCTGTGAAAACATTCTACCTTAAAATAGAAACAGATTTGCAACTTTGAAAACAAACTTCACTTTCATGATTAATATGTCTGGAGCGGAGGTTTAGCGTGATAAACAGGGAATAAGAAGCAGGGAATAGGGAACCCTTCGACTGCGCTCAGGGACCACGCTTCGACAAGCTCAGCGCAAGTAGGGAATAGGGAATATGAAGTGGAGTTATAGGAGGTTTTTTTTGGCTGTTTTTAGACTTGCTGTGAGGAGCTTGATTAATTCATTTACATCCTCCGACATGGACACGTAGGGATCACTATCAATATAGTCGGTGTCTTTCAATAAACGCAACCAGAAACGGGTTTCGTTGGCTTCCTTTATGGCAATGCTGAGTTTGGAAACAAAGTCTTTCCCTGACTGCGCATACTCAGCTTCACAAAGTACGGCTGCAACCGACGTACCGCTTCGTAGGCATTGTTTGGACAAAACAAATTCCTTTTTCGTCTGCGAAATATGCTGGTACATCCGTACTGAGCGTATAGCAAACTGATACGATTTCTTCGTTAATACACTTTCTTTCATAGTAATGATGATTTAATTGTTTTTGTTTTTGCTTTTGTTTTTGTTTTTATCTGTTGGTATTCCCTCTACAAATTATTCCCTATTCCTTATTCCCTATTCCCTGCTAATAGGCTTCTTCCCCCGGCTTCACCTGCAGGTTCTCCGGCTTGCGGATCCATTTGGGGATGGCGTTGCCGAGGATGATGAAGACGCAGACCAGGATAACGACCGTCAGCGTGGTGCTGACGATGCCCTGCACGCGGCCGGCTTCCGATAAGGCCTGTGGCAGGTAAAGGGTGATGATATTGCTGATGCCGGCGTAAATGGTGGTGAAGCCCACGAAGGTCATCGGCACCAGGGTACACCACGCATAACGCGCCCGGCCCCGGTTGATGATGAACGACGTTCCCACAGCCAGCGCAATGGTGGCCAGCAACTGATTCGCCGCGCCCAGCATGGGCCAGATCGTAGACACCGTGCCGGTGTAGATAAAGTACGCCCAGGCAAACACCACGGCCAGGCTGGTAATAATGGTGCCCGGCAGCCAGTTGCTGCGCTCAAAGGGCTTCCAGATCTTACCCAGCGCCTCCTGCAGCACAAAACGCGCAATGCGGGTGCCCGCATCGATGATGGTCAGCACGAAGAGGGCTTCGAACATGATAGCAAAATGATACCAGTACGACATCAGGTGCTGCAAGCCCGGGATGGACGAAAAGATCTTGGCCATACCGACGGCCAGGCTCACGGCGCCGCCGCTCCGGCCCACGACCTCTTCCCCCACCTCCGCGCTGAGTTCGTTGATCTGACTGGCCGTGAAACCCATGCCGCGCAACTGATCCATGTACTGCGGAATCTTTTCGGCCGGTACGTTAATAAGGAAATAATCCAGCGGCTGCAGGCTGCAGGCCGCAACCAGCGCCAGCACCGACACCATGCCTTCGGTAAGCATAGCGCCCACCCCCAGCACCCGCAGGTGCTTCTCGCTCGACACCATCTTGGGGGTCGTACCGGTGCTCACCACCGCGTGAAAGCCGCTGATGGCGCCACAGGCAATCGTAATGAACAGATAGGGAAAAAGCGTGCCCGACACCACCGGACCGCCCCCGTGCGTGAAGGCCGTAAACGCCGGCATGTTCAGCGTGGGGTTGACCACCATCACGCCAATGGCCAGAAAGCCAATCACACCGATCTTCATGATGGAACTCAGGTAATCGCGGGGACTCAGCAGCAGCCAGACCGGCAGCACCGATGCCAGCAGTCCGTACGCCGCAATCAGCAAGGTGAGGGTTTTGTGGTCGAACGTAAACCACGAAGCCAGGGAAGACTGCGGAATCTCCTTGCCGAAGATCACCGCCGCCGATAAGAGGATTACCCCAATAACCGTGGCTTCCACGGTCTTTCCCGGACGGAATTTAAACATCCACAAACCCATGAAAATGGCAATGGGGATGGTCGACGCGATGGTAAACGTTCCCCACGAACTCTCGGCCAGGGAATTCACCACCACCAGTCCCATCGCGGCCAGCGCAATCACCACTATGATCAGCACGGCCACCGATGCGGTGATACCGCTGATTTTGCTGATTTCCACGCGGGCAATCTCGGCAAGCGACTTCCCGTTGTGCCGCACAGAAGCTACCAGCAGAATGAAATCGTGCATGGCCCCCGCCAGGGCCGATCCAATCACCATCCACAGAAAACCCGGGAAATAGCCGAACTGCGAGGCAATCACGGGGCCCACCAGGGGACCGGCGCCGGCAATGGCGGCAAAGTGGTGCCCAAATAGCACCCACTTGCTCATGGGATAGTAATTCTGTTTATCGAAAAGCGTGTGCGCCGGTGTGACGCGGGCTTCGTTGATAACGGCCACTTTAGAGGCCACAAATGCGTAGTAGAATCGGTAGATAAGTGCGAAGACAGCCAGGGCACCCAGAACCAGGGGTAATGCGGACATATTGGTTCATTTTTAAAAGTCGGCTCAAAGATAATGGAAAGATTTGAATGTAACCGATGTGTTTAGGGCAGGGAACGAGTTTCCCAAGAAAAAAGATAAAAGATAAAAGACTCAAGAATCAAGAAACAAAAAACAAGATAGACTCAAGATCAAGAGACAAGAAACAAGAGAGCCGGCTTTCTGCGATAGGATGGACGTTTGCGGAATATGTACCCACATGCACGTTTAGCACAAACATATCTACGAGGTCATCCTGAACTTGTTTCAGGATCTCCAGCTGGTAGTGCCCCAGTTAGGAGCGGTCATCCTGAACCCGGTCCCGGAGCGCAGTCGAAGGGCCGGATCTCTGTCTGGTACAACCTTCACCCGGAGCGTCATCCTGAACTTGTTTCAGGATCTCGGATTGCAGTGCCATATCGTTAAGTGTTACGAAAACAGAGATCCTGCCCGAAAGGGCGATTAATCATCTGATCGAAAATAAAGCACAACGCAGAGAGCCGCAGAGAGTATTCGCAGAGGGCCACAGAGGGGAATTCAAAGAAGAATGGCCTTTGGCCCTATTTATTCCCAACCCCTATCAGGATGACGCTCCGGGT
The DNA here is from genome assembly GCA_964585485.1 of uncultured Bacteroidales bacterium. Taxonomy (GTDB): domain Bacteria; phylum Bacteroidota; class Bacteroidia; order Bacteroidales; family CAIWKO01; genus CALGYY01. Next base: position 65,200 of record CAZPDS010000005.1, read on the forward strand.
GAGGGTACTACAAGCCCGAGATCCTGAAACAAGTTCAGGATGACCGAACCTGATAGAGCCGATAGTTCACATGCAAAACCCATGCACCAGGCACCATGCACCAGGCACCAGGCACTATGGACCAGGGACCAGGGACTGTCGACTATCGACTATCGACTATCGACTTTTTCAGAAGATTTGCATTATCTTTATGCGCACAAAAAATCAGAACCATTATGACCCACGAACTTCCTCCCCTGCCCTACGCGCCGAATGCGCTGGCACCGGTGATTACCGAAAACACCATTAGCTTTCACTACGGCAAGCATCATCAGGCCTATGTGACCAACCTCAACAAACTGATACCCGGAACGGAATTCGAAAACGCCACGCTGGAAGAAATTATCATGAAAGCCAGCGGCGGCATCTTCAACAACGCGGCCCAGGTGTGGAACCACACGTTTTACTGGCATTGCCTCACCCCCGCCGGCGAAAGTCAGCCGGGCGGTAAACTGCTGGACGCCATCAACCGCGACTTCGGATCGTTTGAGGACTTTAAGGAAAAATTTGCCGCGGCCGCCGCAACCCTCTTTGGTTCCGGCTGGGCCTGGCTGGTGAAGGATGCCGCCGGTAAACTCAGCATCGTGCAGGAATCCAACGCCGGCAACCCGCTGCGCAACGGATACACGCCGCTGTTTACCATGGACGTTTGGGAACACGCCTATTACCTCGATTACCAGAACCGGCGCCCCGATTATATTGCCGCGCTGTGGAAACTGGCCGACTGGAAGGCCGTTGAAGAACGCCTGTAAACCATGAGCCGCACTTTTTTCATTATTCTGGCCGCGCTGGCCGGGATCTACCTTTTGGTATGCGCCGCCATTTACGGCTTTCAGCGCCGTATCATTTTTTTGCCCTCCCGTGCGGGCGACGCACCCCCCGCCGATCTGGGCGTCCGGGAGGTGCTCGTAAACAGCAGCGGCGGAAACACCCTCCACGGCTGGTGGATGCCGGTGGATTCGTCGGAATATACCCTTGTGTTTTTTCACGGAAACGCAGGTTGCGTTAGCAAAAGCGAAGAACGCCTTCGCTTCTTCCGCACACTGGGCTACAGCACCCTGATCGTCGACTACCGCGGCTACGGCAAGAGCAGCGGGCGCATTGAGGAAGAACAGGATATCTACGACGACGCCCGGGCCACGCTGGCCTTTGTGCGCGACAGCCTGCAGGTGCCCATGGACAAGCTCATCGTATGGGGCTGGTCGCTGGGCGGGGCCGTTACGGTGGAGGTCTGCCAGGACATCCGGCCCGCTGCGGTGGTGCTGGAAGGCACCTTCTTCAGCATGGACGACATCGCCAAAAAGAACTACCCCATCTTCCCCATCCGCCTGATGCTGAACTACCACTTCCGCTCCGGCGATAAGATCAGCCGCCTGCAAAGCCCCCTGTTCTTCATTCACAGCAAAAACGATTTCACCATCCCCTACGCACAGGGACGCAAACTTTTCGACGCCGCCACATCCCGTAAGGAATTCCTCGACATCGACGGTTCGCACAACCACGGATTTAATGACTATGCCGAC
>CAZPDS010000006.1:0-62214 GCA_964585485.1 uncultured Bacteroidales bacterium
ATTCGTATTTTGGCGCCCGTTACTACGATTCGGAGTTGAGTGTGTGGTTGAGTGTTGACCCAATGGCGGGGGAACGCAGCTGGATGTCGCCATACTCGTATTGCCAGGATAACCCACTTAATAGGGTAGATCCTACGGGAGCGTTGGATGATTTAGTAATAACTGGAGATGAAGCTGATAAGGCTGTCGCACAGATGCAAAGTGCGACCACAATGACCCTGACGAGAGACCCTAATACAGGGAAAGTTACAGCGGCTGGAGAAGCTAAAACGGAGAATGATAAGAAACTACTTACCGTTATAAATAGTACAGAAATATCCGTTAAGGTTGATGCAACAAACTCCAGTACATTTGAATTTAATGGACAAACTATTGGAACACGTGGAGGAGGAGCTTTTCTAGGGAATACTGTTACTAATAGCACGGTTACTACTGAATTTCAAACAGGGATAAAGCCATTTGAGACGAGTAGTTTTACCCATGATATTACTACAGTTAATGCATATCAGTTTGTAAATCCAAATATGCTAGAAGACTTTGATGTTTTTGCTGGAACTCCCGGTAATGCAATGTTGCATGAAGTTACTGAGGCTTACTCAGGCGCATTGATATCCCAAAAAACAGGTATTTCGGCACAACCAGCAAATTCAACAAATTCAACTTATTGGATTTACCAGCAAGCACATAGTGCAAAAACAACAGTTCCTCAACCAGGAGATGGTGTTATTACAGAAAATGATTTAATTAGGATTAGGCTACTGAAAACGAAATAATTTATAACATAATGATAGCAATAATACAAATATTAGTTTTATTAAGTTTACCATGCTTTTCGATTTTTCAAAACCCTGATTATCTTCAAAAGATTGAAGATACACCACAAGTCTATAAAGTCATTGAAATTAATAAGTCTAATAAAAGGGTAAACGGCACTAATAAAGCATATATTATTCTTGTACAAGATACTATTAGTAAGTATTTTTATACAGTTGTCAGTCTGAAGTCAAATGATAAAACCACATTAAAAATCAGAAAGGGAGAATTCTATAATTTTTCTCTCAAGAAGTATTATGAACATGATTCTTTTATAGAGTTAGGTTTGAAATTAAGTGTTTACATTGATGGAATACTAATTAACATTCCCATGAGTCGAAATACGGCCAATATTTATACAACTACAAATCTTAAAGGCATTTATTATCATTATCCTTGATGTGTTCCGAAATAAGAAATTAAACAATATTTTTGAGAATTGTATAATAAAGTTCTGGAAACGGGGCTTTTTTTATAGTTCGAATCCTTGTAATCTTGTTTTAGTAATAAAGGCATCAAGTTCATTTGACATTCTTTTAAATCTCAATGCACATTATTGATGTTTTCAATAATCTAATGCATTTCAGGCTGTAGTGGTACCCCCATCTTTGCATCATCACCAGCACGCAAAGGTCCATGCCTGAAAATCAATTTACCTCCTTTATAACGACTGCCTCCGGTTTCTGCGGGGGCATGACACGCGCCCTGATGGGTCGGGCGGTTCCAGCGATATGTTCTGCCTTCCGGCGCAGACGGCGGCGTGCAGGAGCCAAATGGCGCGCCGGGGAAAATCATGGGGATTGCTTTTATAATATGGTACTGAAAAAAAATTGGTATTATGTATTGCATAGTACTAAAAATTGTTGTATTTTTGTAGCGTCGTTTCATTAAACTTCAGAACCATGGACATTGAAAATTCAAAAGCGCAGATGCGGAAAGGGGTGCTGGAATATTGCATCCTGGCGGTGATTTCATCCGAAGCAGCGTACGCGTCCGACATCATCGAAAAGATGAAAGCGGCGGAGTTGCTGGTGGTGGAAGGCACCCTTTATCCGCTGCTGACCCGCCTGAAAAATGAGGGTCTGCTCAACTACCGCTGGGAAGAGTCCCGCTCGGGTCCGCCCCGCAAGTACTACTCCCTGACAACCGCCGGAAAAAAATTCCTGGATGAGTTACATCTGTCCTGGAAGGAACTGGTGGATTCGGTCGCCTTGATTGGCGGCACCTTCCATGAACCAAGCTCAACCAACGAAAAAAATTAAAGAATCATACAATGAAAAAGACCACCTCAATAAATATTAACGGCATTTTCTTCCATATTGATGACAGTGCCTATCAAAGTCTTGAGCAATACCTGGAGGCCTTGCGCAAGCATTTCTCCGCCTCGGAAGGGGCGGATGAGATCATGGAGGATATCGAAGCTCGTGTGGCTGAGATCTTCCAGGGCCGCCTTGATGAAACCAAAAAGATCATTCAGCAGGAGGATGTGGACGAAGTGATACGTTTGCTGGGCAAACCGGCCGACATCAGCGGGAACGAAGCCGAAGCCACCGGCACCGGCGCCGGACCAACCGAAAGGCGCACCCACCGGCGTTTATACCGTGATCCCGATCACCGTGTGCTGGGTGGCGTTTGTTCCGGACTGGGGCATTACTTTAATGCCGATCCCATCTGGTTCCGCCTTGCCTTTATCATTCTGACCCTGATTTTCGGTACCAGTATTCTCATTTATATTGCTATGTGGATTGTGATCCCGGCCGCCGTCAACACCAGCGAAAAGCTTGAAATGAAGGGGGAAAGCATCAACATCCACACCATCGAGCGGAACATCAGGGAGGAAATGAACGACCTGAAAAACCGATACCGTCGCATACGCGACAAGCACCGTCCGCAAACCGAAGCGGAAGTGCGCGATTTCAAGCGCCGCATGCGGCACCTGAGACGTGAACTGCGCCACAACCGCCGTATCCCGGTGGTGGAAAGCGGCAGCCTTGGCAGCCGGATCGGGGGCGTTATTGAAAACCTGGTCTACTATTCCATCAAGGCCCTGCTGATTTTTGTGGGCATTATTTTTCTGATCATTGGCATCACCTTTATAACCGGGCTGATCCTGAGCCTCACGGGTTCCGAACATGCGTTTACGGTGACCGAATGGGGCATGCACACCTTTTCCTGGCCGGCCCTCTCAGCCTTGATCTTTGAAACGACGCGCGCATCGTGGATGGCGGTCACCGGCGTCCTGCTTTTTATCGGCGTTCCCGTGCTGATGATGATTTACGGAGGCGTGAAGTTGGTGCTGGGGTACCGCAAACGTATCCGCATCGTTTCCATTACCGCCACCAGCCTGTGGCTGATCGGTCTGCTGCTGTGCATCTATACTGGCTTCGGAGTGGCGCAGTCCTTCGATGAAAAGGCCAGCGATAAAACGGTGCTTACCATAACACCTCCGGCCGATAGCACCCTGATTCTTCAGGTTCCGGATCCGGGTATGCGGATTGACGATCCGGAAGAATTTCCCGGAGGCCTTACCCTCGATAACCTTAGCTTTGTGGCTGAAGAAGGCTGTACCCGGGGCTACGGTGTTCCGGTACTGAAATTTGAACCTTCCGCCAAAAACGAATATTCCGTTGTGATTACCCGCAGTGGTCGTGGCAGCACCATGCTCACTGCCCGCGATCGCGCCAAAGCCATACATTATGAGATTGTACAGCAAGATTCGCTGCTTCAGATCAGCAATTATTTTTCACTTCCTCAAAATGAAAAGTTCCGCGATCAGAAGGTTCGCATCACCGTGAATGTTCCCCTGGGGCAAAAACTGATCTTCGATAAAAGTATGGAAAATCTCCTTTATTATGATGACTTCTCCGATGATTCCTGGGACGAGGAAATGCCGGGCCACACGATGGTGATGACCATGACCGGATTACAATACCTTTGATTTACCTGAGGTTCGCTGTTTGCTGGAGCAGCGTTGACGGGGATTGCATGGTCAATCCCCGTATTTTTTATACATTTGTTTGATTTAAAAATAATGAATATGAAACGAAAAAATGGGGTCACGAGAGGATGGATGTTAGTGATGCTGATCTTGGTTGGAACGATGCCAGTTGCGGCACAGCAATGCACACCGGAAGGCAATTGGCTGGGTGTGATCAGTGGAAGTGGCGGAAGCATTCGCGTGGGGATGCATGTTGAAAAGAAAGGTGACGGCTGGAAGGGCTTTCTCAACAGCCCCGATCAGAGTAAAGATACGTTTAGTCTGGAGGAGGTCCGCTGGACCGGTGATTCCTTGTTGGTGCGTGCCAAAAAGATCAAAGCCCGTTTTTCGGCCCGCATGAATTCAACCTGCGATACCCTCCGCGGTACCTGGCGCCAAAACGGGGCTTTAACGCTGGCGATGCACCGGGTGGATGTTTTGCCCGTGATGGAGCGTCCGCAGGAGCCGAAGCCACCCTTTCCCTACACCATCAAGGAAGTTGAATTCACCAACCCAAGGGCAAAAATTACCTTATCCGGAACCCTGACCCTGCCCGAAGGCTCTGGGCCCTTTCCGGCGGTGGTGCTGGTGAGTGGCAGTGGTGCCCAGGACCGCGATGAGACCGTAGCGGCCCACAAACCCTTTTGGGTGCTGGCCGACTACCTGAGCCGTAACGGCATTGCCGTGCTCCGCTACGATGACCGCGGTACCGGGAAATCGCAGGGAAACTACCAGCAATCCGGTCTCAGCGATTTTATTGAAGACGCCGCGGCTGCGTGGAAGTTTCTACAAGCGCAGCCGGGCATAGAACCGTCAAAGGTGGGCATGATCGGGCATTCCGAGGGCGGCATGGTGGCGCCCGTGGTGGCTTCACGTAACCCGAAATTAGCCTTTATCGTGCTACTAGCTGGTCCCGGCACCAGCGGCAAACAGATCCTTTTGTCGCAGGGCGCCCTGATTGCCCGCGCCGAGGGCACGCCCGAAGAGGAAATCCGCCGCAGCCTGGCGGTTTCGGAAACCTACCTTACCATTATTGAAACTGAAAAAAATCCGGACAAAATGGAAGAACGTATTCGTTCTGAATTGAAAGTCCTGGCCGCCAACTACACCAAAGAGGAAGGTGAAGCCGGTGGCCTGAGCGAAGCGAATATCAATGCCGCCGCCTACTCGGCCCGCTCGGCCTGGTTCCCTGAATTTGTCCGCTTCAAACCGGAAGACTACCTCCGCAAAGTGAAATGCCCCGTGCTGGCCCTGAACGGGGAAAATGATTTACAGGTGCCCTGCAAGGAAAATCTGGAAGCGATTGGCAGCGCACTGGAGGCCGGCCGGAATCCGCACTATGAAGTTCAGTCCCTGCCCGGCCTCAACCACCTTTTTCAGCATAGCGCAACGGGTCGCATCAGTGAATATAGTTCACTTCCGGAAACCTTTGCACCGGAAGCGCTTACCATCCTTGGTGCCTGGATTCAAAGAACCGTGCAGCCAAAGTAAAGTTGTGGGAGGCTGCGATTTCACTTCGCAGGATCACGGCTCTTTTGTTTACATTTGCTGTGGCGAAATGGTATTGTTTTATGAATGGATTTTCTAAAGGTAGTATGCGCGTTATTGGAATCACGGGCACCCTGGGCGCCGGCAAAGGCACCATCGTTGATTACCTGGTTCACGCCAAGGGCTTTGCCCACTTCTCGGTGCGGGCCTTCCTTACCGAAGAGATACGGCAGCGCGGCCTGCCGGTGAATCGCGATAGCATGGTGGTGGTGGCCAACGATCTGCGGGCCAGGCACAACCCCGCCTTCATTGTGGAGCAACTGTACGAACAGGCGCTGCAAACCGGGCACGACTGCATCATCGAGAGTATACGCACGCCCGGCGAAGTGGCCATGCTGCGCAGCAAACCAAACTTCCGGCTGATCGCCGTCGATGCAGCACCGGAGGTGCGCTACCAACGTATCGTGGAACGGGCCTCGGAAACCGATCACATCAGTTTCGAAACCTTTCTTCAGAACGAACAACGCGAGATGGACACCACCGACCCCAACGCGCAAAACCTTCGCAAATGCATCGAACAGGCCGACTTCAATCTCACCAACAATAGCACCGTCGAAAATCTCCACAAAAAAATCCTTGAAGTCCTCAATAACTTTTAAAAGAATCAGGAACCAAACCAACCCTAAACCCACTAACACCAATCAACTAACGACTAACGACTATCGACTATTGACTATCGACTATCGACTATTGACTATCGACTATCGACTAACGACTAACATCATGGAAAACGAACGCCCTTCCTGGGATCAGTACTTTATCGAAGTGGCTCATACCGTAGCCAAACGGGCCACCTGCGATCGCGGCCGAAGTGGCTGTGTCATTGCCCGCGATAAACAGATTTTGGTGACCGGATACGTAGGTTCGCCGCGGGGCTTGCCCCATTGCGATGAGGTGGGTCATTTGTTTAAGCAGGTGACCCATGATGATGGGCATGTGACGCAGCACTGCATGCGGACGGTACATGCGGAGCAAAACGCCATCTGTCAGGCCGCCCGAATGGGTATTGCCCTGGAGGGTTCTACCCTCTATTGCCGGATGACCCCCTGCCGCACCTGTGCCATGCTGATCATCAACTGCGGGATTGTGCGCGTGGTGTGCGAATGGAAGTACCATAGCGGCGCGGAAACCGAAGCAATGTTCCAGGAGGCCGGTATTGCCCTGGAATACGTGAACAATGAAGTGCTGCAGTACGATAAACAATGACTTTCAATCCGATGAACATGAAACAAACACTGGGCTGGAAGCCTTTACCACTTATTTTCAAGATTATTTGGGTGCTGCAATTGGTCGGTGTTTCCTTTTCTATATCGGCCGTTTTCTCGGCCGCCGCTGTCGGTTTTACCGTGTTTGGTTTTACCGTTTATGGATTGTGGGCCGCCAACCTGATGTTTTTATTCAACCTGGTGCTGCCGGTGATTTTGCTCACCTCCATGTGGCGAAGGCTTGCCTGGGCCTGGAAGTACGGGCTGGGGCTTTACCTGCTGACCCTAATCAATGAACTATTTATCTTCCATAATTTCGGCCGTACGGTATTGATGGTGGCAGAGGGCCTGCCCGACACCTACCAGTCGATGCCCAACATCATGAGCCTTGTGGAAGCCAGTTTAATCGTAGGCGTGATCCTGGGTGCGGCCCTGGATGTGTTTTTTGGAATAATGTTTATTGTAAAACGCCAATATTTTACCGCTTCCGAAGAAGTGACGCCTCCTGCTACACCAAGGTCTACTCAGGATTAGCGGCGGAGTTCAAAATTCTTTCCGAGATAAACCCGGCGCACCTGTTCGTCGGAAGCCAGCTCTTCGGCGGTGCCCGACTTCAGGATATTCCCCTCAAACAAAAGGTAGGCTCTGTCGGTGATAGATAGGGTTTCGTGGACATTGTGGTCGGTAATCAGGACCCCGATATTTTTGGTTTTCAGTTTTGATACGATCGTCTGGATGTCTTCTACCGCAATGGGATCAACGCCGGCAAAGGGCTCGTCGAGTAAGATATATTTGGGATCCACGGCGAGGGCGCGGGCGATCTCCGTACGACGGCGCTCGCCGCCCGAAAGCTGGATGCCATGGCTTTTTCGTACATGCTGAAGGCCGAATTCATCCAGCAGGGTTTCCAGTTTTTCCTTTTGCTCATCGCGTGTAAGTTTGGTGAACTCCAGCACGGCGGCAATGTTATCCTCCACGCTGAGACGACGAAACACCGAAGCTTCCTGCGGCAGGTATCCGATACCGCGTTGTGCACGGCGGTACATGGCTTCATTGGTAATTTCGATGTCGTCCAGGAACACCTTGCCCTCATTGGGCTTGATCAGGCCAACAATAATGTAGAAGGAGGTGGTTTTCCCGGCGCCATTGGGACCCAGCAAACCCACGATCTCGCCGGGTTTAACTTCCAGCGACACGCCTTTTACCACTGTGCGACTGCGGTATTTCTTTACCAGGTTTTCGGCTCGAAGGATCATGATATTCGATAAACAAGGAACAAAGGTAAACTTTTTTCAGTCTCCGGCCATTTCCCGGACTGCTGCTGATTGAGTCAGGCTTCTGCGGACAGGTGGGGCTTTCGGGCGGCCCATTAAAATAATTCAAACCCATGTCAGAATTTCCCGGGAATAACGGATAAATTGTTCAATATTTAGGTATCTTTACGGGAATGTGGCGTGTAGTAGCTGAGGTGCTACATGGAATTGTTCTTGAACTCAACAATAAATTTTATGATCATGAAAAAACTTGTTGCAGAATTTATCGGTACCCTTTGGCTGGTGCTGGGGGGATGCGGAAGTGCTGTTTTGGCCGCCGCTTATCCGGAACTGGGCATCGGTTTCGTCGGTGTAGCGCTGGCCTTTGGACTTACGGTAGTGACGATGGCCTATGCGATTGGCCATATATCGGGTTGCCACCTGAATCCGGCGGTTTCTGTGGGATTATGGATTGGCGGTCGTTTCAGCGGTAAAGATGTGCTGCCCTATATCGCGGCTCAGGTCCTGGGAGGTATTGCCGGTGCCGCCATCCTTTACCTGATTGCTACGGGAAAGCAAGGCTTCGAGCTGGGCGGATTCGCCGCTAATGGCTATGGTGAACACTCGCCGGGCGGTTACAATATGTGGGCAGCGCTGCTTACAGAGGTCGTAATGACGTTTATGTTTCTTATGATCATTATGGGTGCTACGCATTCCAGGGCTCCAAAGTACCTGGCGGGCCTGGCCATAGGCTTAGGACTTACACTCATCCACCTAATTAGCATCCCCGTTACGAACACTTCGGTAAATCCCGCCCGCAGCACAAGCCAGGCGCTGTTCGTGGGCGACTGGGCGGTGCAGCAGTTATGGCTCTTTTGGGTGGCTCCCCTGATGGGTGCCTTGTTGGCCGGACTGGTGTACCGGATTATGAGCCCGGAAGGAAAAGAAAAATCAGCTTGATATTGAAATAGAGCGTTAATCAAAAATCTAAATTTTATTTTATGGGTTTACTTGATCAATTAAAATCTTCACTCGGTGGTGGATCCGGCGAGGGAATGTTATCCTCTGTAATCGGAATGATCGGAGGTGAGAAGGGTGGATTGAATGGACTCATTGAAACATTTAAATCCAAAGGACTGGGCGATCTGATTGGCTCCTGGGTGGGAACAGATCAAAACAAACCTATTTCCGGCGACCAGGTGCAGCAGGTGCTGGGGGAAGGCAAGATTAAAGAATTGGCCGACAAACATGGTGTTGATGTTAATACCGTAAAGGCTAAGGTTTCCGAGTATCTTCCCGGTGTGATTGATAAACTTACCCCGGATGGAAAAGTTCCGGAAGACGATATGCTAAGCAAGGGCCTGAATGCTTTAAAGGGATTGTTTTAATATCCTCAGAAGCTAAACCAGAACGAAAACATAAAGGTGAACTGCGAAACGTCCTTGTGGTCAAGGTACGAAAAGCGCCAAATGCCGTCGAGCCGGAGGAAGGTGAAAATATTTTCGATTCCGACGCCGGCTTCGTAATAGGGCTGCCCCAGCGTGTAGGTGTTGGCGGGTAGGTTGTTGTAGGCCCGGTTGGCATCGTTCATATGCCCCATCACGCAACGCCCGTGGATGACTTCGCGCCAGCGCAGTTTCTTTAATAGCGGGATTTTATTAAACAGCAGTCCGTCGAAGTGGTGCGTGAAGTAAAGGTGAAGGTATTCATCACTCACAAATTCGTAGTAGTTCATGGTGTTGATGGCGTACTCATCAAACGATAGCGTTTCATTGGCTTCATGCAACTTTAGCAAAGAGTAGGGAAGAGTGCCCCAGATTTTTCCGGCTTCGATGTAATATCGCGACCAGCCGAGGGCGCCTACTTTGTAGCGTTGCTTCAGGCTTAGCTGCAGGCGGTGGTAATCGTAATCGCCGCCCCACAAATCTTTGGCACCGTAAGCATAGCCCACGTCAAGCACGGGATAGTGGGTGCCCAGGCTCATACGCTCAAATTCGCCCATGATGATTTTTTCATGAAAGGCGAAATGCAGACTGAACGAAATTTCTGAAGTTGTAATGGAGGGTCGGGTAAAAACCCGCCCATTATCATTGTAGGTGAACAGGGTCGAACCCATGGGGAAAATTTCCCGTCGCGTTATCATTAATTTGTTGGAGAAGCCGAAAAACCATTCGTGTTCGTAAAAGCCCTTGATCTCCTCCACCATACTTAACTTGTTCTGTGGATTCCGGCGAATGAGTGAGCCCACGATGTAATCAGTGCGCAGCGCATTCTGGCTTTCGCCCAACTGCTCAATATCGTAACGGTAGGCCATACCAAAACCAGAGTTGGGATTTTTCTTAAAACGATACCAGAAATCTGCACCCCCTTTGAATTTACGGTCGCGGGTTCCGTACGCCAGGTGCGCCTCGATCATCGACATAGTGCTAAATTTATTGCTGGTTCGCCCCCCCAGCCGGATCCGGTCGCCCTCGATTTCATTAAAACTATAAATGGAACTCCAGGGGCCGATTTCAACCTGGCCCCAGACTTTATAGCCCGTCGTGAGGATCGTAAATAGTTCTTTGTAGATTTTAAAGGCCGGCACCGTTTGTATGGTGTCCGTCATATGATAAATGCTCAGTTGCTCGGCTGTCAGGCTGTCGTGGCGTGCGCGGGCCCAGAATAGATCGTCCTTCTGTGTTGCACTATCAAGGACCACCACATCGTTCGGTATGTTATAATCTGCGTCGGGACGGCGCTCATTCACCCGAAGGTTCCGGAAAGAACTGTTACGGTGCACGTAGAAGCCAATCGTCCATTTGCTGTTCTCGGTGATGTTGAGATCGGCCACCAACTCCTCCGACGCCAGCAGGAAGTGTGTGCTGTCGACACGCTGAAAGTCCTGATTGATCACAATTTCATTGATGAGGTTCACGTTGGCATCCCCCACCAGCCGTATGTCGGCCTTTTTCAACGCATAGGTGCTATCCGTAATCCACAAGGTGCCGGTAAAGGTTAGTTCCTGCGAACGACGTGGCTTGAAGCTGAGTTTGTAACACCAGTCATGGTCGATAAAACTGCTGTCGGTGAGGTAATACCGGTAATACGCCAGCCCAAAGTTGGCCAGCGGACTCACAAAGTTCTTCTCGAACATGTCGATGTAGTTCTTGTAGAGGTTGGCGTTAACGTAGGAATTCCCCAGCATGGACGAGATGCTCGCGTTTTTCATTCCGGAAATACGCGTGGCTTTTATGATTTCGCGTAAGGTCTGCGGGTTTTTCCGGTAATATACTTCCGAGAGTGTTTCGGTGAAGAAGACCGGCAGGTATGCCTTTCCGTTGATGATGGAGGTGTCTACATTTTCGAACACAAAGCGGAAGGGCTTCATGATGCCTCGATCCTTCAGGCGTTCGGTGAAATTGTTCGCGTCAATCTGGATCTTCGTGTAGGCCTCAAATTCATAGGCGTCGAAGTCATCAGGGTTGTTGAAGGCTTTGTGGTCGATCACCTTTTTCAGCAGAACCTCGGCGGGGTTTAAACCCGGCAGGATCACCACTTCGGCCAACTCATAGCTCACCGGCTTTAGCTCAAAATCAATGAACTGGAAGCGGTTTTTCACCACTCCGCTGGTGGCGTTTTCGTAGCCCATATACTGAGCCTGCAAGGTGTCGGTGGGCGTTTTAGTTTCCAGGGAGTATCGTCCTTCGAAGTCGGTGGTGGTGGCTATCCCCGAGCCTTTAAAGAATATGTTGACAAACGGAATGGGCTGCTTCGATTTCCGGTCGATGACCGTTCCCATAATTTTCGTCAGATTCTGCGAATACGAAACCGTCGGTATCAGCATGAGCAGGCACAACAAGCGTACCCAACGGCTGGGCCGCAAGGCGTTCAGACCGGTGAAGGCAGGCGGGCCTGTTTTTTTCATCGCAACGGGAAATCGGGTTGTTTTGGTTGGCAGCAGGCAAAGGTACAAGTAAAAAATGAATCCGGGAATGTCAGCATCTTGTGGCAGAATTTCTGTATTTTCGCAAGGCACTAATCCCAAATATCCTTAACATGTTAAACGGGAAAACCGTGGCCGTGGTAATTCCGGCTTTCAACGAAGTACAACAGATTCGTATGGTGATTGAAACCATGCCCGGATTCGTGGATAAGTTGATCGTTGTTGATGATGCCTCCACCGATGGCCTGCCGGAGACCGTCAAGCAACTTATTGCAGAGAGCGGAAAAGGGATGGCCTTGCCGGCATTCAGGCTGGAAGAAACGAATGGTCGTTATCATCGCGCCAACAAGCTGCTCTTCGAACAAAGCCTGATGGAACGTCGCTTCTTCACGCCGGCCGACCTCCTTAATGAAGATCCCGACCACGACCGCCTGATTGGCCTGCGCCACAAAACAAACGCGGGTGTGGGCGCCGCCATCGCTACGGGCTATAAATGGTGCAAGGATCATCGCATCGACTGTACGGCCGTGATGGCCGGCGACGGGCAGATGGACCCCGACGAACTCGAATCCATTTGCCGCCCTGTTACTGACGAGGGCATCGATTACGTAAAGGGCAACCGCCTGATTCACCGATCCGCATGGCTGGCTATTCCTCGTGTCCGATTTTTGGGCAATGCCATCTTGTCCGCCCTTACCAAACTGGCTTCTGGCTATTGGCACGTGAGCGACACACAAACCGGATATACCGCCATCTCAAACAAAGCCTTGAATGCCATCGCACTGTATAAAATTTACAAGCGCTACGGCATGCCCAATGATATGCTCGTGAAACTTAATATTGCTTTCTGTACCTTACGGGAAGTGGAAATAAAACCCGTGTACTTTGTCGGTGAACAGTCCAAAATGCGCGTCCATAAAGTCATTCCTCGTATCATCTGGCTGCTGATAACCTCCTTTTTTTCGCGCTTGTATTCAAAATACCTCTTCCGCGATTTTCATCCGCTCTTCATTCTGTACCATATGGGATTTGTGTTAGGGCTGATGGCGATCCCATATTTTGTTAAGATCTTGACTATCGTTATCGAAGGGCGCAACGCCAATCCGGTGACCATCCTTGCTTTTGTTTTCCTTCTTATCAGCAGCCTGCAGAGCATTCTCTTTGCCATGTGGATGGACATTCAGGACAACGAGCGACTCTACAAGTAGCATGAAAACACGTGACCTGATAAAACTGCTGATCTCGCTGCTGATTATCAGCACGATCGTGGCCTTTCTGGCAACCCGCGGTTATTTCAGCATTCTTCAGAAAATGGATTTTACACATTGGCTCTGGATCCTTGTGTTGTCGCTGGCTACTTTTCTTGTGAACGGCGTGCAGGAATTCACCCTGGTGCGTCATATCAGTGGCACGCGCCTTCGCACGGGCGACGTGCTGTTCATGCCCATGAGCATGAACCTGTTTTCCTATTTTATCCCCACCAACGGAGGCATCATTTACGCTATCTACTTCCTGAAAAAGAAATACAAGGTGGATACCCGACAGGGATTCTCCGTAGGCGTTGTCACCATTTATATTTCTTTCATCATTTCGGGCCTGGCTACGCTGATCGCCCTCTTTTTCTTCGGCTCACTTATGCTCTGGCTGGTGTTATTGGCCTTGATGATGATCTTCAGTCCGCTCTTGGTGTACCTTGGCGACGTGGTGCTGCAACTCATCCCCTTCCGCAAGGGAAGCCTCTTTAACAAGGCGCAGGTCTATCTGCACGAGGTCATCCAACAGTCCCTGCAAATGCTGCGCAATCTTAAGATCACGCTGATCAACGCGGCACTAACAGTGTTCGCACTCTTGATTATCTTCGGTATTTATTATCTGTTGAACGACGCGCTGGATACACACATGACCTTGCTTTCGCTCATCGCTATCATCACCATGCAGCGCATTTCGGTGCTCATTCGCCTTCTCCCGGGGAACCTGGGTCTGGAAGAGCTAATGACGGCGGCATTGTTTGGGATTATCGGACAGGATCCATCCATTGGTTTGCTGTATTCCGTCTTTATGCGTTTCTGCACCTTCGTGTGGACCTTGCCTGTCGGTGTGCTCCACACGATGTTTAATGCTTCCTACTTTAGTGTGAATGATGTAAAGGCGCTGCTCAGGAAGAAAGACAACGAGCGCTTGCCGGAATAAAGCCGTGGATTACTTTTTTTGTGACTGTGCCCATTTCAGATTATTGGCAGCGCGCTCAAACGTGGGGTTGATTTGCAGCGCTTTTTCGCAGGCAGCAATGCCTTCCTCCCACATCGACATGGCGTTGTAGGCTGAGCAGATGTTATTCCAGGCTTCCGCGTAGTCGGGTTTTAGCTTCAGGGCCTCGTTGCAGGCATCAATGCATTTTTGGTAATCACCGCGGTTGTAGTGTGTAAGGCTGAGGTCCAACCAGGCCTCGGGCGTGGGATGCTCTTTTACCTGCAATGCCTGTGGCAGGCTCTCATCGGGCCGGCCGGCGGCTGTTTTAAGCCAGGATAGAGCCGTGGCATCCCCGGGAAGAAGCCGGAGCGTTTCGTGGGCCACCTCAGCTAATGTTCCCCAGGCGCGGGTTTCAGCATAGAGCTGCATGAGCAGGTAGCGCGATTTCAAGTCCCCGGGCTGGATGGATAAACCCGTCCGCAAATTCGCGATGGCTTTATCGGTCTGCCCATGCTGGTGAAGAAACTCCGCGTAAAAATAGTAAGGCTCTTGATTCTGCCCGCCGCAGTTGATCGCCGATAGATGCCACTGTTCCGCCTGGTCTTTCAGTCCCTGCGCGTTTTTCAGGATCGCCATGTTGATGTGGGTGTACGTCCAGTTAGGCCACTTTTTTAAGGCTTTGCGGTAATAATATTCGGCTTCGAACAGGTCGCCGGCGGCCATTTTGGTAAGGCCGTAATTCATCAGGGCGCGTGCGTTGTCAGGATTCTTTTGAACAATATCAGCCCACAAGGTTTCGTCATCTTGCCAGATTTCATTACGCTGCCACGTGCCGTAAGCATAGGAAACGATCAATACCAGGGCCACCGCGGAAAGTACGCGGGAAAACTTTTTTGTCGTGAAGACCGGTTGAATTTTCAGCATAAATAGATAGGCCCCCCAGCTTAACGCGATGACCAGGCCTATGTATGGGAAAATTAAACGGTGACTATTGGAAACCTGTGTCAGGGCGGTGAATGCGGATGTTGGCAGGGAGGCCGCAAGAAACCAAAGCAGGCCAAAGGCAATGGGCCGGCCTTTTTCGGTGCGGCCGGCAACAACGGAAATCACCAGCAGGGCCGCGATAAACAACAGACCGACCCACAGGCGAAAATCAGCGGCCGTGTGGAAAACATCCAGCCCGGTGTCGGAGCTTAATCCCAGCGGAAGTATACTCTGCACGAAATACGTGGCCAGCACCCAGGGCTGCGTGATCAGGTACTGCGCGCGGTAGCCTTCGGGAAACGGCAATCCGTGCAGCGTTCCGCCCAAAACGGTTTGTCGGTAGAGTAGTATCTGTACCAGAACAATCGTGATGAAAAGTGCCACAAAGGAGGGCAGGCTTGTTTTAAAGGCGCCCCATACCTGTTTGCGTTTGGCGCGAACGAATAAGTCGCCCGGCGATAGTTTCTGTTCAAAAAAGTAAATATACAGCAGCAATAAAGCCGGGAACATGACGGCGGTTTCTTTCGCAAACACGCCGATAACGGGAGGTATAAGGTAGAGGTAATACCGGCGCGAACGGGCGGAGAAAAGGTACATCAGCAAGCCGGCCACAACGAAAAAGGTGGCGAAGAGATCGGCGCGCTGACAGAGGTAGTTCACCGTTTCTGCATTGGCCGGATGCAAGAGGTACCAGGCCGTGGCGAAAAAGGCCACGAAGAGGTTCCATGGATGCGTAAGACTGTTGTTGAAGATTTTGCGGATGATAAAGAACAGCATCAGACCCAACAACAGAAAGGCAAGAAACATGGGAAGGTGATAATAAAAAGGGATAAAGCCTTCCGGATACTGTTGGCTGACGTCGATTCCAAGTGGGTCTTGCTTCGACATATAATAATCGAGGGCGGTGCTGGCGGTGGTCACCGGGCGGAACCCCAGATTCGTGGGCATGGATCCGAAGGCTTTGGCTTCGGTAAAAATCACGGAAAGGTTGCTGAGGTGACGAATGTAGATGTTGTTATTGATCGTATGCGAATCGTCGAAGTGAAACCCGTTGTCGAAATGATTGCTGTAGGTAAGCAGAACAGCAGCCAACAGGGTCAGGCCCAGGATCCATCCGGTGGTTTTTTTCATGGCAGCTATTAATAGGTAACACGAATAATCATGTACACCCCGAGAATAACCAGAATTACGCCCAGGCAATAGTTAACGATAGTGATCACCCGCGGCTTCAGGTATTGTTTAATTTTCCCGGCGATAAAGCATTTCAGCAGGTCGGTGGCCAGCACCGTGCTCAGGGTGCCGCCGAAAAAAACCAGCAATTCGTTCGACTTGGGCCCGTAAGTGTTGCCAACGTAGGCCATCCATCCCATCCAGAACACCAATAAAAATGGATTCAGTAAATTCAGCGCAAAGCCTTTGGCCATGTACTTCAGGGGCTTTGTTTTTTCAATCGGAACGGGTTCGCGGAGTTCGGGATCTTTGGATAAGGGCGTTTTCTTCCGAAAGGTAAAAACACCGAAGAGGATCATGACAATGCCACCGATAAGACCAAATACGATCGTATTCTCGGGCTCGGTAAGCAGAGAAGAAACACCAAGGTAGCTCAAGGCTACCAGCATAGTATCGCTCATGAAAATTCCCAGGGCCATGAAAAGACCGGCACGGAATCCGCGGTAGATGCTGGTTTGCAGTAGGCTAAAGAAGGCCGGACCCAGCATGATGGCAATGGTCAGCCCAAGTAAAATGCCACTTAACAAACCCTCCAACATATTTTTCTTTTCGGATTTTTAGGAAACGAACAAAAATACAAATAATTTTTTCTGCCGGACGATAGCGATCCTGTTTTTTTGCAGTGCCGGCCGCTGGCTGCGATTGATGAACGCAAAAGACTACTTTTTCAATTGAATGCGGAAGGTCGTGCCCTTGCCCGGGGTAGAGGATTTCACGAAGATCCGTCCGGAATGATATTGCTCCACAATGCGTTCACTCAGCGTTAGTCCTAAGCCCCAGCCTGTTTTCTTTCCGGAAACACCGGGGTTAAAAATACTTTTGAATTGCCCTTTCGGAATGCCCTTCCCGGTGTCGGAGATGTCAATGCTGACGGTCCGTGCTTCGTCGATAAGGTCAATCTGTATGGTGCCCTCACCGCTCATGGCATCGATGGCGTTTTTGCAGAGATTTTCAATCACCCATTCAATGAGGTAGCGATTGAGCGGCAATTCAACGCGTAGTTCCGGTGTGAAAGTAATTTTGTACTCCACCTTACGGGATGTACGGCGCTGAAGGTATGCAATGGAGTGGTAGATGACATCCGCAAGGTTTTCCTTATCCAGCTTCGGCGTTGAACCAATCTTGGAGAAACGTTCGGTGATGGTCTCAAGTCGCTGAATATCTTTGGTGACTTCGGTCAGGGTTTCTTCGCCGATCCCCTTCAATCGCAGTAATTCAACCCAGGCAATCAGCGATGAGAGCGGGGTCCCTAATTGATGGGCGGTTTCACGGGCCATTCCAACCCAGACCTGGTTTTGTTCTACCCGGCGCGAGGCGCTGAAGAGCAGGTAGGCGATGATCAGAAATACAATGATGATGAGGAACTGAATAAAGGGATAGTACTTCAGTTGAGTTAACAGATAGGACTGTTCATAATATACGAAGCATTTTCCGCGCCCGGGCAGGTCGATTTCAATCGGTCGGTTCTGAAGTTCCATTTTGCTGATGGTTTCCTTCAGCCTTCCGGCTTGCAGAATGGCCAACGAATCCACGTTGCCCGAGGCAATGACGTTCTTGCGGCTGGAGTCGGTGATGATAACGGGAACCGACGGTGCATTGGTTACAATCTCCGAAAGGAACGACTTGATTTGTTTGTTCAGTACTTCGCGTAACTGCGTGTAGACGCTGGATTCCTTGTAGTAGAGAAGGTTTTTTTTGCCAAAGTACCTTACTTCAATGGGTGGGTATGCGCTGAATTCTTTCAACAGTTCACCTTCCAGGTACTTTACGGTGTCGGTGCTGAAATCAATGTTTTTGGCAATCGTGATGCGGTTGTCCGGATCTGTTTCAATAACGGGGATGGTGGTGTTGGCCGTCAGAATTTCTACATAAAAGGTCACGTCTTCCGTAAAATCCGCGGTGATCAGGTGCTGATTGGCCTTCGCCCACAGTTCAACTTTATTCCGTTCCTCCTCGGCGATGCGGGAGAAAAACGTATCGGTGGCATTTACCAGGGCCGCTTTCTTATTGATGGCATCAGCCCAGATCCAAACCTTCTGGCGCTCATCTTCGGCAATGTTCGAGGCCACCCGGTTGATGTACCACAACGAGCCCGTGAAAATGAGCAGGGCTGCGGCAAACAACAGCCATTTCCATCTCCGTTTCTGTGTGTATATGCTGGGCTTTTTGGACATAGGGTGTGTGAGCTGGTGTTTGCTGTAGTCTGAGCGTAGAACAAAGATATCAATTTCTGCGTCCTGTGCATCAGTGCTTCACACTGTAGAGCGCATTTTCGATCATCATACCAAAAAACTTCCGGATCGTCCATCCCAATACCTGCACTTGCTGCGGCACGATGGAGGCTTCCGACATCCCGGGCACGGTATTGACCTCAAGGAAATACAGGCCTTTCTTCGAGAGTATGTAATCAAAGCGCACCACCCCTTTGCAATTGAGCTTTTCGTAAAGCATGGCCGAGGTCATCTTGCATTCAATTTCCGCCTCTTCAGAAATCGGGGCGGGGGTTATCTCTTCTGATTTTCCCTGGTATTTGGCCTCATAATCGAAATAGGCTGTTTTCGGAACGATCTGCGTGATGGGAAATACCGTGAGCGATCCTTTGTATTTGAACACGCCGCAGGTAATTTCCATGCCCTTGATGTATTCTTCCACCAGCACCTCACGGTCTTCACGAAAGGCCTTCTTTAACGCAGACGGCAGGTCTTCCGCCCGGTCCACTTTTGACATTCCTATACTGGATCCACCGTTGTTGGGCTTCACGAATAAGGGAAATTTGAGCTCTTTTTCGATGGTCCCGGCACTGTAGCTCTGGCGGCTCAGCAAATGTATGCTTTTCGATACACGCGCTCCACAGGCAGCTACCATCTTGTTGCAGTACCCTTTGTTGAAGGTGAGTGCTGACGTAAGCTGACCGCAATTGGTGTAGGGGAGGCCTATCATATCAAAATACGCCTGCAGCCGGCCGTCTTCGCCGGGGGTGCCGTGAATGGCCATGAACACGCAATCGAAGGTGATTTTCTTCGTGCCCAATCGTAGGCTGAAATCATTTTTATCGATGGGAACTGGCTTGCCCTTTTCGGGGATGTAAAACCATCCTTCGCGGCTGAGATGTATGGTGTACACCTCGTATTTCGCGGGGTCCAGGTGTTTGCGAACAACGCCGGCGCTGGCGATGGAAATGACTTTTTCTCCGGAATCACCACCGGCTACAAGGGCGATTTTCTTTTTGATTCGGACGGCGGACATAGGTGTATTTTTGATGGTGTAAGACAATCTTATTTTTTGAGCAGAAAGGCCGTGAGTTGCTGAACAGCCCGTCCACGATGGCTAATCCGGTTTTTTTCCGAAAGCGGCATTTCGGCAAAACTGATATCATAACCCACGGGGCGGAAGATAGGATCATAGCCAAAGCCTTCACGACCGTGCTTTTCGGTGAGGATTTCCCCCTCTACCGAACCTTCGAAGAAGTACTCCACACCGTCGAGGATGAGCGCAATTACTGTACGGAAGCGGGCGTTGCGCTTGCTCATTCCCTTCATTTCTGCAAGCACCTTGTTCATGTTATCTTCGAAGTTCGCGGTTTCGCCCGCGTAGCGCGCCGAATAGACACCCGGTCGTCCGTCCAGCGCCGCAATCTCCAAACCGGTATCGTCTGCAAAACAGTCTTTCCCGTATTTGTCGTAAATAAATCGGGCCTTTTGAAGCGCATTGCCCTCAAGCGTATCGGCCGTTTCCGGGATGTCTTCCGCACAGCCAATCTCAGAAAGTCCGGCAATGGCGAATTTTCCGCCAATGGCTTCTTTCAGTTCGTGCAGTTTGTGGGCATTGTTGGTGGCGAAAATCAGGCGTTCCCCGGCGGTCATAGTGTTGGTTTTTGATCGTGAAATACGTGATGCAGGATGTGCTTGGTGCCCCCCAGGTTTTGCTGCACATACGCCGAGCAAACTTGTGAGGCGGCCTTGTGAAATGCGTCGTCGCGGAATAACCTAAGCAGAATCTCTTCCGCTTCTTCGATACGGTGTACGCAAAAGGCGCCGCGCAGGGCCAGCAGCTCATGGGCTTCCTGAAATTTTCGGTAGTTGGGGCCGAATACCACGGGTTTGCCGAAGGTGGCCGCTTCCAGGATGTTGTGGATGTTTTTGCCAAAGCCCCCGCCGATGTAAGCCGCGTGCGCGTACTGATACAAGTGAAGCAGGATGCCGATGTTGTCGATGATCAGAACATCCGCTGAAATGGTTTCTTCGTCGGATAGTCGGCTGTACCGTATGCATTTTACCGGTGCTTTACGGATGAAGTCATCAATCCGCTGTGAATCGATTTCGTGCGGGGCGATAATGCATCGAAATTCCTTGGGGTGATGACGGAGGACGGCCAGCAGTAGTTCTTCGTCGGCCGGCCAGGTGGAGCCGGCCAGCAGTACACGCTGACCTTCTGCGAACGCAGCAACCTGCGGAAAGGCCTTACGTTCCTGTGCAACCGACCAAACACGGTCGAAACGCGTATCGCCGCAAACAGAGGCATTCTGAAGGCCCAATGACGAGAGTAACTTCAGCGAATTTTCGTTCTGTACGAAAAACCAATTCACGTTCTGAAGTTGCTTCCGGAACCATCCGCCCCAGGGCTGGAAGAAGTGCTGATTGCTGCGGAAAATGGCAGATACGTAATACAACGGGATATTGTGCTGCCGGATTTGTCGAAGGTAGTTAAACCAGAACTCATACTTTATGAAGAAGACCATCGACGGCCGGGCCGTTTCAATAAATCGTCGGGCATTGGCCGCGGTGTCGAGGGGCAGGTAACAAATGTAATCCGCGCCAGCGTAATTTTTTCGGATCTCGTATCCGGACGGGGAAAAAAAGCTTAGCAGGATTTTGTACTGGGGATGCGATGTGCGGATGCTTTCAATGAGCGGTCGTCCCTGTTCAAATTCACCCAACGAGGCCGCATGAAACCAGATAAGCGGGGCATCTCCGGGCAAACTGTCGGCTAATCTTTGCTGCCAGTTTCGCCGACCGCGGAGAAATTGCCGGGCTTTTAGCGTAAACAGACTGGCTATGGATATCCCCGCTCCGTAGAGCCGTATACTGAGGTTATAGATCAGGGAAGCGATCATGGCGAAAGCCTCCGTTCCTTAGTGGTAGTAGTAACCTTGCGGAACCCGCTTGTAAAAGGGAATAATCCATCCGATTTTTACCCCCCACAACAAATCGATACGGCTGGTATGGTCGCGGGCGCCCAGATTGAAATCGTAGTTCCGGCGACTTTTCGTGAACGCCTGGGTGCATTCAATGCCTCCGAAGAAACTCACCAGCCGCTTATTTCCCATATACATATAGCCAACAAACTCCGATATTCCTACACCGTTCGTTAGCTTGTCATAGCCCGCAAGATAATCACCATCAAGTTGTGGTGCTGTGCTCCCCGGCACATCAATGCGGATCTTGTGTTGCATGAATCCTACACTGGCCATCACCATCGGGCCGCTGTTTGGGTTGGGACTAAGCACGGGAAATACTTTGCCAAATTTGGCAGAAATAAAATAACCCCGCTCCCAAATCAGGGCGTTGGTCAGCTCCCCGTTGCGGTCGATAAGGTAACCGTCGGGCGTGTCGATGGCGCTGAACAGAGAGTCGCCCCCCTTAACGTTGTTGCCGAAAAGGTAGTTGTAATCTACACCGAAAATCCAGTTGCTGCGATGCTTGTATAAGAAACCACCATTGATGTTGGAATTGTTCCCAAACCTGTCCTTCATATCCCCTCCGGGCCATTGGTGCGTATACGCCGCGTAGAGCATCGGAATGTTCAGTGCGCTGTCGCCCACATTGGACTGTGCGGGGCAGAAATAGGCTGACAATACAAGACTCAGGATCAGCAGGGAGGAGTATAACTTTTTCATTCGGGGAAATTTGTGCAAAAATACGAAAACTCAACGATGTGAACGGGTTTTTAGTATTCACAGAAAGATATAAAAACCGCTTGTTATTTCGCTAACAATAATTTTTTATCTTTGCGTCTATTTAGTAAAAACCGATTTTAAACTTAACATTAAGAGGAGTTTCGGATGAGAAAGATCCAAATGGTTGACCTGAAAAGTCAGTACGAAAATATCAAGCCGGAGGTTGATGCGGCTATTCAGGAAGTGATCGATGCAACGGCCTTTATCAACGGTCCGGCGGTAAAGCGCTTTCAGGAACATCTGGAGCAATACCTCGGAGTGAAACACGTGATCCCCTGCGCAAATGGAACAGACGCGCTGCAATGTTCTATGATGGCCCTGGGACTTAAGCCCGGTGATGAAGTAATTACCACTTCGTTTACGTTTATTGCCACTGCGGAAGTGATCGCCCTGCTGGGTCTTACACCTGTGTTGGTGGACGTGGAACCTGATACCTACAACATCGATCCGGCCGCCATTAGCCGCGCCATAACCCCTAAAACCAAAGCTATCGTTCCGGTACACCTGTTTGGTCAGTGTGCCAATATGGAGGCCATTCTGGACCTTGCCAAAAAGTATAAGCTTTTTGTTATCGAAGATAATTGTCAGGCCATCGGCGCCGATTATGTTTTCGCCGACGGCCGTCGCCAGAAAGGCGGCAGTATGGGCGATATCGGTTGCACCTCCTTCTTCCCATCCAAGAACCTGGGCTGCTATGGCGATGGTGGCGCAATTTTTACCAATAGCGACGATTTGGCAACGACCCTTCGCTATGTTGTGAATCATGGCATGGTGAAACGTTATTATCACGACATGATTGGCGTGAACTCCCGCCTCGACAGTATTCAGGCGGCTATTCTGGATGTTAAGCTTAAACGCCTCGATGACTACGCTGCCGCACGTCGCCGTGCTGCTGATTATTATGATGCGGCTTTCGCCGGATGTCCCAACCTGAAAACACCACTGCGTTCGGCTTATTCTACACACGTGTTCCACCAGTATACGCTGGTAACAGAGGGTATCGATCGAACCGCTCTCCAGGAATACCTGCAGGGTAAAGATATTCCGGCCATGATTTATTATCCGGTGCCCCTGCATCTGCAGAAAGCTTACCTCGATCCGCGCTACAAAGAAGGGGATTTCCCCGTCACAGAATGGCTCTCGGAAAAGGTTATCAGTCTGCCCATGCATACGGAACTCGATGAAGAACAACTCCGTCACATCACAAGCTCAGTACTGGAATTTATCAAAAAATAATGGAATCCAAATTCTTCGCTCACGAATCCGCGATCATCGATCCGGGCTGCACCATCGGAAACGGTACTAAAATCTGGCATTTCACACACATTATGCAGGACTGCGTGATTGGCGAGCGATGCAATATAGGTCAAAACGTCGTTGTATCGCCGCAGGTCGTGCTGGGGAATAACGTCAAGGTTCAAAACAACGTTTCCATTTATACCGGCGTGGTCTGCGAAGATGATGTCTTCCTGGGTCCCAGCATGGTATTCACCAACGTGATCAACCCGCGCAGCGCCGTAAACCGTAAAAGTGAGTACGCCAAAACCCTGGTGAAAAAGGGCGCCACTATTGGGGCCAACGCAACCATTGTTTGCGGACACGATATCGGCGCGTATGCATTTATCGGCGCAGGTGCCGTGGTAACCCGCGATGTGCCCGCTTACGCGCTGATTGTTGGCAATCCCGGCGTGCAGAAGGGCTGGATGAGCGAATACGGTCATCGCCTGCATTTTGATGGTGAGGGCATCGCTATTTGCCCGGAAAGTAAGGAGCGCTATCGCTTAAACAACGGACGGGTTAATAAAGAAACTATATAAAATGGAAATGAAGGATACGATCAGGTTTGCGGTCGTGGGCTGCGGCCACATCGGCAAACGCCACGCTGAAATGATCAGCCGGAATGCAGAAGCAGAATTGGTGGCACTTTGCGATATCAAACCCAAAGAAAGTCTGGGCATCGAAAAATTCGATGTTCCGTTTTATCCCTCCCTTGATCAGATGCTCGCGGAAGCGCCTGCCTTCGATGTGCTGAATGTATGTACCCCCAACGGTGTTCACACAGAACATGCACTGAAAGGGCTCGAAAAATTTAAACACGTAGTGTGCGAAAAGCCCCTGGGTCTTTCAAAGGCTTCGGTTGAACAAGTGCTTTACAAAGCACTGAATGTTTCCCGTCAGGTGTTCCCCGTGATGCAGAACCGATATTCACCACCTTCGGTATGGATCAAAGAGGTGATCGAAAATAAAGTATTGGGTGATGTTTTCATGGTGCAGGTAAATTGCTATTGGAACCGCGATGACCGCTACTACGGCAAGAGTGATTGGAAAGGTCGTCAGGACCTGGATGGCGGGACCCTGTTCACGCAATTTTCCCATTTCATCGATATCATGTACTGGTTGTTTGGTGATATCGACAATATCCGCGGTCATTTTGGTGATTTCAACCACCGTAGCTCAACAGATTTTGAGGACTCCGGTATGGTCTCTTTTGATTTTGTCAATGGAGGAATGGGATGCCTGAATTATTCCACTTCTGTTTGGGATAGTAACCTGGAAAGCAGTATGACCATTATCGGAGAAAAAGGTTCTGTTAAGATTGGCGGGCAGTACATGAACGAAGTGGAGTATTGTCATATCCGGGATTACACAATGCCGGAACTTCCCCCGGCCAATCCGGCAAATGATTATGGCAGCTATAAAGGAAGTGCGGCCAATCATCATTACGTTATCGAAAACGTGATCAATACGCTGAAAGGAAGAAGCATCATCACCACCAATGCACTGGAAGGCCTGAAGGTGGTGGAGATGATTGAACGTATCTATACCCTGCGACCCACAACGCTTTTAAAAAAACAATAACGTACGACTATGAAAAATATCTATGATGAATTAATTGCAAAAAACACGAAACTTTCAGTGATTGGCCTGGGCTATGTCGGCCTGCCGATCGCCCTGGAGTTTGCACGGAAGATTTCAGTGATCGGGTTTGATATCAAGGCCGATCGCGTGGAGATGATGAAAAACAAGATGGACCCGAGCGAAGAGCTGGATTCATCAGCCTTTGAAGGCTGCGATATTCAATTTACGGCCAGCGTCGACGATCTTCGTGAAGCCACATTCCACATCGTAGCTGTTCCGACGCCAATCGACTCCCACAACTTACCCGATCTTACACCCTTGCTGGGCGCCTGTCGTAGCGTGGGCAAGGTGCTGAAGAAAGGCGACTACGTCGTATTTGAATCCACCGTGTATCCCGGCTGCACAGAAGAAGACTGCATCCCCATCATGGAAGAATTGTCGGGCCTGAAGTTTATCGAAGATTTTAAAGTGGGCTTTTCGCCCGAGCGGATCAACCCGGGCGATAAAGAGCATACCATCACCAGTATTACAAAAGTGGTTTCCGGATGTGATGCCGAATCCCTGGATAATATCGCGAAAACGTATGAGCTCGTGGTGAAGGCCGGCGTTCACCGGGCCTCCAGCATTAAGGTTGCCGAATCGGCCAAGATTATTGAGAACACCCAACGCGACGTTAACATCGCCTTGATGAACGAACTTTCCATTATCTTCAACCGCATGGGCATCAACACCTATGAAGTGCTTGAGGCCGCCGGCACCAAATGGAACTTTCTGAAATTCTACCCCGGCCTGGTAGGTGGACACTGCATCGGCGTAGATCCTTACTATCTTACGTTTAAAGCAAAGGAATTCCGTTACCATGCACAAATCATTAATTCCGGAAGGTTTGTTAACGATTCCATGGGCTTTTATGTGGCTAAGCAAACGGTGAAAAAAATAATCTCCGCCGGGAAGAATGTGCTGCACGCACGTGTCCTGGTGATGGGAGCTACCTTCAAAGAAAACGTGAGCGATATCCGAAACTCCCGCGTGGCCGATGTGATCAGCGAACTGAAATCTTACGGCGTGGACGTGGACGTGGTGGATCCCTTCGCAAGTTCGGAGGAACTTAAACATGAATATGGTTTTGAACTTGTGGCGAATCCGACGGGAACGTACGATGCCGTTATTGTGGCGGTATCGCACGACGACTACACGCAGAAGTCGGAACGTGATTTCAAAAATCTCTTGAACGAAAAGGGTATTCTGGTTGATATTAAAGGGATGTTTCGTGGGAAGATCAACGACCTTACCTATTGGAGTCTCTGATCTAAAAGCTGATTGTCGTGAAAATTCTTGTAACCGGCGGGGCCGGCTTTATTGGATCACATACGGTTGTTGAACTTCAACAACAGGGGCATGAGGTATGGATCGCGGATAACCTGAGCAATTCGCACATTAGTGTACTCGACGGTATTACGGCTATAAGCGGGCGGCGACCCCGTTTCTTTCAAACAGATCTCTGTGATGTCGACGCCCTCGCCAACGTTTTCTCGACGGCCGGCCGCTTCGACGGGGTCATCCATTTTGCCGCGTTTAAAGCCGTCGGCGAGTCGGTTAATGCCCCCTTAAAATATTATCGCAACAACCTGCTTAGCACCTTAAATCTGATGAAGTGTATGCAGGATGCGGGCTGCAGCAACCTGGTGTTTTCGTCTTCCTGTACCGTGTATGGTCAGCCGGATGAGCTACCCGTGCGCGAAACCTCACCCATTAAACCGGCCATTTCTCCTTACGGGAATACCAAGCAGATGGCCGAAGAAATGATTACGGATACCACACGCGTATCGGATCTGAAAGCGATACTTTTACGCTACTTCAATCCTATCGGAGCCCACCACACTGCGCTAATCGGCGAACTGCCCCTGGGTGTGCCCAATAACCTGGTGCCGTTTATTACCCAAACAGCCATCGGAATCCGCCCGAAATTGCTGGTTTTTGGCGATGATTACCCGACCTCCGATGGTACCTGCATACGCGATTATATCCACGTGGTGGACCTCGCCAAAGCCCATATTGCAGCGCTCGAACGTATGGCGCAGGGCCGTAGCGAAGCCGCTTGCGAAATCTTTAACGTAGGCACAGGAAAAGGGAGCACCGTTCTGGAGGTCATCGCTGCTTTCGAAAAAGTTAGCGGCCGTAAATTGAACTACGAAATTACCGGCCGGCGTACCGGCGACGTTGATCAGGTGTGGGCCGATACGACAAAAGCAAATAGTGTGTTGGGTTGGAAAGCACAGAAATCACTCGACGATATGATGCTGTCGGCCTGGAACTGGGAATTGGCACTGAAATCAAAAAAATCATGATCATGAAAAAAACCCTTCTTATAACCGGTGGTGCCGGCTTTATCGGTTGCCACCTCGTAAAACGCTTTGTAAAAAATTACCCCGATACGCACATCGTGGTGCTTGATAAACTGACCTACGCTGGAAACCTGGCCAATCTTAGGGAGGTGGAACACGCCCCCAATTATACGTTCGTTAAAGGTGATATCGTCGACGGGCCGGCCATGCGGCAGCTATTTCTGGATTATCGTTTCGATGGCGTGATTCATCTGGCCGCGGAATCCCACGTGGACCGCAGCATCAGCAACCCACTGGAGTTTATTCAGACAAACATTCTGGGGACGGTTAATCTGCTGAATGCCGCACGTGAGCTTTGGAAAGACGATTGCGAAGGAAAACGTTTCTATCATATTTCAACCGATGAGGTTTACGGATCCCTGGGTAGCGAGGGCTTTTTCACCGAAGAAACCGCCTACGATCCCCGTAGCCCTTACTCAGCATCCAAAGCCAGCAGCGACCACATGGTCATGGCGTGGTTCCATACCTTTCATGTACCGGTGGTGATCTCAAACTGCAGCAACAATTACGGGCCTAATCAGTTTCCTGAAAAACTGATCCCGCTCATGATCAACAATATTCTGCATTCAAAGCCCCTGCCTGTATACGGCGCAGGACTGAATGTGCGCGACTGGCTTTATGTAGAAGACCATGCCGCAGCAATTGACCTGATTTATCATCAGGGCGCCATCGGAGAAACCTATAACATCGGCGGCAACAATGAATGGAAGAACATCGATCTCGTTCATCTGCTTTGCCGGATCATGGATGAGAAACTCCATAAACCGGCCGGTACCGCAGAAAAATTGATAAGCTACGTTTCTGACCGCGCAGGTCATGATTTGCGCTATGCTATCGACTCCTCCAAGGTGCAATCCGCCCTGGGATGGAAACCCTCGCTGCAATTTGAAGAGGGCCTCAGTAAGACGGTGGACTGGTATCTTTCCAATGCCGAATGGCTGAACAGTGTCACCAGCGGCGAGTATCAGCATTTCTATGAACAGCAATACAAAAAGCGCGGATGAAACCCTTCGCTAATCATCATGAAAAAATAAAAGATCATTCCTTCCTCGTAACAGGTGGGGCAGGCTTTATCGGCTCCCACATTGCGGAGTTCCTCCTTAATCATGGAGCAAGCCGTGTCGTTGTGCTGGATAACCTTTCCACAGGCTTCTTGCGCAATGTAAAACTTTTTGATGCTGATCTCAGGTATCACTTTATTGAAGGCGATATCTGTGACCCGGATACCTGCCTCAGGGCATGCGAGGGTATTGATTTCGTTTTTCACGAAGCAGCTCTCGGCTCAGTACCCCGTTCCATGAAAGATCCGGTGACTACGCACAAAACAAACGTCAATGGCTTTTTGAATATGCTGGTGGCAGCCCGCGATCAGCAGGTGAAGCGATTCGTTTACGCCAGCTCCTCCTCGGTCTTTGGAGATAGTCCGGTGCTCCCAAAATCGGAAGAGAACATCGGAAACCCCCTTTCACCCTACGCGGTGACCAAACGCGTGAACGAGTTGTACGGTCACGTATTTGCGCTTACCTACGAAATGGAAATCATCGGATTGCGCTACTTCAATATTTTTGGACCCCGCCAGCACCCCGGCGGGCCTTACGCAGCCGCCATTCCACTTTTTATTAACGCCTTGTTGAAGAATGAAAGCCCTGTCATTTTTGGCGATGGCGAACAATCCCGTGATTTTACCTTTGTCGATAACGCTGTGCAGGCCAATATGCTGGCCATGTTCAGCCCTTCCGGTTCCGCGCGCGGTGAGGTTTTTAATATTGCCGTTGGTGAATGTATTACCGTGAACGATTTGTTCAAGGTCCTGCGCGCTTGCGCCGGGTCCGGATTGTTGCCAAACCATGTAGCTGAACGTACGGGCGATATTCGTCATTCACTGGCCGATATTTCGAAAGCAAGCCAAAGCCTGGGCTATGCACCGCAAGTGCACGTTCAGGAAGGTTTGCGCAGAACATGGGAATGGTTTGTCCAAAATCAACAAAACCTGGATTTATGAGTTGGATTGGATCCATTTTCGGAATGAGCAAGCCGACGCCAGCTCCTGAGCTTTCGGCCCTCCTCACCGATATGCATTCACATCTGTTGCCCGGTATTGATGACGGTGTTCGCTCCCTGGATGAATCCGTGGAACTGGTGCGGCAGTTCGCTCAGTTGGGCTACACGAAATTGATAACAACCCCCCATATTAATGAACGGTTTCCGAACAATCCGCAGATCATCCGGGCCAAATGCGCCGAGCTAAATGAAAAGCTGGCAATCGAAAACATCCCGGTAATCGTGGAAGCGGCGGCGGAATACCTCATCGAAGATCGCTTCGAGACGCTGATGCGCGAGGATGACCTGCTGACCTTTGGGTACCGTAACCTGCTGATCGAATTTAATTATTATTTTCCCTATCCCGCTATTTTGAATGTTATTTATGATCTTCAAAGTGCCGGATACAATCTTGTGCTGGCGCATCCGGAGCGTTATAGCTATTGGCACGCGAAACCAAAGGAATTTGAAAAGCTGAAGGATAGGGAGGTCGCATTTCAGCTAAATTTCAGCTCCTTAACCGGACAATATTCCAAAGATGTTCGCAAGATGGCACGAACCTTCATCGAACGCGAATGGATCGATTATGCCGGCAGCGATGTGCACAGACAGTCGTATTTCGACCTTTTCATCGAAGGTGCAGCTGACAAATACGCGGAGCGCTTATTGACGGCGGGCCGCTTAAAAAATCATCTGTTGTAAACAACAAGGCCCGCACAACCACGAAGGTGTGCGGGCCTTATTGAATTTGTTTTTAACTGCGACCAGAAACTTCAACGCTGCTGTCAACCTTCGATACCAGGCCCTGCAAAACAGAACCGGGCCCTAATTCCACAAAGCTTGTAGCACCGTCGGCCAGCATGTTTTTGACGATTTGCGTCCAGCGAACAGGTGCGGTGAGCTGAGCAACCAGGTTTTTCTTGATTTCATCGGCTTCCGTAACGCGCGCTGCATTTACATTCTGATAAACCGGACATATGGGCGTGTTGAATGGTGTCTGGTCGATGGCGTGTGCAAGCTCAACCCGGGCGGGATCCATCAGAGGTGAGTGGAACGCACCTCCAACCTTTAACGGAAGGGCACGGCGTGCGCCGGCCGCCTTGAGTTGCTCACAGGCGATTTCAATGCCTTTCATCGAACCGGAAATGACAAGCTGGCCGGGGCTGTTGTAATTGGCCGGAACCACCACTTCCGGAATGCCGGCCAGAATTTCTTCCACCTTGGCGTCATCGAGTCCCAGAATGGCGGCCATGGTGCTGGGATTGGCTTCGCAGGCTTTCTGCATGGCGTCGGCCCGTTTCGATACTAAACGAAGACCGTCTTCAAACGTCAAACTACGATTGGCTACTAAGGCCGAAAATTCACCGAGCGAGTGGCCGGCCACCATATCGGGTTTAAAAGATTCGCCCATGGTGAGGGCAAGTAGTACGGAATGAAGGAAGATCGCGGGCTGTGTTACCTTGGTTTGACGGAGATCCTCATCGGTTCCGGCAAACATCAGGTCGGTAATACGGAATCCAAGGATTTCGTTGGCTTTTTCAAATAATTCTTTTGCAAGCGGAGATTCTTCGTAAAGGTTCTTGCCCATGCCGACAAACTGAGCTCCCTGACCCGGGAAAACGAATGCTTTCATAAGGTGTGGTTTATGGATTTTGCCGCAAAAGTACATAAACTTTATCGAATCGAAGAATCGGCCAACGGAAGTCGCGGGGCAAAAAAAAAGCTGCCGATGGCAGCTTGGATAGATGAGGCGAAGCTTACTTCCGCCCGCCAACGATGCGGAGCAGGAAGAGGAAAAGATTGATAAAATCGAGGTAGAGCGAAAGGGCGCCGAGGATCGCCAGTTTACTGGCGCTTGCATTGGCATCTTCGATGCCTTGTCCGATCCGCTTCAGCTTCTGTACATCCCACGCGGTTAGCCCGGTGAAGATTAATACCCCGGCAATGGAAATGATGTAGTCAAGCCCGGGACTCTTCATAAACCAGTTGACAATGGACGCGATGATGATGCCAACCAAAGCAATCAAAAGAATAGAGCCAAACTTCGAAAGATCTACTTTCGTGGTGTAGCCTAATACAGCCATCAATCCAAACACGCCGGCGGTGATCGCGAAGGTTTTGTATATGGCGCCCAGATCGTATACCAGGAAAATGAAACTGAAACTCATTCCCATGATTAACGAATACACAATGAAAAGAATCATCATGACCGGAGCGGATAGTTTATGAACACCAAACGACATTAAAAGAACGAATCCGAGTGGAGCCAGCATAACAATCCAGCCGAAGAAATTCAAACCGCTTTCATCGACCATACTCATAAGAAGGGCAGGACTATGAGCGACAAGGTAGGCAACGATGCCGGTGAGGGCCAGGGCCGCCGTCATCCAGGCAAATACGCGGGCCATGAAACGGCGAAGGGACACGGCTGTATCCGGGTTCACATACTGCAACTGCAGGTCTTCATGTTGTGAATTGTATTCCATAAAGCATTGAGAAATTTAGTACAAAGTTAAGAAATTTGTGTACACGATGTAGGTGCCGCTGAACGGCTATTCTTCCAACGGATTGGGCGTATACGTGACATAGTTCCTCCATTTTTCAATCAGTTCAGAAAACGAGGCCGGCAATGGTGAAGTGAACTCCATGAAAACGCCGGTGGATGGATGCTCAAATCCCAGGTATTCCGCATGCAAGGCCTGTCGTG
Source organism: uncultured Bacteroidales bacterium (assembly GCA_964585485.1). Taxonomy (GTDB): domain Bacteria; phylum Bacteroidota; class Bacteroidia; order Bacteroidales; family CAIWKO01; genus CALGYY01. Next base: position 32,093 of record CAZPDS010000006.1, read on the forward strand.
GAAGCAAGGCGAAACAATTCTGAATAAACTGCTTGTACTTTGTGAAGGTTGTGCCCTTCAGGATGCGATCGCCACCGTAAGTTTGATCGTTAAACAGCGGATGCCCGATGTGCTGCATGTGCGCGCGGATCTGATGGGTACGACCAGTCTCCAGAATGCACTCCACCAACGTTACGTAGCGAAAGCGTTCCAAAACACGGTAATGCGTTACGGCTTCCTTTCCGTAACGACCATCCGGAAATACATCCATGACCTTACGGTTCTTTAACGATCGCCCAATGTGTCCCGTGATGGTTCCTTCCTCATGGTCAAAATCGCCCCATACCAAAGCCAGATAGCGACGCTTAATGGTATGATTAAAAAAATGCTTTGCCAGTTTGGCTTGCGCCGATTCGCTTAATGCGACTACCAGAATTCCGCTGGTATCCTTGTCAATCCGGTGAAGCAGGTAAGGCTGCTTCAGGGATGCGGGTGGATAAGACAGGGCGTGATGAAGCAAGCCGTTCAGCATCGTGCCCGTGAAATTTCCGTAACCCGGATGTACGACCAGACCGGCCGGTTTGTCAATAATTAATAAATGATCATCTTCATAAACGATCGAAAGAGGAATGTCCTCCGGAATTAACTCAAAAGTGACGGGCGGGCTTCCCATTACCACCGACACAACATCACGCGGCTTCACCTTGTAGCTCGACTTAACCGGTTTATCATTGACAAGAATACAATTCGCTTCCGCTGCCGCTTGAATTTTCGTGCGGGAAACCCCCTGTATTTTAGTAAACAGATATTTGTCGATTCGGATTAAGCTTTGGCCGGGATCTACCTCAAAATGGTGATGCTCGTAATACTCCTGGTCGTAGCTTGCTAGTTCGGCTTCTTCTTTCATTCGATTTTTCTCGTAGGTGCTGGTGTAAAAGCGATCGCCCTGTACCGAAAAAAACCGGAACCCATAAGGATTCCGGCTTATTCCTAAGGGTTTAAAGCTTAGATGTTACTCATCAACCTTAACATTAGATGCCTGGGGTCCTTTGGAACCCTGGGTTATTTCATATGTTACTTCCTGTCCTTCTTCTAACGATTTGTAACCTTCTCTAAGGATTTGTGAGTAATGAACAAAGATATCATGTCCATCTTCACCGGTAATGAAACCGAAACCTTTGGTTGCGTTGAACCATTTTACTTTTCCTTTTAACATGAGTAGAACCTCCAAAAAAATTTGTAATTAATGAAACGAATTGTAGAAAATCCGGGTTAACCCGAATGCTTTTAATGTGTTGATTTATTTAATCCCTAGTTCTGCTTTAACCAGGGGCATGATGTCATCGGTAGGATCGGAGAAGAGCAATACGCCGAGTCCCGCGTCAATAATATAGGTGTAGTCGTTGGCTTTGGCCACTTTTTCAATGGCGGCTTTTGCTTTATCGATAATGGGCTGCAGTAGTTCCTGCTGCTTTTTCTGCAGGTCTTCCTCAGCAGAAGCCTGGAAGGCTTCAATACGTGCCTGAATATCCTGAATTTCGCGGTACTTGGTCTGCTTAATCAAATCAGTCATCTTGGATTCGTTGGCCGCATATTCGTTATACTTGGTTTCGAATTCAGCCTGCATCCCTTTGATCTGATTTTCCAGGGTGGTGGCGTATGCACTGATTTGGGCTACGGCAGAATCCCGGCCGGGCATGAGTTTAAGCAATTCATTGGAGTCAATATGGCCAAACTTCTGTTTTTTCTGAGCAGTGGTGCTGAAGGCAACGAGACTAACGAGTGCAAAAACCAAAATACTTTTAACGACTGTCTTCATAAAGATTTGTTGTGTGTTTGAATAAATGAGGTGCAAATATAGGGTATTTTTTTAAATGTCAACGATTACTCGTCATCCTGATTGTTTTTATCGTTGGTTGGAATCGCCCCCGGCTTGTAACCCAGCTTGCCCAAAACCTCATCGCTCTTGTCGTACTTGGAATTTCCATAGAGTAGCGTAACAGAGCCTGATTTGTCAAAGATCATGGCGTAGCCCTGAGCCACGGCAATATCTTCTATGGCTTCGTACACTTTGTCCTGAATGGGTTTAATTAATTCAGTACGTTTCTTAAACAAATCTCCATCTTTTCCGAAGCGTTTCTTTTGGAGATCTTTGGCCTCGCGCTCCTTTTTTACGATTTCTTCTTCGCGCTTTTTCTTAATGTCCTCAGGCAACAGGGGCGCTTCGGATTGAAAAGATTTGTACAGTTTATCAACTTCCGCAAATTTGGTTTCAATTTCTTTTTGCCATTCAATGGAAAGCTGATCCAGAACATCCTGCGCATCCCGGTACTCCGAAATGTTCTCCAGGATGTACTGTGTGTCAACAAAGGCATATTTTTGCGCGTTCACGGCTAAGCCGCCTAAAACGGCCAGAGCAATGGTTAATATGAGCTTTTTCATAGGGGTACTCCTTATCTTTAATGATTAGTCTATAGATGAGTTAATGGAAAAATGGAATTGTCCTTTATTGGCGTCGCTGTCTCCCTTAATGGGATCAAATCCATAGCCCCAGTCAAGTCCAAGCAAACCGAACATTGGCAAATATATGCGTACACCTAATCCGGCTGAGCGCTTCACATCAAAGGGATTGAATTCCTTGAATTTTGACCAGGTGTTGCCGGCTTCCATAAAACCAAGAACAAAAACGGTTGCGCTGGGGTTCAATGAGATCGGGTACCTGAGCTCAAGCGTGTATTTGTTGTAAATGGTTCCGCCGATATAATCACCGTCTTCCATAGGGGTAACAGAGTTGTTTGAATAGCCTCGTAAACCGATGAGTTCACGGCCGTCGAGCGCAAATCCCGAAAGGCCGTCGCCACCTAAATAGAAGCGTTCAAAGGGCGCTATGCCGATGTTTTTGTTGTAGAGCCCCAGGAAGCCAAATTTAGTGCGGGTGTTGAGTACCAAATTCCCTGCCACTTTCATGAACCAGGAGGTGTTGAATTTCCATTTATGATATTCGATCCATTTGTAACGGTCGGCGGCTTCCAGCGATCCGTAGTCTTTATCAGAGAATAGACTATACGGCGGTGTTACTTGCAATGACAGCAGAATTTCACTTCCCGAGCGCGGGTAAATCGGGGCGTCCACCGAATTTCGCGAGATAGTAATCGTGCCGTTGAAGTTATTCGAAGTTCCATCACTGTATGAAAAGTACGAATAATTCGTCATCTGGTAATTCCGGTAACTCAACTCATAATAAATATTGAAATAATCGTCAGGCCATTTGAGACGCTGGCCGAGTCCCACCGAGGCACCACTGATGACGATGGACTGACGGTCGGGGCTGTCTTTCTTTTCACCGTTGGTTTGTACCGAATAATACCCCGATATACTGAATGCATTTGGCTTTTTGCCGCCAAGCCAGGGCTCGGTGAAGGAGGCGTTATAAGCCTGATAATACGATCCGTTCGATTGCGCACGCACACTGAGTTTCTGTCCATCGCCCGAGGGGAGCGGGCGCCAGGCGTCTTTTTTGAAAAAGTTCCGGGTTGAGAAATTATTGAAGGAAACCCCAAGCGTTCCAATGATACGGCCATAGCCCCAGCCGCCCGATAATTCTAACTGGTCAGAGGAGGTTTCTTGTACTACGTATTCAATGTCTACCGTACCATCATTCGGATTAGGCTGAATGTCCGGTTGAATTTTTTCGGGATCAAAATACTTTAACTGTGCTAACTCGCGCGTGGTGCGTATTATGTCGCTGCGGTTAAATAACTGCCCGGGCTTGGACCGGATTTCACGAATGATTACGTGGTCGTTGGTCTTGGTATTGCCCCGAACAGTGACTTTATTGACATAGGCCTGGCGGCCTTCGATCAATCTGATTTCAAGGTCGATGGAGTCGCCAACAACAGCCGTCTCAACAGGCGTGGCTGAAAAGAAAAGGTAACCATCGTCCATATAAAGTGAGCTAACATCCAGACCGGTTTGATTAAAGGTGAGATTCGATTCCAGTACCCTCATGTTGTAAACATCTCCCTTCTGAATTTTCAGAATGGCGTCGAGCTGTGCGGCGGTGTATTTGGTGTTTCCTACCCAGCGGATGTTCCGGAAATAATATTTCTTCCCTTCATCGATGTGGAGGTCTACATTTAGGTAACTCGTCCCAAACTTGTAGACAGAATCAGAAATCAACCGTGCATCGCGGTATCCAAGTTCATTGTATTTATCAATGATGGCCATTTTATCGTTGGCGTATTCTTCTTCGCTGTACTTGGCCGATTTAAATAAGCGGATTACCAGACGATCATCGAAGAATGCCAGCGCGTTGTCGACGATGCTGATGGTGTCGGGCTTAAACAGCATTTTTGCCGACTGAAGAAGCAGCTTGCCAATGCCATTAAGCGGATCAATAACGGTCCGCTCTTTGGTTTTTTTCATCCGGTGCTTGATGGTCGTCGCCGACACGGTCTTATTTCCGTATATGTTGATCTTGTTGATCTTTACTTTTTTATTCTTCGCTACTTCAATATACAGCTTAGCAAGGTAGCGCCCCTGTGCCGTGTCCGGAATTTGTCGGATCTTGACTTCAGCATTGTAGAAACCTTTGTCGTTGTAATATTTTAGAATGGAATTCTTACTTCGCAACAGCACGTGGTTGTTTACAAAATCGCCACGGTTCAAATCCAGCAATTCCCGGATGTCATCAACATCACCCTTTTTCACATTGGGCGAGAACAGCGGTGTCTCAGCAAGGCGGGGATGCTCAGTAAGATGAATATCCAGCCAGATGTTTTCGCCCTCAATTCGGGTCGCTGAAATTTTTATGTCGTCGAAAATCCCCTGTTTCCATAAGTTCTGCACGGCGCGAGAGGTTCGTTCGCCCGGGATCAGTATACGTTCGTTTTCATTGAGCCCCGATAAGAGCTTGCAAATACTTGTATCTGTGTGATGGTTCCCGGAAATACTGATCTTCTTCACTACATATTCCTTCGGGTTGGAATAATCAATGATGCCATCAGAAGGAAGCAGAACCTGGGCAGTGGCGGTAAACGAAAGCATGTATAGTAAGGTCAGCACCCCGGTGCGTTGGATCCATTTTTTCATAGCGTAGTGTTAAATCAGTTGTTCGCTGGTCATTCCGAATCGTCGTTCACGGCCCTGGTAACTCACAATGGCTTTCCAGAGGTCTTCCTTGCGGAAATCCGGCCATAAGGTTTCCGTAAAATAAAATTCGCTGTAGGCAATCTGCCACAGCAAAAAATTACTGATCCTGTATTCCCCACTGGTTCGGATTAACAGCGAAGGATCCGGGATGCCGGTGGTGGTGAGATATGAGCCGATTAGTTGCTGATCAATCTGTTCTGGCTGCAGCTTTTCGTTTTTGATGTCGCTGGCGATATGCTTTACGGCCTGGGCAATCTCCCAACGTGCACTGTAGCTTAAGGCCAGGACTAGCGTCATGCGGTCGTTATTTTTCGTGGCTTCGATACTGCTCATGAGTTCGTTGTAACAATCAGGCTGGAGGCTCTCCAGGTCACCAATGGCCCACAAACGAATATTATTCTTATTTAGTGTCCCGGTTTCACCATGAATGGTCTTAACCAGCAAATTCATCAGGGCATCCACTTCTTCCTTCGGCCGGTTCCAGTTTTCTGTTGAAAAGGCATAAAGCGTTAACCAGTTAATTCCAATTTCCGCAGCCGCCTCAACCGTCTCACGAACAGCCACAACGCCGTGTTCATGACCGAAGGTGCGAACCTCTCCGCGTGACTGCGCCCAGCGCCCGTTTCCATCCATGATGATGGCAACATGCATAGGTAGCTTGTCGGGATTGATTTGGTCTTTAAAAGGTGTGCTGGACATCCAGGAGGAATGAAAATTTATTTGTAGCGGATTTTGAGGCTCTGATGCTTTTGATAAGCCGGACAGAGCCCCGTGCGTGGCTTGATGCGGAATTGCACAAAAAGTCCGGCAAAAGAATACCAGTCTTTATTTTTGGAGTTGCCGCGCTGTAGCCCGGTGTTGTTGACCGTTTCACCTTCTTCGTAAATCGTGCGGTCAGCAAGCAGAGCCGCCATCTCACCGTTCTCAGCAGCCAGTACCACAGGGTCGGCATACACTGTGCTGACATCATCCATATAATCCGTAAAGGTTTTACGCAGGCCCCATTCAGCCCCAATGCACAGAAAGCTTACTGGACTGTATTTGATGCCCAAACCAAAGGGAATCGCAAAATTGGTTAGCGAGTAACGCTTGTTTACATCAGGTAAGGTTGTGCCTTGGCCTTCCGTGCCCAGGGCTTGTAAGGCATACCATTTACCATCGATTTGGGCGCGGGGGTTGGTGTTGAACATCGAAACGCCGGCGAAAATATAGGGCGACCATTTGTACTTTTCGTGCCCGGTAATATACTTTAGGAAATTCAACTCAAGCTGAGCAGAAATGTCCGTTACGTATGATTTAAAGCTTAGATTCCGTTTAAGATTGGTTTTGGAAATGGCGTCACTGCCCTCAATTGTTCCATAAAGCCCGTTGACCTTAATGGCAAAACGCGGCGAGATATTATAGCGGTAAATGATACCAAACGCCGGCTTTGATAATAAAAAATGCTTGGAGGGATTCAGGTCCCCCACGTAATAAGATACGCCCCCGAAAACGCCAACCTCTGACCTTGCGTATTGCGCAGTCAGCGGCAGGTTCATCAACAATAATAGCCAAAACAGCAGAACAAATTTCTTCATAACCATTAAAATCTCAATTTGGGTGTAAATCCGCGCCCCAGTTTATAGTGAACGGATAACGACAGGAACATATAAGAGTCTTTATCCCGGGGATCGCCTCGCTGTTGTCCGGCCCGGGTACTGTTGTAAAACTCATTGCTGGGGTCGTTGGCTGTTGGGGAAGGATTGGACATCATCACGGACAGATCCCCTTTCGCATCACGCAATGCGTCATAATCAACGTACGTAAGGCTTACGTCGTCAATATAATCAGTGAAGGTCCATCGGGTGCCGTATTCAAGCGACAAAGTCCAGGTTTTATTGATAGCATAACGGAATCCAATGCCCATTGGTATGGATACTTGAAAGTTTGAATAGGATTTAGGCCGGGTGGAAACAACGGTTTGCCCTTCGGTGCAAAGGGGTTTAAGCCGGTACCAGCGATCGTTATACTTTCCGTACGGATCGAACCAAAAGCCTCCAATACCTGCAAACAGAAAGGTGTGGACATTAATGTTGCGCCATCCGCGAACGTTCAAATCGTATTGCTGACCTTTACGTGAGAAGGGAATGATGTATTCCATGCGACCTGCTAATTCAATGATGGGCGCACGAAAATTCAGGTTGCGATTGTTACGGTAGACCTCTTCTGTCAGACGATCATGACCACCGATAAAGGCTGCGTTCAACTCGCCCTTGACCGCCCAATGCTTATGAAAACGATAATGATAGCCCAAGGTAATGTTGGGTCGAATGGAAGGAAAGTCGAAATCGCGGATGCTGATCTTTTTGGATCCAATCCGGTTCGCTCCGCCAAGCTCGCCCAAAAAATTGGTGGCTCCCGCTCCGAAGCTGATGGATTGTATCTTAACCTTGTTGCGCTTATATTTGCGCTGGGCATTTACCGGCCCCACTGCAATCAGGAGCGCAATCATCAGAAATAGAAACCTTCTCATAAATTTAGTTTATTCCATAGAATCTACAAAAGTAGGAAAAAAACACTTAAATAAGGTGTTTTAGCTAAAAAAACCAATAGCTTAACGCAGGACCCCCCGATTGGTTACTAAGAATGACGGCTGCCCCCGGAGGCTTTTTAATGCAATGACCATTTCTAGTAATTCCGCCGGTCCAATCCCCACATCAGTTTCTCCCGTATGGTGGCGTAAAAGTTCTGACCGGGCAGGCGAACGATGTTTACATGCCCTGGTGCGAGACTGAGATTAAATTCCATACCCGTACCGGCCGTTTCGGAACGTGAATCCAGGCTAACCAGAAAAGAATCTTCACGACCTTCCGGCCTTAAGCGAATCCGGCTATTGTCAGGCAAAACAATGGGTCGAACCGTTAGGTTGTGCGTGGCTACCGGAGTTATGATGATGGCACGGGATTCCGGAGAGATAATGGGGCCTCCGCAACTCATCGAATAGGCCGTCGAGCCTGTGGGCGTAGCAATGATTAGTCCATCCGCCCAATACGTATTCAGGTAAACATCATTAACCCAGGCCTGGATAGAAATCATCGAGGCACTGTCTTTTTTGTGTATGCAAATTTCGTTGAGGGCATAATTGTGCGGACAAAATAACTGAGCCCTTGTCTGAAGAGAGAGCAGGCTACGCTGCTCAACAACGAAATCCCCATCATGCAGGGCTTTCAACGCCGGCGAAATGTTGTCCGTCGAAATGGAACTCAAAAAACCCAGGCGCCCGGTGTTAAACCCCAGAATCGGAATTCCCATACGGTAGGCAAAACGGATGGAATCCAAAAAGGTGCCGTCACCCCCAACACTGAAGATGTAATCAACCCCTCCGCTGAGTTCATCCGTTTCACTGAAACTGCTGGCATTGTTCAAGCCCGGAAGTTGCCCACGTAAACTTTCAAATAAACGCTCGAAAATCATGATCTCACAAGAGTAAGATTGAATCTCCAATAAAAGTTGACGGTAGAAAGGGAGTTGTTTTTCCTGGATTTTGTGGCCAAACAAGGCAATTTTCATGATCGATTTTCTTGCGGTTTCAGTTTCGTAGGAGCTCAAAAAGAGAAGATTTACTAAAGGTTCATGTAGTTCATCAGAGAGTTGTAGCGGTCCATCAGGTCGTCACTATAAGTGCTTTCGGTGAACGACGCAAGTACGGTGTAGTTATAGCGGTCAAAAGTTTGTAATATTGGATAGATGTTAATTTTGTTGATTTTCAGCGTCACCTCAACTTTTACAGAATCCGGGTGACTGGTTATATAACTGCTTAGAATTATGGCCTCATTGGATTCGACGATGGAGGCAATTTCGGAAAGCGAATAGTCATTTTGGTTGGTTTCCAGCACGATAATCCCCCCTGGATTTTGCACGGCGGTAATTTCAGCAAAGTGAGCTACCAGGTCTTTTAAAAGAATGGTTCCAACATATACATTGCTCTTGTTTAAAACAGGAATTACACTGAGCTTTTCACTCCAGGCCAACGAAATTACATCATAAATGTGTTGGTATTGATCAACAAAGGGACGAAGTAGCGAAAGACTGTAATTTCCAATGGGCTCTTCCTGGTTGTTTACGTTTTCAATGTCGGCTTCGGAAATTAAACCTAAAAAATCTTCATTATTGACAATGGGAAGATGCGAAACTTTGTATTCATCCATGATCCGAAGAGCAATAACACCCGTATCAGAGGTCTTAAGCGAAGGTAGAACTTCGGAAATCAAATTTTTAGCTAACATCTGCTGCGATGAATTCTGTGGTTTTTTTGCTGATGAACCCCTGCAAACATAGTAATTTTTTAGCTTTGCAGATAAATTGATGGGACATGACAAAACTTAGTGTAAATGTAAATAAAATTGCGACCCTTCGCAATGCCCGTGGTGGAAATTTGCCCAACCTTCTTCAGGTCGCCCTGGATTGTGAATCCTTCGGTGCACAGGGCATCACGGTGCATCCGCGACCCGATGGTCGTCACATCCGGTTTCAGGATGTTGTGGAATTGAAACCCCGTCTTAGTACAGAATTCAATATTGAGGGCTATCCGTCTGATACACTGCTGGACCTGGTCTTGAAGGTGAAGCCGGCGCAGTTTACCATGGTACCCGATCCCCCCGATGCGATTACCTCCAACGCTGGTTGGGATACCCGAACCCATCAACAATTTCTTCGCGATGTTATCCGGAAAGTAAAGAAGCAGGGAATCCGTACAAGCCTATTTGTTAATCCCGATGTCGAAATGGTAGAATACGCCCACTCTACAGAAACGGACCGGATCGAGCTTTATACAGAAGCGTATGCAAAAGAATATACGGAAGGACGGGAAAAGGCCATCGCTCCCTATCGGGCCGCCGCGCAAAAGGCCTGTGAACTTCAGATTGGCATCAATGCAGGCCACGACCTGAACCTGGACAACCTGGCCTATTTTGCGAACAACATCCCCGGTCTGCTGGAGGTGTCTATTGGGCACGCACTCATCTGCGATGCCCTTTATTTGGGCCTTGAAGAAACCATTCGCCGTTATTTGGAACAATTAAGCTGATCGGCAGTGACCGATAATGATTCCTTGTTTTTTCGCGAGATGGGCCAGGGCCCGGGATTACTTATCCTACACGGCTTTTTGGGATTGTCTGATCATTGGGTGCCGCTTGGAAAGTATTTGTCTCAACGCTTTCGCGTGATTATTCCGGATCTGCGAAACCATGGGCGATCTCCGCATTCCGAAGCTTTTAGCTGGGATGAGATGCAGGCGGATGTTCTGACTCTGCTTAATCGATTGGGTCTTTCCCGGGTTTCAACCATCGGCCATAGCATGGGCGGTCGTCTGGCAATGCATCTGGCACTCGATTATCCTCAATGCATAGAGAATCTTCAAGTTGTTGATATTTCCCCGATGGGCCTTCCCGAACATTGCTCGCATCAGAATTTGATTCGGGTAATGATGAACCTGGATCTAGCGGCCTTCAATCGTCTTTCGGAGGTCAGTGCCGTCTTGAGCGATGCATTGCCCGATGAGCGATGGGTGCAGTTTTGCCTTAAAAATATCCGGATTTCGTCTTCCGGAACCATGGCCTGGAAACCCAATTTGAAGGTCCTGCGCAACGCCTGGCCCGCACTTGCCGAACCGCTTTTGGCCGATCATACCTTCCCGGGACCGGTACTTTTTTTGAAAGGTGAAGATTCCCACTACCTTCAAACTGCTGAATTACCTGGTATCAGGAAGCTTTTCCCGGAAGCCGAAATGCTCACGATTCCAAAGGCTGGACATTGGATTCACGCAGACAACCCGCCGGAATTTTACAATGCCACGATTAAGTTTCTTACAAGGGGAGGAAACCTGACAAGGCCGGACTAGTGAATGTCTTTCCACCGTAGCGTTGAAATCAGGTGGTCCATATCGCCGCGCACAAAATCCAGAACCGGCGAAAGACTGTCATTGTTAGGAATCGTTGAAAAATACAAGGCTCCACGAAGAAAATGCCGACTGCTGTCGGTAAGGCAAAACTGATACGTGGACGCAACACCGCTGCCCTTGATGTCGTAAATGATCCCGTGAATATCGCGGATGGTGTCGTGATATTCGTTGGAAATGATATCGTCAGCTTTTGGAATGTGTTTGGTGACGAAATTTCGGGTGTCCTCGAAATAGGCCGCCAGATTGTTTCGGACGGGCTTATAACTAAGATGTAACATGCCATGAAACGGAACCAGGTCAAGGTTGATCCAATAGGGTTCGGCCTGAGGATCCGCGTCTGGAGAAATGATGGCATAATCCGGATATTCGAAGGAATATGGACTTAGCGTGTCATATCGCAAATAATGCTTCTCCGGAAAGTCAATGCGAAAAAAACCGCGGGGCTTGGGAATATAATCGTCTTCGGCACAAGCAACGAGCAGCGCCGAAGATAGTGTTAGCAGGGTATAGAAAAGATGGCGCAGATGTCTCATTTGATCGTGATCTTCACTTTTTTAATTTTCCGGTTATCGGCAGATTCTATTTTAAGTAACAGGTTCTTGAATTCAATGGTTTCGTTCCGGGCCGGAATTTTGCCGGTGATTTCAAGAATAAATCCACCCAGACTGTCAAACTCTCCGTTCAGACTGTCGAATAAATCTCCCGCACAACCCGTGATCTTCATGAAATCATTGATGCTGGTTTTGGCTTCAAAAATATAGGTGTGGTCGTCAATCTTGGTGTAGGTCGATCCAATGGGATCGTCGTCATACTCATCATTAATTTCACCGACAATTTCTTCGATGATATCCTCCAGGGTGACCAAGCCCGAGGTTCCGCCAAATTCATCAACGACTACGGCAAGGTGAATTTTCTTCCGGCGAAATAAAAGCAGCAGGTCGTTGATGCCCATGTTTTCTGGGATAAACAGCGCAGGGCGCGCCAATCGTTGCCAGGCGAAATCGCCGCTATTCTTTATGTAGGGTAGCAAATCTTTGATATATAAAACTCCGACGACGGCATCCATGGTTTCCCGATAAACGGGTATCCGCGAGAAACCATAGTCAAGGATGAGTTTTATTAGATCATCAAAAGTAGTGCTTTCTTCAACCCCGTATATATCTACGCGCGAACGCATTACCTCTTTAACCTCGAGGTCGCCGAATTTTACAATCCCCTTCAGGATTTTTTGTTCCTGCTCCTGTTCATTGCTTTCGGAGGCCAACTCAATAACTTCATTGAGCTCATTTAATGAAATTTGATGCCCTTTCTTTTCAACACGTTTTTCCAGAAATTTCGTGGACCGCATTAACAGGGAGCTTAACGGATAAAAAAGGCTTTCTGCAGCAATCAGTGCGCCGCTAAGAAAACCGGCAAAACGAACAGGTTGCTGGCTGGCTAAGATTTTTGGCAAGATCTCCCCAAAGAACAGAATGAGCGCTGTAATGATCACAAACTGCACCAGGAAACCAAACACCAGCATCGTGGAAAAGTCGAACATCCACTGAGTGACATAGGTTGAGAGAATGACAATGGCGATATTGATGAAGTTATTCGAAATCAATATAGTGGCCAGCAAACGCTTCGGTTCTTCCAAAAGTTTCAACGTGCGCAGATCGGAAGGCGATTTGCGGTTTTTGATTTCCTGCAACTGGCCGGGGGATAGCGAAAAATAGGCCATTTCCGATCCCGACGCCATGGCTGAGCAAAATAATAAAAGGAGGATCCCAAAGATGCCAATGGCTGCAAAAACCGTAAATGGTTTGAGGACGGAAAATAAAACGAATAGTAATATAGGTGAGCTGTCCACGGTTACTTCTTTGCTCTGCAAAGATATAAAAAAGCATAATCCGGAATTTCCGGATTATGCGATAAGTCGGGTACGATTACTAAAAAGGAAGATCGTTTTCGGGCGTCGGAGCTTCCAGGTCCGGCGGCGTTGCAATGGTCTCTGTATGCTCGGGTGCACCGTTTTCGCGTTTACTGCCCAACATCGTCATCTGGTCAGCCTGAATTTCAGTGACATACTTCTTCTGTCCGTCTTTTTCATAGCTGCGTGTCCGGATACGACCCTCAATGTAAACTTGACTCCCTTTTTTCAGGTATTTTTCAGCAACTTCAGCAAGGCCTCTCCAGAGCACAATGTTGTGCCATTCGGTCTGCTCGACCTTTTGGTTGTCCTTTGTGCGGTAGCTTTCTGTTGTGGCCAGCGAGAAAGTGGCCACTTTTACGCCACTTTCCAGTGTTCTGACTTCCGGGTCTTTGCCCAGATTTCCGATAAGCATAGCTTTGTTAACTCCTGCCATGGTAATTAAGAATTAGTGAGTGATTTATTTGTCAACTCAAAAGTACAATATTTTACTGAAAATTCGATGAAAAGTAATGAACAGCCCGATCCCCCGTAGGCGATTTTCACCCATCAGACTGGAAAATTTGTTGCCGGAGAAATCAAAAGATCGGCTAAGAATGTTCATAACTCAGGCCGTACTGCATCGAACGATGGGTTCTTGCCTGCTTATTAGTACGCTTTCGCGAAGACAACCCGGCGCGATGATGGTTTCCCTGAATAGATGCACCGGCCTTCTTCGGGCTCAGCATCCAGCGGTATGCACCGAATGGTGGCCTTGGTTTCTTCTTTTATTTTTTGCTCGGTTTCCGGAGTGCCATCCCAGTGAGCGTAAATAAATCCACCCTTTTCTTCCAGCACTTTTTTGAACGTCTCGTAGTCATCAACCCTGACTGAACTGGCAGTCCTGAAGTCCCGGGCTTTTTCATACAGCATTTTCTGAATGTCGGTCAGTAATTGCTGCACGGTCTCTATCACCTGATCAAAAGGAATGCTCTTTTTTTCCAACGTGTCGCGCCGGGTGATTTCTATTGTTCCGTTTTCAATATCCCGCGATCCAATGGCTAATCTTACAGGTACGCCCTTAAATTCATATTCGGAGAATTTCCAACCAGGAGTGAAGTTCTCACGGTCATCGTATTTAACCGTTATGCCCAGTTTCCTTAATGAGGACAACATTGGGTTCACCTTTTCACTAATCGCCGTGAGTTGTTCGGCGGTTTTGAAAATAGGAACTACAGCAACCTGAATCGGAGCCAGCTTCGGGGGAAGAACCAACCCATGGTCGTCGGAATGGCTCATAACCAGCGCACCCATTAAACGGGTTGAAACGCCCCAGGAGGTTGCCCATACATAATCGAGCTTATTTTCCTTGCTAAGGAACTTAACATCAAATGCTTTCGCGAAATTCTGACCCAAAAAGTGCGACGTGCCTGCCTGCAGGGCCTTGCCGTCCTGCATTAACGCCTCAATGCAATAGGTTTCCAGCGCACCCGCAAATCGCTCGTTGGGCGATTTCAGCCCCTTTAGTACCGGCATCGCCATGAAATCTTCTGCAAAGGTGGCATATACATTAAGCATAGTCTCAGCTTCACGGATAGCTTCTTCGGAGGTCGCATGTGCGGTGTGCCCTTCCTGCCACAGAAATTCAGCAGTGCGGAGAAACAGGCGTGTACGCATCTCCCAGCGGACTACATTGGCCCACTGGTTGGCCAGTATCGGCAAATCTCGATAGCTTTTTATCCAGTTGCGATACGTGTCCCATATGATGGTTTCGGAGGTCGGACGAACAATCAACTCTTCTTCCAGTTTCGCATCTTCATCAACAATAATACTTTTACCATCAGGGCTTTTCTTTAAACGGTAATGCGTCACCACCGCGCATTCCTTCGCAAATCCTTCCACGTGACTCGCTTCTTTGCTAAAAAACGACTTTGGAATAAATATTGGGAAATACATGTTGTAATGACCCGTTTCTTTGAACATCCTGTCAAGTTCAGCCTGCATTCGTTCCCAAATAGCGTAACCATAGGGTTTTATGACCATGCAGCCGCGAACTGCTGAATTTTCAGCCAGATCGGCTTTGATCACAAGTTCATTGTACCATTGAGAATAATTCTCCTGCCGTGTGGTAAAATCTTTAGCCATA
The DNA here is from genome assembly GCA_964585485.1 of uncultured Bacteroidales bacterium. Taxonomy (GTDB): domain Bacteria; phylum Bacteroidota; class Bacteroidia; order Bacteroidales; family CAIWKO01; genus CALGYY01. The sequence goes on from CAZPDS010000006.1 coordinate 47,195, forward strand.
AAGAAATTGGTATAAAAATTGCAATTTTTATGTGTAATCTGAATGCAAAGCTAAATATAATTTATCACTCAACACACAATAACCGGGAGGACCAACCAATGAAAGCCTTGACAAACTTACTCGCGATCAGCATCCTCTTCCTCACAGCCTGCAACACCTATTACATGGGCGGAGGCTATGATGACGTCTACTACTCCAGGGGCACCAACCCTGTTGCGGTAACTACCACCAAAACGGTGGTGGTGGCTGAACCATCAACTACTATTGTGGCTCCGCCCGATCAAACGGCGGTGGTTACAGAAGAGAAAACCATCATCCTTGATGGCAATAATGCGGGCGAATATTACGGCACCGATCAACAGTCATATACGGACGAAAATGGCACCTCCTATGTCACCAATAACTACTATTATGGTGACGAGTTTGTGTATGATGACTATTATGATTATGCTTACTCCTCACGCCTTAGAAGGTTTCATGGTAATTATTATAATTACAACTATTATCATGACTATTATACCAACTACTATTGGTATGATTACAACCCCTGGAATTTTGGAACCAGCATCTATTTCGGTTATAACTGGTGGCCTTCCTATTATTATGGCTGGGGCGGCTGGGATCATTATTACTGGTATCCGCATTATTCCCACTACGGCTGGAATAGCTACCCCTATTATGGATACTGGGGTGGATACGGCTGGGGATACGGTAATTACTGGAATGGCTACTGGAATGGCTACTACAATGGGTATAACGACGGACTTTGGGCCGGATCCTACGATAATTACTATTACAACAGCTACGACGATAACTCACATTATTATGGTCCTCGTACGGGCAGTGTTGCCGGTTCTTCCTCGAATATCAGTGGTAGTGCCCAGGATAATCTGACTTTTGGACAAAAATTTGAAAATGCAGTCGCGGCCGATATGGCTGCCGGGAATCGTCCTTCCACCAGTGTTGGTCAGACGATAAACAGTGCTGCCGTTAGCGGACAAGGTACCAGCGGCGCCCGTGAGGATAATGTGGGGGCAGGTACCGGAACAGCTGGGCGTACAAGTCCTGCTGCGGTGACCAATGGGGGTAATGTAAATTCAACCACGCCTTCGTATACGCGCCCTTCGGCAGGTCAATACGACAGCAAGCCCTCTTCCGGAACGGTAAGTCCGTCCAATGGCGTGAACCAACGTCCGGCGAATGGAAACACGACTCCGCCGGCCAACAATAATGGCACCTACCAGAAACCGGTAAATTCGGGTACGCAGGCTCCTTCGAATTATCAAAGGCCTGCAAACCAGGCTCCGGCTACCAATTATCAGCGTCCTTCCTCTTCGGGTTATCAGAAACCTGCAACGGCACCCTCTTATCAGAAACCAGCTACATCGCCCTCTTACCAGAAGCCGACAACTGCACCCTCTTATCAGAAGCCTGCAACGACCCCTTCGTACCAGCGCCCTACGAGCAGCACGCCCTCGTATCAGCGGCCGACTCAGAGCTCAGGGGCGATTCAGCAGCCTAATTCGAATGCAAAACCCTATAACAGCCCGAATTATAACAACCAGGCGAAACCACAGCAGCAATATAAACCAAATACCGCTACCCCATCCAACAACAGCAGCTCAGGGAGCAGTCGGCCTTCGTACAACGCACAACCCTCCCATAACAACTCGAACAGCTACCAGCACTCAACACCCGCACCCAGTCGTAGTGCAAGCCCTTCCTACTCGACACCTTCGCGTTCTTCCGGCAGTAGTTCGGGCAGTAATTCCAGCTATTCGACCCCCTCGAGAAGCTCCAGCAGCTCATCGTCATCCAGCCACAGCAGTTCCTCAAGTTCGGGGAGTCGTAGCAGTTCGCCCTCCAACGGAAACAGACGTTAACGGGTTCATTAAATTGAAGACATCATGAAAAAGATTGCATTCATAGTGCTATTGGCAGGATTGACGATGTCGGCCCTGGCACAAAATCAGGTAGATGCTTTGCGATACTCGCAAGTAGTGTATGGTGGAACAGCCCGTTCACTGGCAATGGGAAATTCATTTGGGGCACTGGGGGCAGATTTTTCGGTGCTGAGTACCAATCCAGCCGGCATCGGGTTTTATCGGGGTTCGGAAGTAAGTTTCTCGCCCTCTGTATTCGTGGCCAAATCCTCATCCTCCTATCTGGGAAACCCAAGTGAAGACGTGAAATACAATTTCAACATTAGTAATGTGGGTGTTGTCTTTGCTATTATTCCTAAGCGCAGCGAAGCGGCCTGGAAAGGTATACAGATTGGTTTGGGCATGAACCGTCTGGCCAATTATAATAAAAATATTATGATGGCCGGTGATAATCACGAAAATTCCATAGTAGACGATTATCTGCATTCGGCTACCGGAACGGCACCGGCCGATCTGGATCCCTTCAGTACCTGGCTTGCTTTCGACACCTATCTTATCGATACCCTCGGCGATCTTACCCAATACATATCAGCGGTTCCGCGGGGCGGCACCCGGCAATTAAAATACATTGAGCAGCGGGGTTCGGCCAGCGAAATCGTTCTAAGCATGGGTGGAAACTACAGCGATCGGCTCTATATTGGCGGAACTTTCGGCTTCCCCTCGGTTTCTTTTACGGAAAATGTCAGTTATCAGGAAGTCGATGAAGTTGACTCCATCGTCGGGTTTAAGGAAATGAACCTACATGAAAATTTAGAGACGAGCGGAACGGGCTTTAATTTCAAGCTGGGCTTAATATATCGGATTACGGATTGGGTTCGCGTCGGTGCGGCTTTTCACACCCCAACTTTTTATGAGTTTAAAGATTCGTATTCAAAAGGAATGTATTCGGAATTCGACAATGGCAACAAATGGTCGTCGGAATCACCACAGGGATCCTTTAAATACAAACTGAACACCCCTTTACGCCTGATCGGCAGCCTTGGTTTTGTGATAGGGAAACATGCTGTAATCAGCGCTGAGTATGAGTGGCTGGATTATTCTGAAGCGCGGCTGCGGGCTAAATCGTATAAGTTTTTTGACGAAAATGACGTTATAGAACAGGTCTATACGGGCAGCTCGAACATCCGTGCCGGGGCAGAATTGAAGTTTGCGCCGCTGAGCATTCGTGGCGGTTTCCAGATGAGTACAAGTCCTTATAAAGATAAGCTGAATGACGGCAGCCGTATGTCTTTCAGCGGTGGCGTTGGCTTGCGCGACAAGTCCTATTTCATCGACCTGGCCTATGTGTACAACACCCTTTCGGAGGACTATTACCTATACAACAGTCAGCTTATGGCTTCCGAAAACAGATATTTGAATCACAACATTACACTTACACTTGGGTTTAGGTTTTGATGTTTTGTGCAAAAAAAAAGGAGGCTTGAGAGCCTCCTTTTTTTTGTTTTCAGTAATTACATCATTTCAATGATGGATTTGTCAATGAGAATCCGGCCACAATATTCGCAGACAATAATTTTTTTGTGCATTTGAATATCAAGTTGACGCTGAGGGGGAATTTTATTAAAGCAGCCTCCGCAGGCATCGCGTTCAACAAGCACAACAGCCAGGCCGTTGCGGGCGTTCTTTTTAATGCGCTGGTAGGCGTTCAGTAATCGTTCTTCAATAAATTTTTGATTGGATTGGAAGGTTTTCATCAGACGATCTTCTTCTTTTTCCGTTTCGGCCACGATTTCCTCCAACTCAATTTTCTTTTGTTTTAAGTCGTCGGATCTTTCTTTTAAGGTGGCTTTTGCGGAGGAGACAATACTCTTTTTAGCTTCCACCGCCGTAGCAAATTCTTTAATGCGTTTTTCGCACAATTGAATTTCCAGATTCTGGAATTCAATTTCTTTCGAGATTGATTCGAATTCGCGGTTATTGCGGACGTTATTTTGCTGGGCTTCGTATTTTTTTATCAGCGTCTGACAATCCTTAATGCCGGTTTTCTTTTCCTTAATGCTGGCATCAAGTTGATCGGCTTCGTTTTGCAGGTTAACAATGCGTGTTTCAAGACCAGCTATTTCGTCTTCGAGATCCTGGACTTCCAGGGGAAGTTCACCGCGCACAATTCGAATCTTATTGATTTCTGTATCAACCTGCTGCAGGTTATATAGCGCTACCAACTTTTTCTCAATTGTAATATCGCCGGTGTCATCCATGTCAAGCTTTTTGGGTTTCGGGCTAGCCGTCACCTCTGGAGTTTCAGCAATCTTCTTTTCCGCTTCAGCCGGTTTCTTCTTTTGAGCCGCTGCTTTTTTTGCGGGCTCTTTCGATACCTCTTCTTTTTTTTCGGTTACTTTCTTCACAGGTACTTTCTTTTCAATTGGTTTATGAACTGGAGTATTTACTTTCGGTGTTTTTTTCACGGGAGCGGGGATCGTAGTCTTTTTAGCTATTATATTTTTAGCAGGGGCCGCCTTCGCTGCTGTTTTTTTTACGGGAGCCTTTGCGATTGGGTTTTTCTTCAAGGGCGTTTTTATGGCCGTTGCTTTTTTTGCGACAACTTTTGTTGATGTTGCTTTTTTTACAGCAACTTTTTTAACCGGAGCTTTTGCGGTGGTGGTTTTTTTTACTGCTTTTTTTGCAACCGCTTTAACCGGGGCGGTTTTTTTTGCAACTTTTTTTGCCGGCAATTTGGATGCTGATTTAACTGCAGCTTTGGCGGCAGGTTTGGCGGCGGGTTTGACGGTAGCTTTTACAGTTGCTTTTTTTGCGGGGGATTTAGCTTTGGCCGATGCCTTTGATTTTGCTTTCACCGGTGCTTTCGCCGGGCTTTTTGCCGTTGCTTTTTTTGCTACAGTCTTTGCCATGGTATGATGTATTAAGGACTACAAATAATGAACAGGGTTCTTTTCCCGCTTTGCAGTGAGGATGACAAAATTAGGAAATTTTTTCGATAAGGCAACTTTAAGTATTTCTTTCACATGGATCTCGGTTTCAAAATGTCCGGCATCAATCAGTAAAATTGCGCCTTCGTTTTCCTGAAAGTCGTGGTATTTGAGGTCGGCTGTAATTAAAGCATCAATTCCCTGTGCGCGGGCAGTGGGGATCAAAAAACTGCCAGCGCCGCCGCAGACAGCCACGGTCGAAATCTGTTTTTTTTGGCCTGGAGCGAAGGACAAGGTTTTTAGCGAAAGTTTTTGCTTTATGAAATGCAGGAAGTGATCAGTTTCCATCGGAACTGGCAGGATTCCGGTAAAGCCTGATCCGGCGAGCGGCGTCTTGTTTGTGAGGGTGTAAACATCATAGGCCACTTCTTCGTAAGGGTGGGCTGACAGGAGGGCTGATAAAACTTCAGCTTGACGAAAAGCAGGGAATACTGTTTCGATACGCGTTTCTGGCTCATGATGCAGTATGTTTTTCTTTCCTGCGAAAGGCTTTGCCTTGGCTCCGGCCCGAAATGTTCCAATTCCTTCGACAGAAAAAGTGCATTGATCGTAGTGGCCAATGGCTCCGGCGCCGGCATCGCCCAATGCTTTGCGAACTGCGTCTGCATATGCGCTTGGGCAGAAGGTCACAAGTTTCTGCAACAGTCCGCTTTGGGGTTGCAGGATGCGTAGGTTCTTCAGTCCAATTTTTTCGGCCAGTTTTTTATTGAGGCCTTCGGCGGCATTATCGAGGTTGGTATGAATCGCGTAAGCGGAAATATCGTTTTTGATAAGGGCTGATAGTAGTTTCCCTTTTCCCTCCAGGGGATTGATTTTCTTTACACCTTGAAAAATGAACGGATGATGTGAGATGATCAGGTTGCAGTTATTCTGGATGGCTTCGTTGATAATGGGCATTGACAAATCGAGGCAGATCAGGACTCCGTGTACTTCAGATTCCGGATGACCCAGGATCAGTCCTGCATTGTCGTAGGATTCCTGTAGCGAAAGCGGGGCCAGCGTTTCGAGGGCATGAGAAAGTTCGTAGAGTTTCATGCGGTGCTTATTCGACGGTTACCGATTTGGCCAGGTTACGGGGCTGGTCGATATTGCAGCCGCGCAAAACTGCGATATGATATGCCAGGAGCTGAAGCGGAATGGTAGCAATCATCGGCACGAACATTTCTTCGGTTTCGGGAATTTCGATGGCGTAATCCGCAAGTTCTTTGACGGAAACATCACCTTTGGTAATGATGGCGATAATTTTTCCTTTTCGGGCTTTTACTTCCTGAATATTGGAAATGACCTTTTCGTAGGTTCCCTTGTTTGTTGCGACAACCACGACAGGCATTTCTTCATCGATAAGAGCGATAGGGCCGTGCTTCATTTCAGCGGCCGGGTATCCTTCGGCGTGGATGTAAGAGATTTCTTTCAATTTTAACGCACCTTCCATCGCGATCGGGAAATTGTATCCACGGCCGAGGTAGAGGAAATTACGGGCATCTTTAAACTGTGATGCGATTTCCAAAACCTTTTCATTGACCTTGAGTGTTTCTTCAACTTTAGCCGGGATGCGGTCTAATTCATTGATAAGCTGATGGAATCTGGATTTGGAGATGGTTCCTTTTTTATGAGCAATCATTAAAGCCATAAGCGTAAGAACAGAAACCTGGGCGGTAAATGCTTTGGTGGACGCCACGCCAATCTCGGGTCCGGCGTGGGTGTAGCTGCCCGCATCGGTTGCCCGGGCAATGCTGGATCCGACGACGTTGCAAATACCAATAATGGTAGCTCCTTTGCTTTTTGCAAGTTGGATTGCGGCGAGGGTATCGGCTGTTTCACCCGACTGGCTGATGGCGATCACGATATCCTTTTCAGAAAGGACGGGATTCCGATACCGAAATTCGCTGGCATATTCCACTTCAACGGGTGTCCGCGCCAGTTCTTCAAAAAGATATTCACCAACAAGGCATGCATGGTACGATGTTCCACAGGCGATCATGATAATGCGGTCTGCGTTTTTCATCTTTTCTTCGTAGTCCAGAATTCCTCCCAGCGAAACCACGCCACTAACCAGATTTAGCCGGCCCCGCATACAATCGCGGATGGATCGTGGCTGTTCGTAGATTTCTTTCAGCATGAAATGCTCAAAGCCACCCTTTTCCAGCGTATTCAGGTTCAACTCCAGTTTTTGGATATAGGGTGTTTTTTCCTTGTTCGCAATGGTCATGATTTTCAGGTCATCGTGACGATTGAGGATGGCGATTTCTTCATCATTAAGGTACACGACATTTTTGGTGTACTCCACAATGGGGGTTGCGTCAGAGGCGATGAAAAATTCGTCTTCGCCGATACCGATGACCATGGGGCTGCCTTTTTTGGCGGCGATCAGGGTATCGGGATCATCTTTAGCAATCACCACGATAGCGTAGGCACCGATGACCTGATTCAGGGCCAGCCGGACCGCTTCCACGAGGCTGCAATTTTCGTTTTGTTGAATATCCTCGATGAGGTGCACCACCACTTCCGTATCCGTATTGGAGGCGAAATCATAGCCACGGCTTTTCAATTCTTCGCGTAAGGATGCGTAATTTTCAATGATGCCGTTATGGATAAGGGCGATGTTTTTGGATTGGCTGAAATGCGGGTGGGCGTTTATGTCGTTGGGTTCGCCATGCGTTGCCCAACGTGTGTGGGCAATACCAATCGTACCGGAGACATCCTTGTCTTTGACAAAGTTTTCGAGGTCTGCAACTTTGCCTTTCGCCTTATACAGTTTTAGCTCACCGTTAATGATGGCAATACCGGCGCTGTCGTAACCCCGGTACTCCAAACGGTACAATCCTTTTATCAGCACCGGATAGGCTTGTTTGGGGCCGATATAAGCAACAATACCACACATAATTCGTCAATTAAGTTTTGTATATGTAATTTCCAGCCTCAGGTTCGAGGAACTGGTTTTCGGACCGTTCAGAGCCAAGCGCCCCGCATTAATAGCGGATCCGGAAAGGCCGAGGTAGAGTCCCTTTCCTACGTATTCGTCGAAATAACGAACCAGGTACTGAATATAGGTTGCGATGTTAAAGCGGTAATCGCCGTTGCTTGTATTATAGGTGCCTCCAAAATAGGCTGTTCCGTAATACTGATCCGGCAGGTAGCTTAAGGAGCCATCTTCATTGATCATGCTTAGGGTGAGTTGATCCGGCTGTGCATAGCTATTAAGCAGCGAAGGGGTGGGGGTAATGATCAGTTCGGCTTTGTTAATGACCACATTACCGTTATTAAGTAAGGGCCTTAGGTCCGGAAGGCGAATATAGGTTTTGAGTCCGCACATTCCTTGCAAATAAAGGTTTTGCTCGCCGCGAACGGTGTCGCCGGCGATTTGCATTTGCAGACTGTGACTAGCGCCTGAGTACCCGTAATGGTCGAAGGTGTTTACGCGGGCACTGTTTTCATTGATAACGAAATTATAGGTCAGGGTGTCGTAAGCGTCGTTATGATAATACATCACCAATTTTGAGTTTGCCGAGAGCAGGTCGAAATTGATGACGGCGCCATTGACGGAAACCGGATCTGCCACCACGTAGAGGCCTTTGAAGAACAGCAGAAAATTAGGATTGTCGGAAAGTTCGGTTGTAGATGCGTTCAGGAATTTCTGTGCAAGAGAGTTGTTAAGTCGTAGACGTAATTGCGGAGGATAGGCCAGGGTATCGACAAATACGCTGTCTTTAAGATTTGGCTTGAAATGTCCGGTGTAGAGATCGGTGCTGTTGCACTCAAACCGGTCGGATGAATAGTAATTGCTGTCGATCAGGAAGGTTTCGTTGACTTCAAAAACGCGGGCCGACTGCACGGTAGTCAGGTCGCCGTAATAGCCGCCGTCGTATTCAAGGCAGAGCACGATTGAGTCTACCACGGGGTTCGTGCCGAAGCTAACGTTATTGTCCGAAAGGCGGAATTGAACGTAGAAGCCGGCCGTACTGGTACCGAAGACCGGATCGTGGTAACTACCCATCAGGTTAAGCAGTGTTTCGTCGGTTCGAACGGAGTCGTCGCGAACGGTATAGGCCGTCAGGCCGCAGGAGTCACCAAAACCAACGGTAATTTTATCTTCGGGGGGTTGGACTTCAAAGCCGATTTCTTCTTTTTTTTCGCAGGAAACGAGGGTACATAACAAGAGTACGGCAATAGTTGCAGACAGAAAAAAAGCAGATTTTTTCAATGTTAACGTTATTTAGCAGTTCGGGGTAGAAGGTGATGGGGCTCGTTTACGACATCACCTCTTCGTTCACCAGGATTTCATCATAAAAATTATCGAATGCTTCAACGTATTTTTCCGGGCTTTGGTATGCGAGGAAAGGTTTTCCGGATTTGGTGATATAGGATTTCAGATCGGAAGGCATTGTTTCGTTACCGGCGATCACTCCATCGGAGAAATCAATGGCGCCTTTCATGAGTGAGGTCCAGTTGGCATTCTTGTAGTGCTTCAGGTCTTTATCCGCGATGCCTTCGTGTTTAATTTTACGGGCGAAGTCTTTGCTGAAAGCCTGGGGCATATCTTCATTGTACACCGACAACACGATTTTTGTTTCGGAGAAAATGGGGTTGTCTTTAAAGGCGCGTTTAATGTAAAGGGGCACCAGGCTGGAGAACCATCCATGGCAATGGACGATATCGGGGGACCATCCCAGTTTTTTTATGGTTTCCAGAACGCCGCGGGCATAAAAAATTGCGCGTTCTTCGTTGTCGGAGAACCAGGCGCCGTTTTTATCGGTGAAAATGAATTTTCGCTGAAAATAGTCATCGTTATCGATGAAATAGATTTGGAGACGAGCCGATTGAATAGAGGCGACCTTAATAATGAGGGGGTGGTCGGTGTCGTCAATGATCAGGTTCATCCCTGAAAGGCGGATGACCTCATGCAATTGGTTTCGGCGTTCATTCACGCAGCCATAGCGTGGCATAAACGTTCGAATCTCTTTTCCTTTTTCCTGAATTCCCTGTGGGAGTTGGCGACAAGTGGTGCCCATATGGCTGTCGCACATGTAGGGTACAATTTCCTGGGTAACAAAAAGAACTTTGTGTTTTGACATACGCATCGTTTTAACTCCAAAACTTTTGCAAAGGTACTAAAAATTTAGCATATAGCAAAATACCGCTGGTCAAAAAAAAACTTTTTAACGGTGCGTTTACGAAAGCGTGATATTTTTACCGCCAATCAGGTGGGTGTAGTATCTTTGCATTTTTTTATGAAGATCATTACAACCGTACAAGCCATGCGCGCTGCTGTTGATGCGCTGAATAGTCAGGGAAAAGTCCTTGGCTTTGTGCCCACGATGGGCGCCTTACACGAGGGGCATTTATCGCTCATTGACGCTTGTGGCCGGCAGTCGGATGTTACAGTGGCATCTGTTTTTGTAAACCCGCTGCAATTCAATAACCGGGGTGACTTTGAGCACTATCCGCAGTTTCCGGAGAAGGACGCCCGGATGTTGGATTCGCGGGGCTGTGACTTTTTATTTCATCCCTCGGAGGAAGAGATGTACCCGGAGGCCGTGCAGACGGACTACGATTTCGGATCGCTGGCGTCGGTGATGGAAGGGGCTTTTCGCCCCGGGCATTTCAATGGGGTGGGCGTAGTTGTAAAGCGGCTCTTTGATATCGTTCAGCCGGACCTGGCCTTTTTCGGCGAGAAAGATTATCAACAATTGCTGATTATTCGCCGTTTGGTGGAGATTCATCGGATGAACATCCGGATAGTGGGTTGTCCGATTATTCGAGAGCCGGATGGCCTGGCCATGAGTTCGAGGAATCTTAGGCTGACTGCAGAACAGCGTGCTTTGGCGCCGGAAATCTACCGCATTCTGCAAGAGGCTGTTGCTCTCACCACCATGCTTGAGCCAGAAGCGTTGAAGGCCCGCGTGATGGAACAATTATCGGCGGTTCCCGGGCTGCGACCGGAGTATTTTGAGATTGCTGATGAGAATTCTTTGGCTCCCATAAGTTCCTGGAAGGCTGGCCAGGCGCTGATTGCGTGTGTTGCTGTGTGGATGGGCGAAATCCGCCTGATCGATAATATCCGATTTATTCGTAATTTTGCAGCATGAACATCGAAGTCCTGAAATCAAAAATTCACCGGGTTACCGTAACTCACAGTGAATTAAATTATATTGGTTCTATTACTATTGACGAAGCGTTGATGGAAGCGGCCAATATTATTGAGGGTGAAAAAGTGCAGGTGGTCAATGTGAACAACGGGGAGCGCCTTGAAACATATGTAATTAAGGGTAAGCGTGGCTCAGGTGCGATCGGTATCAATGGTCCGGCCGCACGTAAAGCGATCGTGGGGGATGTGGTTATTGTTATTTCCTATGCATCAATGGATTTTGCTGAAGCACGTAACTTTAAGCCCTGGATTATTTTCCCGGACACGGCTACGAACAAAATGCCCAAATGACAGCGCGAAAAGCTCTGTTTTCAGCCTTTAAAGTCTCATTTTTCCTCGCCCTGGGGCTTTTCTTTATTTGGATTTTCACGAAAGATCTTACGCGCGAGCAATTCGATGAAATTTTTCATTCTTTTGCCAGTGCAAGTTATGGTTGGATCGCCTTATCTATCCTGATTGCTCTGGGGAGTCATGTTTTGCGGACCTTACGTTGGCAGATGTTGCTCAAGCCCCTGGGCTACGCACCCGGGTTTTGGAATGTTTTTATGTCGCTGATGATCGGATATTTTGCAAATCTGGCTTTGCCGCGCCTGGGGGAGGTAAGCCGCTGTGGTTTTTTGGCGCAGTACGAAAATGTTCCTTTTCAAAAGAGCTTTGGTACTGTCGTGGCGGAAAGAGCGGTCGATATTTTGACGTTTTTTCTTCTTTTTGTGTTGAATCTGGTATTGCAGTATTCTTTGCTCCATCAGTATGTGGAGGAGAAAATCATTACACCTTTAAGTGAAAAGTGGGCCTTTATCGGTAGCGGATACATCATGTGGATGTTATTGGGCGCGGTAGTAGTGATGGTGATGATCGTGCTGATAGTTTTTCGGCGAAAGCTGGAAAATATGCGTTGGTTTCGATTTATTAAGGGCGTTTTCATCGGGTTCTGGCAAGGATTGAAGTCGGTTTTTCAACTTCAGCACACCGCTCTTTTTCTACTCTATTCTGTGGGCATTTGGGTGATGTATTTTCTGATGACCTGGGTGTGTTTTTTTAGTATGGAGGAGTTCAGCAGCATGGGAATGATGGCCGGGTTTTCGGTGCTGGTGATGGGAACTATTGGAATAATGGTGGTGCAGGGAGGTATCGGAATTTACCCCGTTATTGTTGCCGAAACCCTGGTTTTGTACGGCGCTGTCGCCACTAAAGCGTATGCTTTAGGCTGGTTGCTTTGGACAGCCCAAACCTTGGCTATCATTGTGGCGGGATTGCTTTCTATCGTGATCCTTCCCTTGTACAATAAACAAAAAAATGGAAACACTACGGCGGATTAATCAAAAGATTCTTAGCCCCGAACAGCTTCAGCGATGGCTGGCCTATTGGCGATTCAAGGATCAGAAAATAGTCTTTACCAACGGCTGCTTCGATTTGCTTCACAAAGGGCATGTCGATTATCTGTCGCGCGCAGCTGATTTGGGTGATGTGCTGCTCATTGGTTTGAATACGGATGCTTCCGTACAACGGCTTAAGGGGCCATCGCGCCCGATTACTGATGAAGGAGCCCGGGCTCTGGTAATGGCTTCGCTGGCGTTTGTAACAGGGGTTATTCTTTTTGATGAGGACACGCCGTATGAGTTGATCAAGACCATACAGCCTGATTTTTTGGTGAAAGGAAGCGACTACAAGGCCGAAGAGGTTGTGGGCTTCGATATTGTGACAGCGCGTGGCGGTAAGGTGGTAACACTTGAGTTTCTGGAAGGGTACTCCACGACCCGTATTGAGCAAAAAATCAGGAACGCCGGTCACCTTTAGCCGGACTTGCTGCGACAGCACAACTGTTCCTTAATTCGGCGGGGCGGGCATCGGTTTTTGAGAAAATGATAATTTTCTTTTGAATTCACGACTACTTTTATACTTTTGTAGGTTCATTGAGTAATAATACGTTGACATGAAAAACAGAAACTCATTCCTGATCCTTACACTGGCATTGCTTACGCTGACGATTACTTTGTTTAGTTGCGGAAAGTCGGCCACCGAAAACAAACTTCTTGGGCGCTGGTGCAGGATTAACCTGGATAACCTTGACGATACCACCCGTATTGAAGAATGGGAATTTACCGGCGAAAAGCTGGTAATACATCATCACCATGCATACGATCCGGCTGATACCGCCGCCTTGTCGGGTATGTACGTGATGAACAATTACCGCGAATTTACCGTATCCGGTTCTGTTGAGGATGGCTGGAATGAAGATGCCAACGGGATCTGGCGAATCATCAAACTTAAGAAGGGTTCGCTTATACTGATTCGCGACGAAGGCGGCCACGGCCTAACCTTTAAGGAATTTAAAAAACTTTAGGGCCAGCTATTTTTCCTACATGGCCAAAATAAAAACCGTCTTTTTTTGTCAGGTTTGTGGCGCGCAGTCGCCTAAATGGGTGGGTCATTGTACTTCCTGTGATTCATGGAATTCGTTCGTGGAGGAAGTGGTTCATCAGGAAAAGGAGGCCAGTGGGCATTTGCAGTTTATTGCTTCACCGGAGAAGAAGGCGTGGCCGGTACAGGAAGTGGAGGTGGCCGATGTGCCACGTGTTCCCAGTGGCGACGAAGAGCTGGATCGTGTTCTGGGCGGAGGTATTGTGCCGGGATCCCTGGTGCTGATCGGTGGCGAACCGGGCATTGGTAAGTCTACCCTGATGCTGCAACTGGCCTTGCATCTGCAACAAAAAAAAGTACTTTATATCTCTGGTGAAGAAAGTGGTCAGCAGATACGAATGCGGGCAGAGCGCATAGGAATCGTCAATAAAACGTGCTATATTTTTACGGAAACCAATACCACGGAGATATTTCGTCAGGCCCGCGATTTAAAACCGGATCTTCTGATTATTGATTCAATTCAAACCTTGCAGACCCCGACAATTGAATCGTCGGCTGGCAGTGTTTCGCAGATCCGGGAGTGTGCATCCGAATTTCAAAAGTATTGTAAGCAAACCGGCGTACCGGTTTTTCTGATAGGTCATATCACCAAAGATGGCAGTATTGCCGGCCCCAAGGTGCTGGAGCACATGGTGGATACCGTGTTGCAATTTGAAGGGGATCGCAATCATGTATTCCGGATTTTGCGGGGTATCAAAAACCGTTTCGGTCCCTCCGCGGAACTGGGCATATACGAGATGCAAAGTGCGGGCCTCCGGCAGGTGAGGAATCCGTCGGATGTGTTGTTATCGCACAGCACGGAGGATGTTAGCGGCGTGAGTATTGCGGCCACCATGGAAGGAATGAGGCCCATTCTTATCGAAGTGCAGTCGCTCGTGAGTTCGGCGGCCTATGGAACACCTCAACGTTCCTCCACCGGGTTCGACTTGCGTCGGATGAACATGCTGCTGGCTGTTCTCGAGAAGCGATGCGGCTTTCGTCTTGGGGCCAAAGATGTGTTTTTAAATATGGCGGGGGGCATCCGTGTTGAAGATCCGGCTAGTGATTTGGCGGTGGTTGTGGCCGTGCTTAGCTCCTCCGAAGATATTCCCTGCCCGAAGAAATATTGTTTTGCTGCGGAGGTGGGTCTGACGGGCGAAATTCGACCGGTAAGCCGCATTGAGCAGCGCATAGCCGAGGCTGAGCGCCTGGGCTTTGAAGACATGGTGATTTCCAAATACAACGGGAAGGGTCTGGACTCTTCACGGTTTGGTATACATATTCATTACGTGGCCCGGATGGAGGATGTTTTCAATCTTTTGTTTGGTTGATGAAGATCAAAAAAAAGAGGTTGTTCCCGGATGGAACAACCTCTTTTTTTTGCCTGTACAGCTTATTTAATATTGACCAATTTACTTACATACTCTTGTTGGCCGATACGGACTTTACAATAGTAGATGCCCGCTTCAGCGGAACTCAGGTTAAGTTGCAAACGTTCACTCACCTTGCCGAACGATAGTATTGTTCGACCCGTTAGGTCGGTGACGCTTACTTTGTCGGCCTTCATGCTTCCCAAATCGAGGGTGAATTCGCCCCTGGCGGGAT
>CAZPDS010000007.1:0-21817 GCA_964585485.1 uncultured Bacteroidales bacterium
TACCGCTGGCTGCAAGTCCCATGCTGGTGTTGCTGTTGGTCCACGCAAAGCTTACACCGGCCGGATTACCCGTCAGTACGCCGGAAGGAACCGTTGCGCCTGTGCAATAGGCCGCACTGACCGGAACGCTGACCGTGGGTACCGGATAAACAGTGAGGGTGTATGTTGCCGCAGTGCCCATACAGCCATTGGCTGTCGGGGTGACGGAAATGATACCGCTGATAGTACCACTGGCACTGTTGGTTGTGGTAAAGGATGGCACAACACCGCTGCCGCTGGCCGCCAGACCGATGGCCGTATTGCTGTTGGTCCAGCTAAAGTTGGCGCCCACCGGGGTCAACATCGGCGGGGTCACGGGTACGATTACACCCGTGCAATAACTTGCATCTGCAGTAACCGTGGCCGTAGGGGTCGGATATACCGTAATGGTATAGTTAACCGACGTGCCCGTGCAGCCGTTGGCCGATGGGCTTATACTGATCGTGGCTGTTGCATTGGATGACGTGCTGTTGCTGGCAGTAAACGAGGGAACACTCCCCGTTCCGCCGGCGGCAAGTCCGATAGCAGTATTGGAGTTGGTCCAGGCCAGGTTCACGCCGGGGGGCGTGCCCGAGAGTGATACCGCCGCTACGGTTGCGCCGTTGCAAACGAAAACAGAAGCCGGAACATTGGCCACTGGCGTGGGGTTAACAGTAATCGTATAGGTTTGTGCAACACCCGTACAGCCATTGGCCGCGGGAACAATGGTAATGGCGCCACTTACCGGACTGGTTCCGCTGTTGGCGGCAGTAAACCCGAGAGGGGCTCCGCCTCCTGCTGCAGCCAATCCAATTGATGAGTTCGAGTTGGTCCAGGTGTAGGAAACCCCCGAGGGCGTGCCACTCAGGGAGGCCGCCGGTACTGACGCGCCGTTGCAAACCGTCAAATCCGCCGGAACCGTCACTGTTGGTGTGGGGTTAATGACAATGGAAGCATCATCGCTGGCCGAAGCACAGCCACCCGCTGCCGCAATGAAGTTCGTAATAGTGTATGTCCCCGGCGTACTGGCCGAAAGATCAACCAAACCGGTAGAGGAATTGATGGACAGGCCGGCTGTGGAACTGAACACACCGCCGCTGGCCCCCGAACCAAAGGAGGGCAATGGATCCGTATCGTACGGGCAATAGGGACCACCGTAACTGATCGTAGCGTCCGGAGCACTGGTAATGCTAAGATTGGCAGTGGCGCTGGCTGTACAGCCCCCGTTGGTGGTAAAGGTCACCGTGTAGCTGCCGATGGTACTGGCACTCACATCGATCAAGCCTGTTGCCGTATTCAGGAAAACCAGTCCGGGAGGAGATGAACTGAAGGTCCCGCTGGCTCCCCCGGTAATGGTGGCCGGCGTATCTGTCCCCGTAATACACAAGGTCTCAGGTGTGTAAAGGAAGGCCGGGTTATCGACGGGCGAAAGGCTTACCGTCGTGGTTGTTGTTGCCGAACAGTTGGCTGCGCTGGTCACGGTAACGGTATAGGTTCCGGTGGCCGCGGCTGTCACCGGATTAATCACCGGATTTTGCAGGTTGCTGCCAAAACTGTTAGGCCCCGCCCAGCTATAATTCGCACCTCCGCCGGCCGTAAAGTTGAGGGATGCTCCTTCGCATATCGGAGCATTGCTGGAGGCCGTTGGTGTGGGCAATGGGTTCACCGTAACCGATGTGGTCGCACTCGCGGTACACCCTCCGGTCAGGGTAACCGTTACCGTGTACGTTCCGGAAGCCGCAACGCTTACGGAGGAGATCGATGGGTTTTGCTGTGCGGAAGAGTAGGTGCTGGGCCCGGACCAGCTGTAGGCCGTTCCACCGTTGGGCAGTACCGACAGGTTTAGCGTAGTTCCCGCGCAGACGGGGCTGTTGCTGGAAGGCACCGGTGCGGGTGTTGCATTAACGGTAACCGTTGTACCAGCCGTGGCAGAACAGCCGGCATTGGTCACGGTAACCGTGTAGGTTCCGCTGGCTGCGGGTGTTACAGAAGCAATGGATGGATTTTGTTGAGCGCTGGAAAAACTATTGGGGCCGGCCCATGAATAAACCGTTCCGCCCGAACTGGTGAGGTTCAGGGTTCCGCCCGAACACACGGGGGAGTTGCTTCCAGCAGTCGCATTGGGTAAGGGGGTCACCGTGACCTGTACGGTAGCGGACCCCGTACAGCCGTTTGCCGTGGCGGTAACCGTGTAGGTTGTCGTAGCCGAAGGCGTAACCGAAATGGAAGCGCCTGTTGCGCCGGTAGACCAGGCAAAGGTACTGCCGGCAACCGAGGAGGTAGCCGAAACAGTGGTGGATACTCCGGCGCATACCGTTGCCGGACTGGCGTTAGCCCCGGCGATGGGATTGGGATTCACCACCACAGTGGTTGTAACAGGCGCACTGGTTTCTGTGCCCAGGCTAATCACCAGGGAATAGGTTCCGGCATTGGCCGTCGTAACACTCGTGATCGTAGGCTCCATCTGAGTAGAGGAGAAACCGTTCGGACCTGACCAGATGTAACTGGCCCCTGTCACCGGATTGGTGACACCCAGTTCCAGGGTTTCGCCAACACAGAGCGGACCGTTGTTGGTAATGGGCGGCGCCAGAATACTGCAATCCGTTGCTCCTGTTCCTCCCGTTTGGGAGAACACGATATTCTGTTCATCATTACTGAAATTGGTAATGATCAGCAAATAATACTGACCTACCTGGGCGTTGGGGATATAACACCATTCCTCGTAAGAGGAGTTATAACTGCAATCGATCATGTTCAATGATGGATAGTCTGCAGAAGCTCCCGACGCATGGTGACTGATAGTCTCATCACTTGTCAGCAAAGACGTACAGGGAGTAAGAGGTGAGCTGAACGGACCCCAGCAGGCAAAGTCGATATCGGATAATGCCGAGCCTGTCATATAGATTTCGATCGGACCTGCATTCTGAATTTTCAAAAAATACCAAATCGGGTTTGGTGTACTATACAAACAGCCGTAGTCCGGGCCCAATTCCCCATCGCCAGCATCGACACCGGCGGGAAAATTGTAGGTAGTCCCGGTACAAAAAGGCTCTGCCCCAGCGCATAAGGAATTATCTTCACTGGGGGCAGGAGGCACAACGCAACTCACATACGCCATCCATCCCGGCGTGCTGGCCTGATTCCCATCCGTGGTCCAGGAGAACGTCAGGCAGGTTCCGCTCGATACCACAACGCCGGGGCTGTTGGTCTGACTATAGGTACCAATCAGCGGGGAGGCCGTTGTTGGACCATCATAGATCTTTAAATTATCCGCCGTCTCATTTGTTTCGAAGACGTCAAAATCGAAAACGATGGAATTTCCGGCGCTGGAACAGACCGTTTGTGTAATAGTACCGGAATTATCGGTATAATTCGATCCTCCCTGAGGATCCATATAAACGCCGGAGCAAATGTTCAGCGGGGCGGTGGTCATAGGATACGAGGTAAGCGCCGTACCGGTCAAACAGAAATCAACCGAGTACGGAGTTGACCAATTGGCCAGCACAATATAATAGGTGGTGCCTAAGGTTAGCGCCGGCGTAATCAGCGTGAAATTGGCTGACGAACTGCCGCTTTCATAACTCGCCACACAATTGGGTGTACTGGCTGCCGGACAGGCGTCAAAAACAAAAAGTCCGGAATAGGTGCCACTCAGTCCGCTAACCGCCAGGCTCAGCGGAACGCCCGTACCCACGAACTTAAACCAGTACTCGCCATCGGAATAGTAAGAGTCACATGGATTCAGGGGCGCCGTAGCTCCATCATCGTTCATGGTCCCTGCGTAGCTATTAGTACCGCAGTACTGCGTACCGGATACCAGGGTCATGGCCCCTGCACAGGTGCTCTGCGCATGAACATGGGCGGAAATCAGTATGCCGAAAAACAGGAAAAACAGGACTTTCTTCATAGGGGGTAGGTTTATTTTCGGTACTTCGTTTCAATAAAAAGTAAATAATACTTACTTTTTTTATAAATGTTAACAATGGGAAAATTGATCGCTCAGATGAATCTTAAACACCTAACTTTTAATTTTTTATAATCTGCAATCATATCTTTTCTTTATCTTTATGTACATTTAGCACACATAATGTTTAGGTATTAACATTATACAAATCAACACATTAACATTATTTTGGTCAGCCAAAAATACAAAACCTTTTGGAATATCACAATTTTTTAACGAAACGAACAACGTATTTATCCTGGCAGATCGGTTAAACGGGATAATTAAATTTAAACATCTCGTAACCAACTGCTTTTCAATGATACTACAAAATACTACGAAAATAATGATCGCAAAAGACCCAAGGCATAAATGCAGTGAGGCGTGAATTGTTACATTATATTAGGGAAAAAATTGAAGGATGACAGCGGCTGACTAGTTGGCTTTTTGTGTTTCCGGAATAATCAGAAAGATTTCTTCCCGTTCCCGCTTCATGAGGTATTTTTCCCGCCCGTACTTTTCCAGGGCCCGTTGGTCGTTTGGATTGGTCAGCTCCTTCACCGCCGCGCGGTTACGCGCCGTTTCGGTTTCGTAGTACGCCTTTTGATCCAGCCATTCCTGTAATTCCCGGCGATTCTGCCGTTGAACCATCATATTATTACTGTCGAAAAAAAGCATCCATACCACAAAGGCGAGACCCGTGGTCAGGTAGTAATTCCGGATAAACTTTTTGAACCAGACAGGGAGCGTGAATGCAGCCATGATGACATCAAAAATACAGTTATTCAAGCTATGATTTTTCGCGTGTCTGCCGAATTATCAACCCGGCCTTGTTAATAGCCCAGGCCTTTTTTAACCCTCAAAGGCGCGAATCTGCTCATGAGTGAGTTTACCGTTGACCCAGGTGGGATCCAGCACCGCCTGATATTTAGTGTAGAAATTGATAGCGGGCGTATTCCAATCAAGCACCTGCCACATCATGCGCCGGGCATCCACGTCCTTGCAGCGCTGTATTACCGCATCAAAAAGCAGTTTGCCGATGCCATTTCCCCGCAAAGGCTCACGCACGATAATATCTTCCAGGTATATGCAGCGGCCCTTCCATGTAGAATAGGCATGGTAGAAAAAAGCCAGGCCGGCAATTCCTTCTTCATTTTCGGCAAGGATGACTTCAAACAGGGGCTGTTCACCGAAGCCATCGCGTTCCAGCTCTTCGAGCGTTACGCTTACTTCCTGTGGTGCCCTTTCATACAGGGCCAACTCGCGGATCAGCGACAAAACTTCCGGCAAATCCTTCTTTTCAGCCGGCCGTAACGATATCTTCATAAATAGTCTACTTATAATCCTAGATCTTCATGTATTTCAGCCATGGCGGCCAGCGCCAGCACTGCAAATTCTTCGATGGGGATTCCCAGTCGTTCGCATTCCAGAATATTCTCCCGTTTCACACTGGCAGCAAAGGATTTTTCCTTCATCCGTTTCACCACCGACTTCGGCTTTACCGCCGCCAGCCTGCGCTCCGGGTATACGTAGGTAGTCGCCGTGACCAGACCCGTGATGGTTTCACCTGCTGCCAGGGCAAAATGCAGTGGTTCGGTACGGGGACCCGGGGCCGCGTCTTCATTATGCAGGCTCACCGCAACGGCAATCTCTTCGGCCACTCCTGCCTGGCGCAACATCTCCAGGGCTTTGAGGCCATGAATCTTCGGATCCGCATTGGTGATTTCAACATCCACATCGTGCAGTAAGCCCGCCAGACCCCATACGTCCTCATCCTGTCCCAGCCGGCGTGCCAGTGCCCGTAAAACCGCTTCAGACGCCAGACTGTGCGCAATCATACTTTCTTTCTTCACGTTCGCGTGCAGCATTTCCAGCGCACGCTCCCTGCTGATTCCTGTGTTCATAGTTCACTATTACTTATGCATATCCAGCCCATGCTTCATGTAAACCAAATGCATCAGGCTTTTTAGAATCTCATCCATGTATTCGTTTACCGCTTTCACACTTCCCGGAAGGGTGAAAACAAAACTGTTGCTCATCAAACCGGCCACGCCACGGCTCAACAGTGCATTTGGTTTTTCCTGACCGTATTTAACGCGGATCATTTCCATGATACCGGGGATTTCTTTGGTCAGCATCGGCCGCACTACGTCGGGCGTGATATCACGATCGCCGATCCCCGTTCCACCGGTAGTGAAAATAAAGTCCGCGCCGGAAGCATTGCTCAGCAATCGCTGACGCAGGGTTTCCGCATCATCGGGGATAACTTCCCGGCTTACGTTGACGTCAAGCCCGCTTTCTGTAAAGTAGTCGCGTAATCGCTGCTCCAGGCGGGGGCCGGACAGATCCTCGTACTCGCCGCGGCTCGCACGATCGCTGAGCGTTAGCACGTAGCAGTGATAGACCTTGGGACTGTAAAAACCGGCATCACCGGACTGCAGTTTACCGCCCCGGAGTACACGACAAAAAATCCCCTCTTTCGGCATCACGCAATTCCCTACCTCCCGGTATATGGCGCATTGGTCACCATGACACTTTTTTCCTATTTGTGTCACCTCCAACTCCACCTCTCCCAGCGTGATACGATCGAGCGGATGGGCATGAAAAAGCTCCATGCCTTCGGTAGTAATGTTTTCGGCAAATTCACCGTACTGAATTTTTCGACCCGCCTGCTGCTCAAAACGACGAACACTCTCCACGCCCAGCAGGCTGAGCATCCGGTTCCAGGGACCCGCATGCGCATCGCCCTGAACACCCTGTCCAT
Organism: uncultured Bacteroidales bacterium; assembly: GCA_964585485.1. GTDB lineage: Bacteria > Bacteroidota > Bacteroidia > Bacteroidales > CAIWKO01 > CALGYY01. The sequence continues at coordinate 6,726 of CAZPDS010000007.1, forward strand.
CGAGTTCTATACATTTGACCGCATGTTTCACGGTACCTTTTTTTTCCGAAATATTAACGGATACAACCTTTATCGCCTTCATACATATTACTCCCTCACGGGGGCTTGCTTGGTTTTTTCGATGAGCCGGATTTCACCCATTTCCATTTTTTTATCTACGGCCTTGCACATGTCATAAATGGTGAGCAGGGCCACACTCACCGCCGTTAAGGCTTCCATTTCCACACCGGTCTGGCCGGTACACCGTACCAGCGCCTCCGCTTCCACACCGCCCTTGATGATGCGACATCGCACCTCCACCTTGGTCAGCAGGAGGGTGTGGCAGAGGGGGATCAGGTAAGCTGTTTGCTTCGCTGCCTGCGTACCGGCAATTTCTGCGACGGTAAGCACATCGCCCTTTTTAATTTCGTTTTCACGGATGCGCTTCAGTGTGGCCGGGGCCAGTCGTATCATCCCGCGCGCTACGGCCGTGCGCAACTCCTGCATTTTTCCACTCACATCTACCATCGAGGCTTTCCCGCGAGCGTCCGTATGTGAAAATTCTTTCATACAATTACTGCTTTTTCATCTTTTGAAGTAAGGCCTCATAACGCGCATCCGACCTCAGCGAGCGAAGAAACGTATCGGCCACAAAACGACCCTCGTCCTGAAAACCGAGTTCAATCGCTCTTTCGAGTGATAAGAACGCCGGACCCGGCCGTTGAGTGCTGGCGTATAAACAAGCTGCCAGGTAGGCGTGTTCACTGTTTGTCGGATCAATGACCGCATAAAGATCGATAAAGCGGGCCGCCTCCACATAATCGCCCACCACCAGATGACCATTGGCGCTGGAATACGCGGCCAGGCTTAGGTAGGCCAACAAACGCTTGTAGATAGCCCGATCCACAGAGACCTCCCCGGCGGCCTCCTGATTGAGCTTCGGCATCTCCATTCTCCACCACGATAAAGGTTTTTCTGTCATGGCTTTGAGGTATTGAGTCTGCAACGACATTTCTTTCTGCATACTGCTTGTCTTCTGTTTCAGGAAATCGCGTACGTCCGCCTGCTGTCCCAACGCTTTCAGCCTTTCTTTATAAATTGTAACATCGGCAAGGCCATCGAAAAGAAGAACAATGCGACCGTAAACCTCATAGGCCGCACCCAGCTGGCCCGATTTCTCCAATTGCCGGGCTTCAACATTCAGGTTCTGAATACTGGCCTCAATAAAGTCGGGATCTTTCTCCTTTTTGAGATCACGCATAGCATTGGCCTCCATCCAGGTAAATGCTTCGGCAATAGTGGCCGCCGGGGGCCAATGATGGCCGCCGTGGAATACCACCAGCAGATGCCGGTACCCTGCTTCCTGCAAGGCTTCCTGCAGGGTGATCATCTCCAGGTAATTCATATCCTCATCACCCACAAAACCGATGTAGTCGAAGTGAAATTGTATAGGTTCCGTGACGGCCGGGAAGCCCGCCGAACAACCAATCACCCCGGCTATCCCGCCTTTGTAAATCGCGATGGAGCTCGCCACCCGGCTTCCGCCGCTGAAACCGGCCGTATAGATCCGGTCGCGGTTCACCGAAAAACGCCCGAGAACATCACTCGAAATGACTTCATAAATATGCATAAGGCTTTCCTGCGACAAGCCATTGCGCGAATCGTTGGATCCGATCAGGATATAGCCAAACTTCTCCGCCATCTCCTTAAAAAGTTTGACAGGAACCTCCCCTTTCCCATGCGCATCAAAGGCATAAATCAGGGGGTAGGTTTTATCCGGATCATAATCCGAAGGAAGGTAAAGGCAATAACTAAAACTCGTATCCGCCGAACATTGCAAGTGCGGAATGACCTGGCCCGGCTCAAAATGATCCCGATCCTTCGACGGACCGGAACACATCCCAAAAGTGAGCGGCATCAAGATCAGTAAAAATATAAACAGTATACGGTTTTTCATGAATCTATCCTTGTGTTAGAAGAGCATCTATGATTTTATCAGGCCCACCCTACCCATCGCTTTGATGCCGGCTCCCCCAAATTGCGGTAAATGTAAGAAAAAAGGCCGGAATGACATACATCGTAATTGAATTAATTTATGAAACGCCGCCCCGGGCGGCCCCGCAAAATAAGTACGACCGCCTTTCGTTCATAGATATTGACTAACTTTGCTTACTGATCTACGTTTATGAAAAAGTTTGTACTGATCTTACTGGCCGTGCTCACCATGACGCTGGAATCAAGGGCTTCCTACCTGCTGATTCCCATGGATGAAACCCAGACCAATCACCTGAAAGCGTACGGCATTGCTTACTGGGTACTAACCTACGAGGTCGAAATCAGCTGGTTGCTGAACTACCGGGGCGGAAGTTTCATGATGAAGTACAGTAATTCTTTCCAGGAAGAATGCACCCTGCGGGGCGTAAGTTATCAGGTGATCGCCGATGTGCAAGCCACGCAGATCCTGGAGGAAATCGCTGATGCCCAGGTAAACATGGATGAAGTAAAACTTGTTAAATCGCCCAAAATTGCCGTCTATTCCCCAAAAAACAAACAACCCTGGGACGATGCTGTCACCCTGGCACTCACCTATGCTGAAATCCCCTACGAAGTAGTTTATGATGAGGAAGTTCTTAGTGGTTTGCTGCCGCGTTACGACTGGCTTCACATGCATCACGAAGATTTCACCGGACAATACGGAAAGTTTTATGCGGCCTACCGAAACGTTGCCTGGTATCAGGAAGAAGTTCGTCTTGCGGAAGAAACCGCACGCAAATTAGGGTACACCAAGGTTTCGCAATTAAAGCTTGCGGTCGCAAAAAAGATCCGTGACTTTGTAGCCGGCGGGGGCTATCTGTTCGCCATGTGCTCCGCACCCGACAGCTACGATATTGCGCTGGCGGCCGAAGGCGTCGACATCTGCGATGCGGTGTTCGACGGGGATCCGGCAGATCCGCAGGCGCAAAACAAATTGGACTATTCCCAATGCTTCGCGTTTACCAATTTTACCCTGAGCCGTAATCCCTATGAATACGAGGTCTCCGATATTGATATGACAAACCGCCGGCGAATTGAGGCCAGAAACGATTTCTTTACCCTGTTCGAGTTTTCCGCGAAATGGGACCCCGTACCCACTATGCTTTGCCAGTCCCACGATCAGATCATTAAAGCCTTTATGGGCCAAAGCACGGCCTTTAATAAAAAAACCATCAAACCGAATGTGCTGATCATGGGCGAAAACAAAGCCCTCGATGAAGCCCGCTACATTCACGGCGAATACGGCAATGGTATGTTCACCTTCCTGGGCGGACACGATCCGGAAGATTATTCCCATTTCGTGTACGACCCGCCTACCGAACTCAGCCTGTATCCAAACTCGCCCGGCTACCGCCTGATCCTCAATAACGTTTTGTTTCCCGCCGCCAAAAAGAAAAAGCAGAAGACCTGATGACCTCCTGCTTTGGAATTGGTCTTTGCGTGCGCTAATACATCAGATGAATTTTCGATTGTTTGTTCCACTTTGCATCGTAGCGTGAATCGACGAAATAAATCAACAAGTCGGCGTCGTAGCGGCTGTCGGTAAAATAGATTTTTTTGTCCGCATCATAGCGACTGTCATCAAAAAACCAAAGCCCTTTATTGCCTTCGGCATCGTATTGCGAGGAGACCTTGTAAACCCACAAATCAGCATCGTACCGGCTATCGGTTACGTAGACTTTTACATCCGCATCATACTGGCTGTCCACAGCAAAGACCTTTTGCGCCGAGGCATTGGGCAACATACTCCACAGTATCGGCAGGACGAACAAAAAGCGAAGGGATTGTAGCATTTTCATCATTCCAGGTTTTTAAGAAAATCGATTTGGGGCGCGGTTTGCGCAAAGATTGTACCAGCTAAAGGTCAGTGCCTTCAGGGTCCAGATAAAATGGCGCGCAGGCTTTCCGGTAGGCCTCGGTGTAGTTACCCTGCCGATCGCGGATTACGATGTGGCCGGGGCAGGACGATCCTTCAACACCCTTTAGAAACTGCATCACCAAACGATGAGCAGGCTTACCCTCTTTCGGAATGACCGAAATTTCACGAACCCTTTGCAAGCCGGCACTTTTGGCTATGTTCAGCGCTCGTGTCGCCTGATCCGACGGTAGAATAAACCAGGCCGTACCACCGGGGCACAACAGCCTTGAACTGGCTTGCATAAGCACATCCAGCGACAGCGTTTCATCATGCTTAGCCAGGTTTCGCTGTGGAAAGGGCGAGCTAAGAGAACGTGAAAAAAACGGCGGGTTGCTGATAATAAAATCAACTTCTTCAGTTCGCTGATCAGCGTACTCCTGAAGGGAGATGTGCTGCATGTGCAGGCGGGTCGACCAGGGCGAGGCCGCCGCGTTTTGCGTGGCTTGCGCGATCGATGCCGCATCGATATCAATACCGGTAATGCGCGCGGTGGACTTCTGCGCCATCATCAGCGCGATTAATCCGGAACCCGTGCCAATGTCAAGTATCCGGACTGCGCGCCCGGGCTCGGCCAATGCGCCCAGCAATACGCCATCGGTGCCGACCTTCATCAGGCAGCGGTCATGATGCACAGAAAACTCTTTAAAACGAAAACCAGAACTCATTTAAGATACGCCTCAATCAAACCTTCGGGGGTGCGCAGGCGAATTATTTTATCATGGTGTTCCGTTGCCACGATAATTTCACGAACCCAGGGAATGAGGATTTCACGCTTCCCCTGACGAACCTTAAGTACAGAATGGCCGGGCAAGGCCAGAATGCCCGCGGCGGTTCCGATGTCACCCAGGCGCTCATCCACCACCGTGTATCCTTCAATATTGTTGTCCATCAACGATTCCCTGAGATGCCCGGGGAGGATGGCGATGGGAAGAAAAACCCGCCGTCCCGTGAAAGTTCGGGCCGTTTCCACATCCGAAAATTCCTCAAACTTCAGGATCACGGTATCCTCACTTGTGTCCTGAATTTCGTCAATAAAAAAAGGAACCAGTTCTTCATTGATTTCAATGAATACTGATCCCTCCTTTTCAATGCTTTGGGCTGAACCCTCCAGTACGCTCAGGATAACACTGCCTTTGTATCCAACGGTTTTGGAAATACGACCAATTTCAAGGCAATCTTGCTTCTCCATGCGGCGCTCACAGGAGACGACTACTCCTGCTTGTCGGTACTTTCTTCCGTAGCGGGTTCTTCGGTAGCCGGTGCTTCGTCGGCCGGTGCTTCAGCTTCCACTTCCGTTTCGGTAGCGGCTTCAGCATTGGCTTCCTGAGCTTCTTTCTCCGCAGCCTTGGCCAATTTTTTAGCAATGGCTTCGGCTTTGGCCTGATTAATCTTAGCCTCAGCATCCAGACGCTTCTTGCTCTCGTCCTTATCGGCGATCTCAATGTTGCGTTTCTTCTGGTTCACTTTGGATTCCTTTTCGGTCAGCCAGGCCTGAAACTTGGCCTCGGCCTGTTCCTGTGTCATGGCGCCTTTGATAACGCCCTTCTGCAGGTGATACTTGTATAAAATTCCCTTGTAGCTCAGGATGGCGCGCACGGTATCGCTTGGAGAAGCGCCCTTGGTGAGCCAATCCAGTGTACGGTCGAAATCAAGCTTGATTTCGGCAGGGGTTGATAGCGGGTTGTAGGTGCCAAGACGTTCAATAAATTTTCCGTTCCGTGGTGCACGACCATCCGCAATGACAATGTGATAAAAAGGGCGACCCTTTTTACCCTGTCGTTGTAATCTCATTCTTGCTGGCATACTAAATAATTTAAAATCAACAAATAAAACAACAATTTATAAACTCCCCACGAATGGGGGTGCAAAGATGCAACTTTTTTTTGAAACATAAAAGCATAGAAGTCAAAAAATTCCGCATTATTCCACCCTACAAGGAAGAGGTCAGCACAAATTCGCGCCGGCTAAACTCATATTCGGCCTTGGTGTAGTTAGAGCAAACCACTACCGTACGGCTGTCGGGCTGATCCTGTACTGCTTGCTGATACCAGGCGGTGCCCACTCCGTCAAGGTTGGTCAGGGGTTCATCCAGCAACAAAAGGGGGGTATCGCAATAGAGGGCCAGGGCAAGTTTCAGGCGTTGCTTCATACCGGAGGAACAGACGCTGATGCGTTTCCGCGCGGCTTCCTTCAGACCGGCGCGTTCCAGGATCAAGGGAACGGAAATGCCCGGCTGAAGCGGTTTTAAATAAAAGTACGCGTGCAGCATTTCCTCAACACTGTATTCAACGATCAGCTCACTCCAGGGGGCTGCCATCGCTAGCTGACGATAAAGCTGATCCGGGGCGACAGGCCGCTCATCACACAGATACAGCACCTTCCCCTCGGAAGGAATCACAGCACCGGAAAACAGACGCAGCAAGGTGGATTTTCCCGATCCGTTACCCCCCAGTACCGCCAGGCGGTCACCCCCCGCTACCTCAAGCTTAAGGTGGCGGAAGACCCACTGGTCATCATATTTCTTGCCGGTATCCTGAAATTGAATAATCATGGCTTGGCTGATGAACAAAGGTAGGTGTTTTTCAAAACAAAAGAGGCTGTCCGTGAAAGACAGCCTCTTTGAATAAAGTTACGTTCAATTATTGCTGCATAAACTTACCCTGAACGGAATGCTGTGCATCACGGATGGTATAGATATACACGCCGGCGGGCAGTTCGAAGCCGAAGCGGTTTGCGGAGCTTGCGTTGAGCACCGACTGGTGGAGGCAACGTCCGTTCATATCGGTAAGGGTGAACACCGGTTCATTGAAGTTGGTCCGGGTCAGGTCAATGCTGAGTTCACGACCGTCCCACAAGATGCTGGAAACTTCCTGTGCGCCTTCAATGCCCGTAGCCAGGTCAACAATAATAGTCACCTCCGGTGAGGTAATGGTTACACCGTTGTAAACGCTTTGCGCGATCACGTAATACGTTCCCGGATCCACAAAATAGGGTGTGTAGGTAGAATTTACTTCCGTCGGTGCAAAAGAGCTATAAGGACCGCCGGAAACAGTAGCGAATTTCCATTCGCGGGAAGTACCGACCGGGGTTTCCGTCAGGGTCATCAGGGTGCCTTCGGCTTCTTCCCAGATGGTCTGGGTGGTGGATGGGGAGATCGCGTTGTCGGCCACTTCAATTGCTACTTCGTTGGAGTATAACTGAAGGAAGGGAGGCCAGATAGTGCTGCAAATAACATAATACATTCCGGCGGCCGCAAAGTTGGGGGTGAAACTCAGGCCGGTTTCCGGTGTAGTAAAAGGCACGTATGGACCACCGGAGGTAGTGGAATAGAACCACTCACGCTCCACGGGACTTCCATTTTCGGTAACGGTAATGGCTGCGCCGTTGGTTCCGGCCTCAAGGGTCTGTGCTGCAACGGGGGCCACGGAGTTCGCGGCCAGGGTGATTTGAATATCCTGACCATTGTCGGCGGCCGTAACGGCATAGTTAGTAGTGACAACACGGACGCGGTAAGCGCTTCCACTGGGCGTATTGGCAGGAATAACCCCAGTGATGGTGCCACTGGTGGTGGTGGTCATCATACCCAAAATTACCGGAGATGCGAAGGAGCCGCTGGCATCGGAAAGCTGCGCGATTACAACGTTATCGTCATACATGGTACCGGTCAGGGTATACGGAATGCTGATACTGGCACCGGAGGCAGGCGCCACGTAATAGTTGGTCGATGCCAGGGTTCCGGTGGTTAGGGTGGGATTATAAACCAACAACATATCATCGATCACAACAGAATCATTGGCGGTGCCGGTTCCCGGTGTAGAACAGGTCGTAAAAGAAACAATAATATAGGACGGGGTTGTGGCCGCACCCGCAATAAACGGAATGCTTTTCCGAACCCAAACGCCCCCGGTGGTTGTATAATTCAGCGTTGCTTCTGCAACAATGTGAGATTCCGTTCCGGAGGCCGTTGGATCGCGCATGTCGTAATTGTCATGAACCGTTGCATGGATTCTGGGAGTATGGGCCACATTCGAAATTGAAGTCTTTACCCAAACGACCAGCGAATCAGGAACAGCCGTCATAACCTCATGATAGGCTGCGGTGGCGGTGCGGGTTATATTGTAATTATTGGAGTTTGAAGGCGTCGTACTTCCCATATTGATCTGCCCCGTAGTAAGGTTTCCGTTGGCGATCGTACCCAATATGCTTTTGGACCAAATTTTCGCACTGTAAGTGCCGGTTGAACCTGGTCGTTTCGATGTTGAACGCACCAGGGATTTTTGGGCGAATGAAGACCATGACCCCGAAGCCGTCATAAAGGAATTCCATTCCAGCGGCTCTTCTTCATCAGCTCCAATGTTTTCCCAGTTTTCAAAATTTGAGTTATTGACCTGCGGGGTCTGTGCAAACGAGTTTAGCAGGATCGAGGTGGTAAATAGCAATGTTAGTGTAAGAAAAATCCGTTTCATGGTTTTAGATTTAGTGAATTATAATGCAATATTAACAAATAAAACTTAGTTGTTACTTTTTAATGATAATCTTCACACAGGTTTATATATCGATATTTAATAACTAAAATTTTAAGACCGATCGTTGGCATTTCGATAGTATCCCCGGAGTATACCCCGGGAAGAATTGCCGATGAACGAGATAATTTCATCACGTTCGGGCGTGGCCGGTAGTTCAGCTTCAATATAACTCAGCGCCTTGGTAACATTATATCCTTTCACAAAAAGCAAACGGTATATATCCTGAATTTCTTTAATTTTTTCGGCTGTAAACCCTCGCCGGCGCAATCCGATCGAATTAATACCGGCAAAGGAGAGCGGTTCCCGCGCTGCTTTAATATAGGGTGGGACATCCTTGCGTACCAGGCTTCCACCGGCAATGAAGGCATGTTGCCCAATATTTACAAATTGATGAACAGCCACCATACCACCCACAATGGCCCAGTCCTCGATACGAATATGGCCGGCCAGGGCCGATGAATTAGCCAGTATGACGTTATTGCCGATAGAACAGTCGTGGGCCACATGAACATACGCCATCAACAGGCAATCGTCCCCCACCACCGTTTCCCAACTGGCTTTGGTGCCACGGTTAATAGTGACGAACTCCCGGATGGTGGTGTTGTCGCCAATGCGCACAAAGGTTTCTTCGTCCTTGTATTTTAGATCCTGCGGCATGGCCGAAATCACAGCTCCGGGGAAAATTTTGCAATTTCTGCCAATACGGGCGCCTTCCATAATGATAACATTGGAGCCTATCCAGGTACCTTCACCAATTTCAACATTTTTGTGAATCGTCACATACGGTTCAATCACCACGTTGTTGGCAATTTTAGCCTGGGGATGGATATAGGCCAGCGGCTGGATCATAGGTTCGGTTTTTTAGTCACTTGTGCCATCAATTCAGCCTCCATCGCCACTTTATTGCCCACCCAGGCCGTTCCCTTCATCTGACAAATTCCACGGCGTACAGGCGCGGTGAGGTGAATTTCAAAAATCAGGGTATCGCCGGGAACCACCTTATTCTTAAAACGAACGTTTTCAATCTTCAGAAAATAGGTGATGTAATTCTCAGGATCGGGAATAGGACGAAGCACAAAGATACCTCCGCACTGCGCCATGGCTTCGATCTGCAACACACCCGGCATGACCGGCTCGTCGGGGAAATGACCCACGAAGAAGCTTTCGTTCATGGTCACATTTTTGAGCCCATAGATACTATCTTCGGTAATCTCTAATATCCGGTCGACAAGAAGAAAAGGCGGCCGGTGCGGCAGCATCCGCTTGATGTCGTTAATATCGCATAGCGGAGGTTTGTTGAGATCAAAAACCGGTGCCGTATTCGGACGCTTACGAAGCAGGGAGCGAATTTTCCGGGCAAATTCTATATTGGATTGATGACCCGGTTTACTGGTGATAACGTGTGCATTCAGGGGCGCCCCGAGGAGCGCCAGATCGCCCACGGTATCCAGCAGTTTATGGCGGGCCGGTTCGTTGGAAAAATGCAACTCCAGGTTGTTCAGAATACCTTCTTTTAAGACAGTTACCTTTGGCTTATTGAAAATGGTGGCCAGATGATCCAGCTCTTCCTGAGAGATGATACGGTCCACAAATACAATCGCATTGTTCAGGTCGCCGCCTTTAATCAGGTTATGGGCCAGGAGGTACTCCAGTTCGTGCAAGAAAACAAACGTGCGGCTGGGCGCTATTTCCGTGGCAAAGTCCTCGATGCGTTGTAAAACCGCATTTTGCGTACCCAACACATGTGTGCCATAATCTATCATGGTCGACACCCGGAAATGATTATTCGGGATGGCAATCATTTCAATCCCGGTATCCGGACATTTATATTCCACCATTTCGGTAAGTTCGATCACCGAACGCTCTGCGTCTAATTCCACGATGCCGGCCTTTTTCAAGGCTTCTACATAATGAAACGAGCTTCCATCCATGATAGGTGTTTCCACATTATCGATCTCCATCAGTACATTGTCGATCGATAAACCAGCCAAAGCCGCGAGCGTATGCTCGATGGTACATACCCTGGCTCCCTTATATTCTATGCTGGTTCCACGCGAAGTGTCCACAACATAATCAAGATCGGCCGGAATCTCGGGTTGCCCGTCGAGATCCATACGTTTGAAAACCAAGCCTGTATTGGCAAGCGCCGGTTTGAAGGTAAGAGTAACTTGTGCACCTGAATGTAATCCAACACCGGATACGCTGGCAGGCTCTTGAATGGTGGTCTGTTTAGCCATAATCGGCCGCAAAATTAGCAATAAAAAAAATGTGACCAAACAAATTTTAGCCACCAAACCGATATTAGCCTTGTTATGAACTCATAAAACGCTGACATTCAGACAAAGTTAGGGGGTATGCCCCGACTTACAAACGAATCATCACTTTCATGCCTTTTCCGGGGGACGAACTGAACGTAGCGGTTCCATTAACCGACTGTATCCGGTGAACTATATTACGTATGCCAAGGGTTGCACTGGTCTGCAATTTCTGATCGGCATCGAAACCGATCCCGTCGTCGGAATAGTCCATGGCGGGCATCCCATTGTGCAGATAAAACCGGAGCAAAATATTTTTTGCACCTGAATGTTTCATGGTATTGTTGATCAACTCTTTCGCCACCCGGTACAAGGTAATCTCCACCTTTTCATCAAAACGCATTTCGTCGGTAATATCCTGGGTCTGAATTTCAATCTTTAGTCGCTCACTAATATTCGCCTTGCGGCAATAAGATTTAATGGATGACAAGAAGCCGTATTGACTCAGCACTTCGGGCATCAGGTTGTAGGAGATGTTCTTCGTTTGAGCCACCGCATCATCCAGCAACTGCTTTGCAAAGGTGATCAACTCTTCCCGTTCCTTTTCCTGGCCCGGGCCTTTGCTTTGAATCAGGTTGATATAGATGCGTACGGACGACAAAAGCGGTCCCAGTTCATCGTGCAGATCTTCGGCAAATCGCCGGCGTTCGCGGTCCTCAGTTTCGATAATGGTGGTTATTATTTTGTTCTGCAAATCATAATAATCCGTCTTGTCAAACATGGCGGCCTGAATAAATCCCGGCCCATCGGATCCGGTCTTAATGTTCTGTAGGTATATCCGAAGGTAACGAACGTGTCCGTCGCGACGCATGATGCGTGTTTCTATGATCGCTTTCTCACCGGGATTATGTCGAAGATGATTTAAGGTACGCAGCACAGGCAAGCGATCTTCCCGATGCACCATCCGCAGGATGCGGCTTACGTCCTGATAGAACACGTCAATGGGGTAAGCGGTTATTTGCTCTACTTCGCCGTACAGAAATTCGATCTTGTTGTGAACGTTCATTCGCAGTGCAATACCTTGAAAATTTTCAAGGAAGAGGCGATAAATTTCCTCGTTTCTCCGCACCAGGGCTTCACTTTCCTCCAGACGTGTAATGTCACGGCTAACCGTCATCATCATATCGATCTCACCAGTACTATTGCGGATGGGGACCATGGTAATTTTAAACAAGCGCGGCCCCATGGAGGTAGCCCACGTCTGCCGCTCCAATTCAATGATCTCTCCACTTTGAAAAGAAGCTTGCATCCGTTCGAGAATTTTACGAGACACTTCTGTGTTCCCGAAAAATGTCCGTACATCACGGCCGACGATGTCCGTGACGGGCAATCCACTTAATTCCGCCAGACGGCTATTCACCATCAGAATTTCCATGTTTTTTCCAAGCAAGCTGATGGCATCCGGCGAGGTTTCCACCAACATACTATACCTTCGCTCACTGTCGGCCAGCTTTTGATGAAAAAGCACACTTTCGGTGATATCCCGAAACATCACCAGCAACACATCCTCTCCGCTTAGCCGAAGACTATGAATCAGATATTCTACAGAGCGCACTTCGCCGTCGGAGCGACAAATACGCACTTCGCCTATATTATCTTCCTGTTGGCCCGATTTTCGGCTCATTTCCCGTTGCTGAACGACGGCACGGTCCTCAGGATGAATAATAGTAATGATTGGCGTAGAAACCAACTGTTCCACTGATTTAAAACCAAAAATAGTGCAGGCCGCCTCGTTGCCCGAGATGCTATTATTGAGATCCCGGATGAGCAGAATACCCTCGGGCGACTTTTCAAAAAGCAAACGATAACGGCCTTCACTTTCGGTGAGCCTCCGAATCAGGTTGCTGATTTCCGTGATCTCTTTAATAACATAAGCTTGCCCATCGAAGATTTCATTACCATGATACAAAGGTGTCTTGGTTACCATCACGGAGACTTCGCCCTGGCGCGAATTAATCGTTTCCGCATCATAAGCTTCCGCTTCCTGTAACGCATCACTGGGATGTGAACCCTGAATAAATTCATGAATTTTATGACCCAGCATGTCCCTGGACTTATATCCGAACAAGTTGAGTCCCGCCTTGTTTATAAAGGTTATCTTATCATAAGCATCCGTCAGAATAACCGTATCCGTAATATTCCGCAAAATGTCTTCGGCCGCCGATTCCGGTGTGGCCGCGAACAAATCATACCGGATAATGGCTATTGCTATCAGGCAGTAGCCGAACAAAAACACAGAAGAAGAAATCTGAGGTACCTGGATGCTCAGCATGGGCAGGGTCAGGTCAAAAACAACCGGAAATAAGAGTGATCCCACGAAACCACCCAGAACAAACCATGCTTGAATACGTTGTTTATGCTCGCGCGATTTATAGACATATCGGGCGCCCATGAGAATCAGCAAAATCGACAGGGATAAAATAAAAAACAGCATGGAAGATCCAATAATACCGGGTTTCAGGTAGAAACTCCATCCATAACCCGGATCCGCCTCGTTTACAAAAAATAAATCCTTGGGGTCCGTCAGCAGCATAATGGCCAGCGGGAAAAGATAGAGCAAACCATAAAGAATTCGTTGCTTTAAAATCCGTTCCTGCTGGGTCAACAATAAATAAAAGTGAACCGTGACGGGGAAGATGAACAATCGAAGCAACGAAAACACTTCTTCCGTAGAGTCCGCCAGACTGATAAAAAAATTATTCAATCCCGTAAGAGCCACCACAAAGGAAAGTAAGACATACATATGGTTCACCGTACTCTGCGGGTTGCGCATATAAACCAACACGCCCAAAAAAGCGGTCAGCAGGAGGCTTATTAACAACAAAAAAGTAAAAAAATGCATCGCTGGGTTGTCCTGTTAAATTCAGTGCGCTAAGATAACACATTATATTTTGTACTTTTGCGGCTTTAACACCTTTTGCGGCATCACCACCGTCAACGTCAACCCTTGTTATAACCACTCCTCTCACTTAATCTCCGCACCCATGGCCTTAGCTGAAGAATTTGAAAAATCCGGTAACTGGTTGTTCCGTTACCGTTCGTTCCTGCCCGTCGTATTATATTTATTAGCCACCCTGCTGATCATCCTCGGGCCCGGCGAAATCATGAACTTTCATTCCTTAGGCTGGAACCTGCTTTGCCTGGGTGTTTCCACCCTGGGCCTTTTGATCCGTGCCCTAACGATCGGTTATACGCCCAGGGGTACTTCAGGACGAAACACCAAAGAAGGGCAGATCGCGGAAACCCTTAACACCCGCGGAATATATTCCATCGTTCGCCATCCGCTCTACCTCGGAAATTTCTTTATGTGGATGGGCATCATCCTCTACGCCGGGACCTTCTGGTTTGTGGTCCTCTGCATGGCCCTTTTCTGGCTGTACTACGAACGGATCATGTTTGCTGAAGAGCAGTTTATCCGCCGCAAATTCGGGGTGGAATATGAAAACTGGGCTTCAAAAACACCGGCTTTTATTCCGGCCTTCAGGCAATGGAAGGCTGCGGAACTGAGCCTGAGTATTAAAAATATTTTAAAACGCGAATACAGTGGCTTCTTTGGAACCATCTTTTCGTTTGCCTACATCAACTTCATCAAGAATTATTTTTTTGACGGACAAATCTGGCTGGATGTAAAATGGCAAATTGCACTGGCCGCCGGACTACTGATAATGCTTACCCTGCGCTCCCTTAAAAAGTACACCCGCGTGCTAAACACCGAGGGACGCTAAGAGGGGCTATCGATCTTTAAAAAAAGGCGCCTCCCGGCGCCTTTTTTGTTTGCTTATTGAAGCGGTGTAACCACCTCGATCACCTCGGGTAAATCCATCCCGATTGATTTCAGACGTTCGAGGGTAGGAACGCCATTGGGCGTCCAGCCCCGCCGTTTGTATACAGCGTCCAGCAACTTTTCATACTGGTCTTCACGGTAGGCCCGCAAAAGTGCCACTTTTTCCGCGGTGGTCTTTCCTTCGGGATCCACACCCACTTTTTCTTTTAACTGTTTGTCGTACCGTTCCTGACGGGAAAGATATTCCTCTTCCGTAACAGGACCGGCCGCGCGATAAGGCTGAGCGTCGTGTTTGCGCAAACCGTATCCACGCCGAATATTGAAGATGCGCTGAAACTGGTAGACACGCTCCGATTGTACGATGAGTGAGTCTTTGTCCAGATCAAGTCCGGTAACCGATTTGTAGATGGTAACGTAATTATCCACATGCTCGGGCACCTTGGCCGGCTCGGCCTGTTCATGATTGTTGGACGGCTCGACATCATTCCAGGGGAGTTTACAAAGACCCTGCAGGCCAAACCACGTGCGGAACATCG
>CAZPDS010000007.1:21845-50524 GCA_964585485.1 uncultured Bacteroidales bacterium
TACAAAGCCTCAGCCTTGTTTTCGAAGGTGGGAATCTGGTTGTTCACCATGTCCATGAAAATCAACCAAGCCTCATCGTGCTGGGGTCCTTTGTTGGTCATGGCGTATCCACCCTGCTGCGCCAGCGATTCTTTGGAAACGTATTGCGAGTACTCCAGGCCTTTGTTTTCCATGCCGATATCCTGCAGGAACTTCGCGTCGCCCCAGCCTTTGGCAATAAACAGTTCCTTCATCTTACGCACACCCTGACCGGCAATCACGCCAAATCCTTCGCCCCGGGCCAGTTGATGCAGCAATTCCATGGCACTGTCTTCGTTGCCAAAATTCAGTTTTAATCCGCCGGTGCGCTCTTCATTTAAGATGCCGTTTTCGTAGCATTCCATCACGAAACCTAAAATAGTTCCCCAGGTAATGGTGCAAATTCCGTAAGTGTCGCAATAAAAGTTGGCTTCAATAGTGAAATCGGGATTGAAAATACCGGCACAGGATCCCAGTGAGGCCGCAGTTTCGTATTCAGGACCGTCGACGATGACCTTGGAATTTTTATAGGGACCGGTGCGCAATTCGTAATTATCCACGCCCTTGGCACACGACATATTACAGCCTATCCAGCAACCGTCGGGAACGTTCTGCGTAAAACGTTCTTTGTACACGTTAGCATGTACTTTAATGGCATCGGGGTGACTGCCAAACTTGAAATTATGCGTAGGGAACAAGTCATAATCGTTCATAATGTGCGTCAGGTGGGCGGTTCCGATCTTGCGCATCTGGCACTGTGAATCATCCAGCTCACGCATTTCGGTATTGAAGCGCTTTCCGCGCTCCATGATGGCTTCCATGTCCACCACATTGTTCAGATTTCCTTTAACACCAGGGACTTTCGCCACAATGGCCTTGATTTTCTTGTCGCGTAAAACCGTCCCAATACCGCCTCGGCCGGCTTGTTTCAAACGAACCACCTTACGTTTCATGTCAAAAAAGGTGAAGTTCAAACAGCCGATTAACGAATGATCTGCCGCTGTACCGGCCGCCACCACCGAAATATTCATACGATCTTTGTCACTGTCGGCAAACATCTTGTGTAGCTCTTCGCCGATAACATGGCTGTCGATGGGCAAACCCGATGCATCATAGATTTCGACGCGTCCATTCACACCATCTATAAAAACGATAACTTCCTTGTCCGATTTCCCCTGAATTTCCAGGGAATCAAAGCCAGCAAATTTCATAAACGGTCCGAAATAACCGCCCACATTGCTGTCGACCACAATATCTGTTTGCGGGGAAATAGCTACCACCAGCGACTTTCCCGTACCGGAATACTGGGTGATACCACAGATCGGACCTGTATTAATGACAATCTCGTTGTCCGGGTCATTCCACTTAGTATCGGGCCGGGTTGCATCCCATAAAAGCTTAAGTCCAAAACCCTTACCGCCAACAAACTTATCCTTCATCAGCGGAGAAACGGGTTTTTCCTTCATCTCGCCGCTACCAACATTCACGTATAAGGTGCGATTGTTATACCCCTTGTCGATGGGTTTCAGGGTGTAGGCCCATTCTTTCAATAAGGGGTGCTTCTGTTTAAAATCCGCAATACTCATAGGGTCTGAAATTTAATGTTCGTTTTTGAAAAAATTACCTAGCAAAGGTACATTTTATTCCGGAAAAATCGCTCAAAACCCTAAAAAATAGGGATGTGCAGGATTTTTCATATCGGAAATTTCCTGACCCAAAAACAAAAAAAACCGGCTCGCGGGCCGGTTCTGTTTCAGATAAAAAGATTCACCCCGGCCGACTCTGCGCGCTCCATATAAGCGGCTACGCCACCCACCTCCACGCCTTCCATCAGCTCTTCCTTTTTTATCCCCATTAAATCCATGCTCATCTGGCAGGCAATAATTTCAACCCCCGCCTCCCGGGCCGATTGGATCATTTCCTCGAGCGAAGCAATATGCTTATCGCGCATGGTTTTTTTGATGAGCTTTCCCCCCATACCCATCATGTGAAGCTTGGAAAGTTTCAGGCTTTTCGTTCCTGAAGGCAACATCAGTCCAAACATTTTTTCCATAAAGGTTTTTTCCAACTGAGGCTTATCCGGCCGTTTAAGGACGTTGAGCCCCCAGAAGGTGGCGAAAATGCTCACCTTAGCGCCCGTCGCCGCGGCCCCGTTAGCCAGCACGAAAGTGGCGAGTGCTTTATCCAGATCATCACTGAAAAGAATGAAGGTTTTATCTTTGACGCCACCCGCTGAAACAGCATTCTGTACCGCCTTTTCAGCCGCCTTTTGCACCACGGCCACCGAGCGCGGCCCTTTGGTGGTGAGCGATACCAGGGTATTTCCGGTTACATTCGCCCAGGCCTGAACATCCTTGGCGAATCCGGGATCCGAGGCACTGATGGAAACACTATCGCCGGATTGAACGCGATCCATGGCTTTCTTTAACTCCATGATGGGTCCGGGGCATTGCAGTCCGCAGGCATCCACTTCCACCATTTTCATGGAAGCGGCCACCGGATGCGGCTTCTGATCAGTGGCCTTCTGGTACAAATGATCGTCTTTCCCAATGCCGATGTTGTCGAAAATGTCTTCGTTGCTTTGTTTGCCCGTTACCAACTCCCACGTTTTGTATCCACCACTGAGGTTGTAAACCTGCTCAAAGCCATGCTGCATAAGAATTCTGGAAGCCACATACCCGCGTAATCCAACCGCACAGAACACCACAATCTTCTTATCGCGCGGTATGGAAGCCAGGTGATCGCGCAGGTAATCTAATTCAATAGGGTGCGCATTTTCGATGGAACCCAGTTCATATTCCTGCCGGGTTCTGACATCAATCAGAAAGACCTCCTGCTGATCCAGGCGCATCAGGGCACGCCATGTAATGGGCACCACTCGTCCGCGAAGAATATTTTCCGCCACAAAACCTGAAATATTGACGGGATCCTTGGCCGACGAAAACGGCGGCGCATAAGCATGTTCCAGTTCCTGCAAATCATAAATCGTCCCCTTGTTTTTTACCACCGCGGCAAAAAGATCGATCCGTTTGTCCACACCATCGTATCCCACGATTTGCGCACCGTAGAGTTTGCCGGTCTCCGGAGCAAACATGATCTTAACGGTCATGGGCAAGGCATCGGGATAATAGCCGGCGTGCGAAGATAGATGGGTGATTGACGAAAGATAGGTGATCTGATGGTCGCGCAGGGTTTTTCCTGAAACCCCGGTAGAGGCTACCGTCAGATCAAACACCTTGGCAATCGCCGTGTTAATGGATCCCTGGTAAGTTCTCACATTGCCACCGGCCAGGTTATCGGCCACGATACGACCCTGCTTGTTGGCCGGACCCGCCAGGTAGGTAATCATCTTTTTATGGATGATGGGATTCTCAAATTCAATGGCATCGCCTAAAGCATAGATATCCGGATCGCTGGTTTGCAAATATTCATTCACACTGATGCCGCGGGTTTCCCCGATTTTCAAACCCGCCTCCTGCGCCAGGCGGCTCTCGGGGCGAACACCAATGCTCAGCACCACCAGATCGGCGTGCAATACCCGGCCGCTGCTAAGGGATACCTGCAATACCGAATCCTTACGTTCAAACCCTTTGACAGCATCTTTCAGGAAAAATTCTACATTTTTAGTTTTTAGGTGCTGATGTACCAACGAAGCCATGCTAAAATCTAAGGGCGTCATCACCTGCTCCGCCATTTCCACAATCGAAACCCGGGCTCCCAGATGATGCAGGTTTTCGGCCATCTCCAACCCGATAAACCCGGCACCCACCACCACTGCACGCTGAACCTTATGTTCAGCAAGGTAGCCTTTAATCACATCCGTATCGTGAACGTTACGCAACGTAAAGATGCCCGGTTCATTGATGCCCGGAATGGGTGGCCGCACAGGTTCGGCACCCGGGGCCAGCACCAGCTTGTCGTACGACTCAGTGTAAACCCGCCCGCTCTTCACTTCCCGAACCTCCACTTCCCTGGCCTCCTTGTTGATCCGCGTGACTTCACTGCCCGTACGAACCTGCATATTAAAACGACGTCCAAAGGTCTCGGGTGTCTGAACAAACAGCTTTTCCCGATCTTTTATCACACCGCCAATATAATATGGCAATCCGCAATTAGCATAGGATATATGCTCTCCACGCTCAAACATTATAATCTCAGCCTTTTCGTCAATACGACGCAAACGGGCTGCTGTGGTAGCCCCTCCGGCTACACCCCCGATAATCAATATTTTCATTCCTGGCTTGGTTTTATGATAGTGCCCCCGCTGAACAATTTTTTTACCAAGCCGGACTTTCTGACACATTGTCATATTTATTTACTTAAATGCGTTTTTTACTGCCATCCAAGAAACTTTGTACTTTTGTTGTCGATGAAGAACGTCCCGGGATTTCCGTTTCGCCAGAACGCGCCGCTGATTATTAGCGGGCCCTGCAGTGCCGAAAGCGAAGAACAATTGCTGCATACCGCCCGCGCCCTGAAGGAGGGCGGGCGCACCGACCTTTTCCGCGCCGGGCTGTGGAAACCCCGTACGCGCCCGGGAAGCTTTACCGGTGCAGGCAAAGCCGCACTACCCTGGATGCAGAAGGTCGTCCGCGAAACAGGACTGCCCGTTTGCACAGAAGTCGCCCTGCCCGCTCATGTGGAATGCTGCCTGGAGGCCGGTTTTCACTACCTGTGGATAGGCGCACGAACCACCAGCAACCCGTTTTCGGTACAGGAAATTGTGGAAGCTTTGCGCGGCACCACAGTTTCAATCATGATCAAGAACCCCCTGCATCCCGATCCGGAGCTGTGGACCGGCGCGGTGGAACGCTTTCAGAAAGCAGGATTTTCACGCCTGGCCGCCATTCACCGCGGATTTTATCCCTGGGAAAAAACCGGGATGCGCAACGCACCTATGTGGGAACTCGTGATTGACATGAAAAGTCGCTTCCCGGAATTACCCTTCATTTGCGATATCAGCCACATTTCAGGAAAACGGGACAAGCTCGCCAGCATCGCGCAAAAGGCCCTGGATCTGGACATGGAGGGGTTGATGATTGAATGTCACCACGACCCCGCCCACGCCCTGAGCGATGCCCGGCAACAAATCACGCCGCTGGAATTAGTGAAGCTGCTGGACCAACTGACGTTCCGGCAAAAGAAGACGGGGAACCGGTCACCAAAGGAAGATTTGCTTCGCCTGCGGGAAGAAATCGACGCCACCGATGAAAAAATAGTAGGCCTCCTCGCCCAACGCATGAAAACCGTGGAAGAAATCGGTCGCTATAAAAAAGAACATAACCTGCCGATTTTTCAGGCAGAACGCTGGAACGAAATGGTGGAATCGTGGAAATTCCTCGGACGCAAACACGGCTTGTCCACGACCGCGGTCACACGCATTCTACATGCCATCCACCAGGAAGCCATCCGGAAACTCACCCTGCTGTATAAAAAGAAATAGTCGGGTATCAGCCTGCCTGCAAGGCACCTATCAATTCAGAAACCGCCGAAATCTTATGCCGCTCAAGGTAATTGGCAATGCCATCGACAATCTGCACCGACACCCTCGGGTCAATAAAGTTCGCTGTACCAACCTGTACAGCGGTTGCCCCGGCCAGCATAAACTCCACGGCATCCGTTGCGTTCATGATGCCACCCAGACCCACCACCGGAATTTTTACAGCTTGGTAAACCTGCCAAACCATGCGCAGAGCGATGGGTTTAATAGCGGGACCAGACAATCCGCCCGTCACCGTACTTAGCACCGGACGTCGGGTTTCCGCATTGATGGCCATCCCCAGCAAGGTGTTGATCAGGGAAACGGCATCCGCTCCTTCAGCCTCCACCGCCTTCGCTATATCTGCAATACTGGTAACATTGGGCGATAATTTAACAATGAGGGTACGACGCCAGGCCTTCCGTACCGCCCGCGTAACCTCGGCCGCAGCGGCACACTGGGTCCCGAAAGCCATGCCGCCCATCTTCACATTGGGACAGGAAATATTGAGTTCGATGGCCGGAATCGCATCTAAATCGTTTAATTGCTCGGTCAGCGCAACGTATTCTTCAAGGGAAGAACCGTTCACATTGACCAGCACATTGGTTTTGTAGGATTTGATGGCCGGGTAAATATGGTCGCGGAAATAGCGGAGTCCTTTGTTTTGCAGGCCCACGGCGTTTAGCATGCCCGACGCTGTTTCGGCCATACGCGGGTAAGGGTTGCCTTGCCGCGGCTCCAGGGTAGTTCCTTTCACCAGAATACCCCCCAGCCGGTTGATATCAAGAAAGTCTTCGAACTCGGGTCCGTAGCCAAAGGTTCCGGACGCTGTGAGAACCGGGTTCTGTAACACCAGTTCGCCAATGCGTACACTCAGATCTGCCATGCCAGGTCATTTATATTAAACACCGGTCCTTCTGTACATACACATTCGTGCCCCCGGACCGTTTCGGTGACACAGCACAGGCAGGCGCCAATGCCGCAAGCCATCGTGTTTTCGAGCGAAACATAGCACGGGATGTTTTTCCCGCGTGCCAGCCGTGCCACTTCTTTCATCATCACCTCCGGGCCGCAGCAATAGACAGCCCTGAACGAATCCAGCTGCTGCCATATCCCATGCCGTGTAACAAAGCCTTTCTCCCCGCAGCTCCCGTCATCCGTACTCAGCACCACGGGCCCGAAGCCCGCAAAAACGCCGGTTTCCATCAGTTCATCGACACAGCGGGCTCCCAGCAGTGTCGTCAGTTCAATGCCCCGTTCGTGCAGCACCCGGGCCAGGTACAAGAGGGGTGCAGATCCGCAACCACCCCCCACCAGGAGAACCGGTCCCTGTTCTACAAGGGGAAATCCCTTCCCCAAGGGATACACAAGGTTGAGCGTTTCGCCGGCGCAGCGCCGGCGAAGTTCGCGCGTACCCTCACCCACGGCTTTAATCAGGAAGAAAATGCGTTGCTTTTCCAGGTCTACATCGTGAATGGAAATGGGCCGGCGTAAAAAAACCTTGTTGTTATGTTCCACCAGCAACTCGGCAAACTGCCCGGCTTCAATCGGCGGCAAGCCTTGGGGGGCATGACATTCAAGCACAAAATGATCCGCGTTCAGCGGATGTTGTTGGATGATTTCCAGGTCCTGTATTACTTTCATGGTCGGGGTCTAAAAAAAAAGTCCGCAAGGCGGACTTTCCGAAATTACTTGGTTTCCTTTTTCGAGGCAGGCGCTTTCTTCTCCTTTTTCTCTGTCTTCACACCCTTAGCCACCGGTTTCTTTGCCTCTACCGGCGCTGCAGATGCTTCCTCAAGCGGGCTTTCTTCTTCTTTCACGACCTCTTCTTCAAAAGTCATCAGGTCGTTCTTCAATAAAAGATTATACCACGAATATACTTTTTTGATGTCCGACGTGTATACCCGGTCACGGTCGTAATCCGGAAGGATCTCTCCAAAATAGGTTTTCATTTTTGCCTCGTCCGATTTGGGATCCGGAGCCGCACCACCGTTTTCTTTATCAAAAATAGACTTGAAAATTTCTTTCAGCGGTTTCTCTTTATCGTCGGTATATATGCTGATTTCCTCAAGATTACTGATCTTATCGGTAGCATATATCGGCATGCGCTTTTTATCCAGTAAGCTTTCTACGATCACACCGTTCTTGGTCTGTGAGATAATTTTGTACAAACCAGATTTGCCCGATACGGCAAGAATTTCTTTCAAATCCATAGTAAAAATTTTTTGGCAAAAATACGATTATTTTTTGATCTCAACCGGCGCACCGAAGTTTTGCACAGGCGCCTTCATGGAAATGCCAAAAAAAAAGTATTTTTGTCCGCCCGGCAAAAGCCAAAATAAAACCCATGAAGCAGTACCTCGATTTGTTGGATCATGTCCTTACGCAAGGAACGAGCAAGAGCGACCGTACCGGTACCGGCACGGTCAGCGTTTTTGGCTACCAGATGCGGTTCGACCTGGCGCAGGGCTTTCCCTGCCTGACCACCAAAAAGCTCCATCTGCGCAGTATCATCCACGAATTGCTCTGGTTCCTGCGGGGCGAGACCAACATCGCCTACCTGAAAGACAACAACGTCAGCATTTGGGACGAATGGGCCGATGAAGCGGGCGACCTGGGTCCGGTATACGGACGTCAGTGGAGGCATTGGACCGGTGCAGACGGCAGTGTGGATCAGATTGCTGAAGTGGTAAACATGATTAAAACGAATCCCGATTCCCGTCGCCTTCTGGTAAACGCCTGGAACGTCACGGACGTTCCGAAAATGGCCCTGCCGCCCTGCCACGTGCTCTTTCAGTTTTACGTGGCCAACGGTAAACTGTCGTGCCAGCTGTACCAGCGCAGTGCGGATATTTTCCTGGGCGTTCCCTTTAATATCGCCTCGTACGCGTTGCTGACGCTGATGATGGCGCAGGTCTGCCACGTGCAGCCGGGCGAATTCATCCATACCTTCGGCGATGCCCATCTGTATTCAAACCACCTCGATCAGGCACGGCTGCAGCTTAGCCGCGAACCACGACCGCTGCCGGTAATGAAAATCAACCCTTCCGTAAAGGATATTTTCGGATTTTCCTTCGAAGATTTTTCCCTCGAGGGCTACGATCCGCATCCACACATCAAAGCCGCGGTGGCCGTATAAAATCTTAATCCATGGTCTTCAGCAGCAGCCTGTTTCTTGTGTTCTTCCTGCCGGTATTCCTGCTGGTCTACTTTCTGGCGGATGTTAAATACAAGAATTATATCGCCCTGCTGGGCAGCGTGGTCTTCTACATCTGGGGAGCCCCGCTGTTTATCTTCGTCATCCTCGGATCCATCGTCTGCGATTTTACCCTCGCGCACTTCATTCACCAATCCCGGGGAACACGGCGAAAAGTGCTGCTGGGGGCTGCCATTACCCTCAACGTGGGCATCCTTCTGTACTTTAAATACGCCAACTTCTTTGTCGAAAACGTGAACCAACTGCTGTCGGTCTTCGGCAGCGGCGAGATCAGCTGGACGCGCATCGCCCTTCCCATCGGGATTTCCTTCTTCACCTTCCACGAGATGAGCTACATCATCGACGTCTACCGCGGGGTGAAACCACCGATGAAAAACATCGGCAATTATGCGCTCTACATTCTCTTCTTTCCCCAGTTGATTGCCGGACCTATCATTCGATTTAATGAGATCTCCGATCAGATTGAGGAACGTTCGTACCAATACACCGTCGATAATCAACTGATGGGCTTCATCCGGTTTTTTATCGGCCTTGCCAAAAAAGTTCTAATCGCCAATGTGCTGGGGGCCGAAGCCGACCGGATTTTCGCCATGGGAGCCGATGACCTCACCACGCCCCTGGCCTGGATGGGCATCCTGGCGTATGCCTTCCAGATTTATTTCGACTTCGCCGGTTACTCCGACATGGCCATTGGCCTGGCCCGCGTAATGGGATTTATCTTTCCGGAGAACTTCAACAATCCCTACATTTCGCAAAACATCACCGAATTCTGGCGCCGCTGGCATATGTCCCTCAGCCGCTGGATGCGCGACTATCTCTACATATCCCTGGGCGGCAACCGCGTTTCAACAGCCCGTATGTACTTTAACCTGGCCTTTGTCTTCCTGATCTCGGGCTTCTGGCATGGCGCCGAATGGAACTTCATCTTCTGGGGCGCGTATCACGGCCTGTTCCTGATCCTCGACCGCCTGTTCCTCATCAAGTGGCTCAAGAAAACCGGACGCGTCTTCTCCATCGCCTTCACATTTTTCCTCACGCTGATCGGCTGGGTACTCTTCCGCGGACAGAATGTGGAACACATCGGACTCTTCCTGAAGCGTATGTTCGTATTCCAGACCAACGACGTGGCCTGGGGCTTCCACAATGATTTCTGGGTTATCCTTGCCCTCGGCGCCTTCTTCTCGTTTGTAGCGGCCACCAGGTGGGGCGACAAGTTGCAGATCGCGGTGTTCGAAAAGGCCTACCCCCTGAAACGTCTGGCCTGGCTGGGCAGTCTCTGCATCCTCCTTTTCATCATTTGTCTGGGCAGCATCACGTCCTCCGGATTTAATCCCTTTATTTATTTCAGATTCTAGGAAAATGGAACACAAGATCAAACGAGCGGTTTTTGTCCTTTTCCTGGGAATCCTGGTCCTGCCGGCCCTGCAGTTCAAGTTTTCCTTCTTGCCGGTACGGTCCCTTGGTGGGAATTATCAATTTGCTGAACGCCCCGCCTTCGCCTGGAAAGATTGGACTTCGCTGGATTATCAGCAGAAGTACGAAGCCTATATAAACGACCACATCGGACTTCGAGAATTTTTCCTTCGTTCTTACAATCAGGTCTGGTTCTCCCTTTTCGGGGAAGTACACGCACGCGACGTGGTGATGGGAAATAACAATACCCTTTTTGAGCTGAACTATATCAAGGATTTTACGGGTGAGAATTTTCGCGGAAGCGACATCATTGACGATCAGTTGCGCAAAGTAAAATTTCTGCAGGACACCCTGGCCAAAGAAAACATACATCTGCTGCTCTATTTTGCACCAGGCAAGGCAAGTTACTTCCCGGCGGACATCCCTAAAAAACTCCTCCGCTCCGCCGGCGGCATGTCAAACTACCGCTATTACACGGCGCGGAGCCGGGAAATGGGCATCAATCACATCGACGCCAACGCCTGGTTTGTATCCCAAAAGGCCAGGGCGAAATATCCGCTGTACTACGGCGGCGGCATTCACTGGTCAGTCTACGGCATGACCCTGGCCTTCGACAGCCTCTGTCACTATATGGGCAACATGATGGGCGCTCCGCTCCCCGGGCTGGTGATCGATGGAATTGAAATGTCCGACACCGCCCGTGAAACCGACAACGATATCGAAAAAGGGCTGAACCTCCTGTGTGGCCTGGGCTACGGGCCTTACGCCTACCCGATGGTCCGCTTTGAATCCACACCCGAAACCCGCAAGCCCGATGTCCTCGTGGTGGCCGACAGCTACTGGTGGAATGTGTTCGGCAAGGGTTACACCAACAACGCCTGGAACTCGAGCAGCTTCTGGTATTACAACGAAGAGGTGCATTACGATCATGGACAGCCCATGGCAAAGCCCGATACGGTTGACCTCTATGGCGAAATTCACCGTAACAATTTCATCATCATTCTGGCCACGGAAGCCAACCTCTATAAATTTGGATTCAACTTTATTGAACGCCTTTACGGGATCTACACCGGTGCCGGCGATCCTGTTGCTGATCAAAAAAGGTTGGAAGCTGAAATCATGAAAGAAGAACGCGTGATCCGCGATGATGAAAACTGGATGAAGACCATGCGCAAAAAAGCCGCTGAAAAAAATCTCCCGCTGGATACGGTGATCCGTCAGGATGCCATTTATATGATCAATATGCGGAAAAGCAAGTAATCCTAGAAGTGATTCTTGCGAACCCAGATCTCGTAGGTATAGCGCAGACCGCTCTTTTCATCGGGCATTTCTTCCGACTTCTCGCTAAGTTGCCAAACAGCGGGGTCAATCTCCGGGAAAAAAGTATCGGCTTCAAAATCCTGATGAACCCGCGTAATGTATAACTTATAGGCAATACCCATAAACTGCCGGTAAATGCTACCACCGCCCATCACAAAATTTTCCACCTCCTCGTCGCACAGATCAACGGCCTCCTCAATAGAATAAGCCATCTCGCAACCCTCGATCACCTCCCCCGGCACGTCGGTAATAACGATGTTCCGGCGCTTCGGCAAGGGCCGCAGCGGCAGGGAATAGAAGGTGTTCTTGCCCATCACCACGGGATGCCCGCCGGTGATCTGTTTAAAACGCTTCAGGTCATCGGAAATATGCCATAACAAATCGTTGTTCTTCCCGATGGCGTAATTCTGAGCAATAGCTACAATAATCGAAATTGGTTTCATAAATTCCAGCTTGCAACGGAAGCGGTCCGTTGGTTCTTAGATGCTTTCTTCTCTTTGGGTACTGGGACATATTTCTCATTCAGAACATACACCGCCCGCAAACCGATGACATTGTTGTACTGCTGGCGGGTCCAGGTGGCTCCGCTGATCAGGGGACCGTAATTGCGTGTACGAATTTTGGCCATGGAGTAGGAATATCGCAAATCCACTTTCAGGTGTCGCCAAACACGCAGCTGAAGATCAACCAGCACGCTCCAGTCATTTTTCGCGTAGCGTGAAGAGGAATCTTGCGGAATGCCGCGCTCAATCTCGCGGTAGCCCACACGACGACCCCAGGAGAATCCAAGCCCCACCGTCCAGATATGACGATCCTCGTAGGTAAAATAAGCCGGGACTTCCAGGTAATCGAGGCGAAGCTTGTAATAAGGCAATCCGGTAGAATCGCCGGCAATAGAGTATTTCCGGAACGCACCTTTTTGGTTGTACAGCGTCTCCAGATTAAACGCGAAGTTTTTTCCCAGGGGCAGCATGGCGCCCACGCCAGCGTTCCATCCCAGTTTATTAAAACCCGCCACCTCATCGCCGTCCACCTGCGTCAGGTTGGTGCCCAGGATAATCAGCCCTTTGATCTGCCGGTCCTTATTCACATCCGCTTCCCGCTGAGCCTGCGTGGTCAGCCAGAGCAAAGAAAATATCAGAAAGAGTAGTCTTTTCATTTGAAGACAAAGTTAGTCAGAAATGCATTAACGGCATCATCGGCGTCTTATTATCACCTTGCGGTTACACATCGTTCCCGTCCGCCGTATATTCCGCACCCCGCCTTTTTGAATATTTATTGAACCTCTTTCATGGAAAATGAAATCCGTTTTCGTTTATGATCCACCTCCATTACTTTCACCATCACTTTTTGATTCAGTTTTACCACTTCATTCGGATCTTTGATAAAACGATTGGCCATCTGGCTCACATGCACCAGGCCGTCCTGGTGTACACCAACATCCACAAAGGCGCCAAAAGCGGTAATATTGGTAACAATGCCGGGCAGAATCATTCCCTCTTGCAAATCTTCCAGCGCATTCACACTGCGGTCGAATTCGAAAACATCGAAGGTCTGCCGCGGATCCCGTCCGGGCTTGGCCAGTTCCTGAATAATATCTGTCAACGTAGGCAGTCCGGTATCCCCGGTTACAAATTCCCGGAGATCGATCTGCTTGCGCAATTCCTCCTTTTCAATCAGCTCGGCCACGCTGGCCTTTACTTTCGCTGCCATTTTTTTGACGATATGATAACTTTCCGGATGCACCGCGCTCCGGTCGAGCGGATTCTCTGCATCGCGTATCCGTAGGAAACCCGCGGCCTGTTCAAAGGCTTTCTCACCAAAACGAGGAACCTTTTTAAACTCATTTCGGGATGTAAAGCCACCGTTTTTTTCGCGGTAATCCACAAAATTCCTGGCCAGCACAGGGCCCATACCCGATACATAGGTCAGCAATTCCTTACTGGCACTGTTGGCTTCCACGCCCACCTGGTTGACGCAACTCTCGACAACGGCTTGCAGACTTTTCTGCAGGGCCGCTTGATCAACATCGTGTTGATATTGTCCCACACCGATCGACTTCGGGTCAATCTTCACCAGTTCCGCCAGGGGGTCCATCAACCGGCGGCCAATGGAAACAGAGCCGCGCACGGTAACATCATAATCCGGAAATTCATCCCGGGCTACCTGCGAGGCGGAATAAACAGAGGCGCCGCTTTCGTTAACCATCACCGCCATCAGTTCGCGATCGAAACGGATATGCCGGATAAAATTTTCTGTTTCGCGCCCTGCCGTACCGTTTCCGATAGCAATGGCCTCAATTTTATAGGCGTTCACCAATTGCTGTATCTTGGCCGCTGCTTGCCGGCTCTCGTTTTGTGGCGGATGCGGATAGATCGTTTCATTGTGCAGCAGCTTACCATAGCGATCCAGGCATACCACCTTGCAACCCGTACGAAATCCGGGATCCAGCGCCAGTACATTCTTGTGGCCCAGGGGCGGTGCCATCAGCAACTGACGCAGATTCTCGGCAAAAACGCGAATGGCCTCACCATCCGCACGCTCTTTAGCGAGTTGACGAACCTCCGTTTCCATTGACGGCTGTAGCAGGCGTTTGTAGCTATCCTTTACGGCCAACTGCACCTGCAGCGCCGATGGCGTGGAGTTCTTGATCACGAATTTCTCCAGCAGGTCCACGGCCTTTTCCGGATCCGGCTCCACCGAAATCCGCAAAAAACCTTCATTTTCCCCGCGAAACATCGCCAACAACCGATGCGACGGCGCTTTGGCCATGGGTTCATTCCACTCGTACCACGATTCGTATTTGTTCCCCTCAATCTCTTTCCCTTTAACAACCTTCGAACTAATCACGGCTTCGCGCTGGAATAGATTACGCATGCGCTGGCGCACATTGGCATTCTCATTCACATCCTCCGCAATAATGTCGCGGGCACCAGCCAAGGCCTCTCCAATGTCATTCACGCCTTTCTCCCCATCCACAAAGCGCTCCGCTTCCGCTTCCGGATCCCGTGGGGTCTGCGCCATCAGAAACGAAGCCAGGGGCTCCAGCCCCTTTGCCCGTGCAATGCTTGCGCGTGTCTTACGTTTGGGCCGGTACGGCAGGTAGAGATCTTCGAGCTCAGCCATGGTAGCGGCCTGCAGCAACTGCCGTTTAAGCTCATCGCTAAGCTTCCCCTGTTCAAGCACCGAAGCCAGGATAACCTCCCGGCGCTTCTCAAGTTCCTGCAAGGTCTGCGCCCGGTCGCGGATGTGGCCTATCACCACCTCATCCAGGCTGCCTGTAACCTCTTTACGATAACGGCTTATGAAAGGAATCGTGGCTCCATCCTGCAATAAGCGCAGAGTGTTCTCAACCTGATGCACGGCAAGGTTTAATTCCGCTGCAATCTTCGCGGCAAACTGAATCATAAAGTAAGAATTATAAAGGTTGTAAAGCTGCAAAGATACGCAATCAGCTTTGGATTGAAAAACGCATGAGTGTCATACACCCGGGCGCTCAGAGCCGGCCGTCCAGCCGCCCTGTTTTCTTTAGCAAATCCA
Organism: uncultured Bacteroidales bacterium; assembly: GCA_964585485.1. Taxonomy (GTDB): domain Bacteria; phylum Bacteroidota; class Bacteroidia; order Bacteroidales; family CAIWKO01; genus CALGYY01. Next base: position 36,833 of record CAZPDS010000007.1, read on the forward strand.
CAATCCGGCTGGAATATCCGGTTTCATTGTCGTACCATACTATCAACTGCAGGTAGTTCCCGCCGAGTACTTTGGTACAGCGGGCATCCACGATGCCACTGTGCGGATCGCCCACGATGTCGGACGACACGATGGGATCTTCCGTGTAGCCCAGTATCCCCTGAAGATCGGTTTCCGAAGCTTCGCGCAACAGCGCATTCACGGCTTCACGGGTAAGTTGCGTTTTCAACAGAGCCGTTAGTTCAATCAACGATCCGTTGTGCACCGGTACACGCACCGCCAAACCATCAAAACGACCGCGCATCTCCGGCATCACCTGAAACAGTGCTTCCACCGCCGTGCTCGTGGTTGGTATCATGTTGACCCCCGCGGTGCGCGCCCTGCGCAAATCTTTGTGCGGCGCATCAATAATCGCCTGGTTGTTTGTGAAGGGATGAACCGTATTCATGAACGCACGGTCGATGCCGTAGGCCTTGTCGATAAGGCGCAGCACCGGCGCCAGGCAATTTGTGGTGCAGGAGGCGTTGGAAACGATCCGATCTTCAGCGGTTAAAAGGCTATCGTTAACACCGAGAATGACCGTACGATCCAGCGCATCGACGGCAGGACACGACAGGATTACCTTGCGGGCACCGGCGCGAAGATGTTTTTCCAACTGCTGGCGCTGCGGGAAAAAGCCGGACGACTCCACCACATAATCCACACCCATCTCGCTCCAGGGAATCTGCTCCGGATCGGGTACCGAGCTCAGCCGGATTCTCTTTGTACCGTTAACGATAATGCAACCCTCACCCTGTTCTACCGTACCCGTATACCGGCCGTGGGTACTGTCGTATCGAATAAGATGAACCAGGGTCTCCATATTCATCAGATCGTTGATGCCGACCAACTCCACATCCGCCTCATTCATCAGGATCCTGAATACAACCCGTCCGATGCGTCCCAGCCCGTTAATACCCACCCTTATTGCCATAAAGCATTGAAATTTTTCTAAAAAGTCCGGCAAAATTACGTCAAATATCTGATTGCGCACCTAAACCATTGTTAAGATATGCCCGCCGCCAAAAAAAAACCGCGGCCCGGAAGCCGCGGTCCAAAAACATCCAACAAACATTTATTGACTGATGTAGCGATTAAGTTCGTCAACAGAACTGGAGAATGTAAAGGCGCTGTTCACTACATAGTACCTGTTTTTATCAACCACATTGCGGTAGGCAAATTTGGCCAGTTCCAGACGGCTCGACTCAAAGGTGAGCAACATCATCAGATCACGCACCTGATTGCTGCTAACATAGTTGGCGCTGACCGCCTGCCGGCACAAGGCAAGTTTAGTATCATCAAAGGAGGTGTTGGCCACTACAGCACACAGCGCGTTGAAATCCGGAGCGCTCATCCCCATCGCTGCATTGTAGTTGTTGCCACCATAATTGTTGTGAGGATTACCGTGACCATTCCCGTAACCATAATGGTTACCATTATCGTGATGTCCTCCGAAAGGAGCCGGCGCCGGATTCAAGGCGTATTCACTCAAAACAAGCAGGCGGCGATCCGCGGTGATCATAGCATTCACCGAAGTGCCGGGTTTCAGGTGAACATAACCCGAATATACCAGTTTGGAAAATCCACCGTGACCGAAGGCCGGCGCCGTGACACGGTATACTTTGATGAAATGGTTTCCGCCAGCAAGGTTGCGGGCCGTGAAATACGAATCCGGGTTGGAATAGTTGTAGCCGTCAAAAACAACGGTCATCGTTGAATAATCCCATAAGCGAAGGCTCAGGTCCGACGGCAGCCAGGAAGCACGTGCACCAAGAAAGGCGACGGCGAGGACGAAAGTGAAGATGAACTTTTTCATTGTTGAACCCTCCATACTTTTTGTGAGTTGGGTTTCGTTATTCAATGAATGTGCCAAAAACAAGGCGTAGCTAAAAAGGGGTCGTCTAAAAAATCACACGGCACAAAAAGCCGGGGCCGGCAAATGAACCTTTACGCCAGCACCTATGTGCAGCGCCAGTCGCTGCAATTCCGCATCCGACAAGGAAACCCTCAGCAGGAAGCCGGCATCCAGGGACACCTCCGCCCCACCCCGGAAGGGGAATAGCCCGGTCACCCGTGCGTCAAGAATATTCTCGGACGGAACGTCACTATTGATCTTTATCTCGCTTTCGCGGATGTAGAAGTACTGCCCCGCATGAATATCGCAGCCACAAAAAAGCCGCAATCCGCCCGCCGGTACTACAAAGCAGCGCCCACCGTCAGTACCGGCCTCCAGGGCTTCGAAATAATTTTTAATGCCCGTGAGGCCGGCAACAAAAGCATTCAGGGGCCGGCCAAACACCTCGGCCGGCCTACCTTCCTGCAACACTTGTCCGTCCTGCAAAACCGCCAGCCGCGTGGCCAGGGCATAGGCCTCATGGTAGTCGTGGGTTACGTGCATCACGGTTTGCCCCTCGGCGTGAATCCGTTGCAGCAGGCTCATCATATCGTACTGTAGCAGGACATCCAGCGCAGACAAGGGTTCATCCAGCAGGAGAATTCTCGGGTTCATTGCCAGGGTACGGGCCAGGGCTACACGGCGCAGTTCACCACCGGAAAGCCCCGTGGGGCGCCGCTTGAGCAGGTGCGTGATTCCCGTATGTTGGGCCCATTTATCCACCGAGGCTATCACCTCCGCCCGTTTTTGCCGGCGCACTTTCAAAGGATATGCAAGGTTCTCTTCCACCGTAAGGTGCGGAAACACCGATCCATCCTGGAAGACAATACCCACGCCGCGCTCCTGAATACGACGGAACGTTATGTCGTCCCCCTCCAGCCGGATCTGCCCGCTGTCGGCCGACCGTATGCCGGCAATGATCTCCAGCAACATGGTTTTCCCACTGCCCGACACACCCAGCAAAGCAAAATAATCGCCCCGCTCAACATGGAGGTCAATATCGCGCAAGCGGAAATCGCCGGCGGCTTTGCAGAGTCCTTTAATGCTTAGCATCGTTCTTCCGGTTTAGTAGGCGCAGTATGATAAAAAACAGCAGGGCCACAAAAATAAACAAGACTGCCACCGGCCGGGCATAGTGGAGGCCGAAGGAACCAAAGCGCTCAAAGATCAGCACCGGCGTAACCATGGGGTGATAGGCCACAATGACCACCGCACCAAATTCACTCATCCCGCGGGCAAACATCATAATCAGTCCGGAGAGTACGTTGCGCCAGGCCAGTGGCAGCGAAATGGTGAAGAATACCCGCGCCGGGGAAGCCCCTAAACTCAGCGCCGCCTTTTCGAGACGTTCGTCAACACCCTGGAAACCATCACGTGCAGCGTTAATCAAAAAGGGAACGCTGACAAACGCCATCGCCACCGCTATTCCAATGGGATGTCCTACCAGGTCAAGTCCCACCAGCGACGCCGCCCGGCCAGCCACGGAATCGCGTGCAATGAAACCCAGCAAGGCGATGCCGGCGGCCGTATGCGGAATCACAATGGGTAAATCAATCAAGCCCAGCACCAGCCGTTTCAGGAAGAAATTCTTTCGTGCCAGCAGGTACGCCAGCGGAATCGCCCCGAGGGAACAAACCAGGGTGGCCCCCATGGCGGTCCCCAAGGTAAGCCAGATGGAGTCGCGAACCTCACGTTCGGCGGCCGTTTCAAACAGCGATTGCATAGGGGTGGCCAATACCATCCCCAACAGGGGCGCCACCACCAGCATCAACAGTAAGCCGGCCATGAGCGATAGCCCCAGGATAAACGGAGAGTTCGTTCGCGAAAGGCGCATACATCAAAGGTGTCTGGAAAGCCCGTCGGATTAACGCAGATCGTAGCGAACTTCTGTAAGCGCCTTCACGGCCCGGTCGCTGAAGAAATCCATGGCCGGGAATAAACGGAACACGGCATCTTCCTTCTCCTGCGGACGGGAAATCAGCAGCAATTCCGACTGATCGTTGCGGTTCAGCACTTCGCTGTAGGTAAACACCGAACGATAGCCATCAGCGGCAATGGCTACAAAAACACCACGCTGCAAACGCTCGTTGGTCAGCGGAAACTTCATGCCCAGGATATCCTTGATCATGACGCCTTTGAACGGTTGGGTGCTATGAATGCCGCGACCACGACCGTAAAAAATGGCCGGGTAGTTCTGCACCGTGAGATATTCGGGATAATCCGGCAGTACTTCCAGCACTTTTCCTTTATCGGTAATTTTAAAATCTTTGCTGTATAAAGGTTTCAGATCTTTCTGCACCTTCACATCCGTCAGCGGATAGGATTTTACCGTGATCTTCACAGGCTCCGAAATGTTCCGTGCCGTGATCAGATCCGAGGCCACCACCAGCCGGGTTTTCTCCGGAAGGGTCCACAATTCCTTCGTCTTGCTGGGCACAATGCGCATCACATCGGTGGCAATCAGAATTTCGTGACGATGAATGGGATAATAAATCTCACCCCAGCTAATAACCACCTTCTCCCCTTTTGCGTTTTCAATTTCCACAAAAAGGTCAATGATCGGACGAAAGCTTGCTTCGTTGGCCTTTTTCAGCACAACATCATTCAGAATATCATAGAGCGAGTAACCATCGTAGCGATAGGCGCCGACGAAGGTATCAGCCGGGGTCTTCAGGATCGTTTCTTTCACAATCACGCTGCGTTTGGGGAGTTTGCGCAAGTCGATTTTCACCGGCTTTTCAATCTCACCAAGAATGTCGATTTCCATCGGACCGCTCAGTGCGTGGGTTTCATCGGCATCGTAAAAATCATTGGTGCGCTCCGCGGTATCCCAGACTGGTTTTGAGTCACCCTGCGTTTTCTCATCGGCAGGTCCATTGCAGGCCGCCATCCACAGGCCGGCACACATCATTGCAAAAACAACAAATTTTTTCATCGTAGGCAGTTTTAAAGTTTATAGGCGATCTCACCGAAGATCATACGGCCGGCGGATACCTGATTTTTTGAATCGTAAATCTTTTTATTGAGAATATTCTGCACGTCAACAGAGAGTTGAACGTGATTCCACAAGGTTTTCCAGATTTTTACATCGAGCAAAACATAATCCGGGTAGCGGTCCGACATCAGGTAGGTATTATCAAATTCATTTTTATCGTTGATGAACATTTCCCCGACATAGCGCGACGACAGGGAAGCGTTGACATAGCGGTTACGCCACGCGATGCCGGCAGACGCCGAATGCGCGGGCACATCGGCCAGAAACTTGCCGCTGATGTCGGAATTAGCAGCTGTATCGCGTACTTCGTATTCCGAAACCACACCGCGGGTAAAGGCATAATTCAACCAGGCGTCGAGCTGCGGCGTGATCTGGTAGCGGAATCCGGCTTCGGCGCCGGCAATTTCCACCTTTGAAATATTTTCGCGCACAAAAACCGGCGTATACGGCGTATAGCCCAAATCAACAGAATCGCCGGTGCTAACATAATACATAAAGTCATTCCCGGTAGAATAATAGGCCGAGAAGGTGAAGAAAATTTTATCCCGGAAGGAAACATCGCCACCAAACTCGTAATTGGTGATGGTTTCCGGCTTCAGGTCCGGGTTTGCCAGCTTGAATCCGCCACGGATTTTCCCGGAGCGGCACATGTCGTCGAGTATGGGCGGACGGAAACCGCGGGCCGCCGAAACATAGAAGCGCAGGGACTTCAGCGGACGGTACTGCAAGGAAATCTTGGGACTGAAGGCCTGCCAACTGGCGTTGGAGATGTCTTCATTTACAAAAGGATTTAGATAATCAGTCGCGGCCGAAGGCGTTTCCACACTAAACAGGCCGTCGAAATAATTCGAATAATCGTAACGAAGTCCGGCAATCAGCTGGAAGCGGTCCTTCCAGAAGCTGTATTCATCCTGAAGGTACACGGCATAGAAGTTCATTTTGCCGGCGTTGTTCACCCGGTCGGTGCTGGTAAAATAGACGTCGGATGCATTTACGGCGCCCTGGCGGAAATCAAGGCCTTCGGTCAGTTCGTTGTTTTTAAACAACGGCTGGGTAACATTAACAGCTACGCCAAAATCGCTGCGGACCGAGGAAACATCGTAAAGTTTGTAAAAATAATCTTTGTAGGATTCGTTCAGGGCGTGGTAGTTCTCGCGCTGCAGAAAAGCGTTAAGCGCGACGTTGAAGATACCGCTGGTAATACGATAGCGGCCGCGTGCCTGCCAGGTAGCGTGGCGGGTAAAGCCGCCCCTGGGTTCCACGACCTTCGTTCCCGACCCGCGCCAGTCGTCATAATAATTCACCTCCGCTTCCACGGAATGTTTCGGATTAAACACATAGCCCAGGCGGGTGCCCGCACCGTATTCTTTGACGTAGGAGCGAACGATGGTGGTATCTGAAGCAATCACGCTGTCGCTGGGCTCGGTGTAATACCCTTTGCCGTTCATTCCCATCCCCGTAAGGGTCCAGTAAAAATAGCGATCCCTGCGCTCCTTATCTGTCAGGACTTTCCCACCCAAATACAGGTTACCGCCGATAGTTCCGTAACTGCCAGCCCGTAAGCTCACCCGGCCGCACAAGGCGGTATCGGGCTTTTTGGTGATCACCTGGATAACGCCGCCCATAGCATTGGGGCCGTATACCGACGAGGCCGGACCTTTCGCGATTTCAATCTTGCTGATGCCGGCCACGTTCAGCATATTCCAGTTCACGCTGCCGCCGTCGGTTTTGTTCGCCGGAACCCCGTCGATGAGCACCAGCACACGGCTTTGCTCCTTGCCTCCCAATCCGCGCATACTCACGATGGCTTTGCTGGAATATACCGAAGAACCCCGGCTGACCATCACACCGGGAACAGCCTGCATCAGATCATCGGCGGAAAAGACCGGTAACGATTCAATGCTCTTGCTTTTGATGACTTCAATGCGCCCGGGTACGCGGGTCAGGTTCCGCTCGATGCGCGTAGCGGTAACCACCAATTCTTCCGTAGTGATCACAGATTTTCGCAGTACAAAATCCACCGTCAGGGTTTCACCTTCCTTCACGATCACATGTTTCGTTTCGGTGGTATACCCCATAAAACTCACGCGCAATTCGTATTCACCCTGCGGAATCCCGCTCAGAACGTACTCCCCGCGACTATCCGCCGTGGTACCGCGGTCTGCCGGCAACAACAACACATTTGCCCCGGCCAGCGGCCGCTGATCGTCACCCCGTACGGTTCCTCTAAGGATACCGCCGGCATGGAGGGATACTACCGTCAGCATACAAAAACAAAAAGCAAGTAAACGCGACATAACTGCAGCATAAAATGAATCACCACGGCCGGTCTGTGGACCGACCGTGGTGGAATAAAATTTTTACTTCCGGATGTTACTTAACAATGACTTTACGTGTAATCGTATTACGGGTTGCGGGATCCGTTGCGGAGAGGAAATACATACCGGCGCAGAGATCGCTGATATCGAGGCGTACCGACGCTGAGCCCATACGGCTTTCCGATACCACATTGCCCACGAGATCACAAAGGCGCAGCAAACTGTTTTCCGTGGCTTCCACCATCAGGTAATCATTGGCGGGGTTGGGATAAACCTGCAGGCTGTGTACCGCCGCAGCTTCTTCAACACCACTGGAAACAACGGTTCCGAGAATGAAGACGTCATCGATTTTGCTAACGCCGCTGTCGTTCACCGCCACACCGCCCTGGGTCAGGTTGCTTACCTGAAACCAGCGGATGTAAATGGAGGTGTTGGTGTCGTTGCAGTCTTCCGGTAAGGCAAGATTACTCACAACACCTGTTGTCCAGTCGTTGCCCACAAAAACCGTGTCGGCGCCGGGAATGTCCATGAATTCACCACCACTGAAACGATACTGCATCACAAAAGCTTTCGGACCGGGATTGTTACCACCGGAACGTTGCTTCGAATATACTTTGAGGTCTTTGTAACCCACGGCTTTGAACTTGATAGCCCAGAATTTCACATTGGCGCCATCGTCCCAGCCTTCGGCGGTGGCAGCGTAATCGCCCGTGGTGACGCCGTTGGTCCAGGTAATGGTGCGCAGCGTACCGGCAGTGTCTTCCGCCGAAATAAAACGGGCACCCAGGTTTGAGCTGGTTCCAAAGTTGGCGAAGGCGGAGGTATCGAGTGCCTGCGGGAACGTCCAACCCACAATGGTATCCTGCGCTGTCATCAGCAGCGGAAACATCAACATCAACACAAATTGTAAACACTTTTTCATAAGGACAGATTTTAAATTAAACAAGATTTATTTTTGGATTTTAACGGCTAATTCAACGGTTCCGGTCTCATTGCCGTTTACGGCAACCACCTTTACCAGCCCCAGTTTCCCGGCCGCTGTCTTAAACGGTATCACGAGATTCGGGGTGAGGAATTTGTATTTCTTTTTCCCGTACACATCGTTGTAGGACGCCACCAGTATGCTGTCGTTGGCAGCGGCATCGAAAGCGGCCGCACTCACGGTGGTTCCGATGTCCCAGGCAGTGTAATTTCGTAGGGTCCACGAGGAAAAGCAGGAATAATAGGTTTCCGATAAGGCACAGCCGGGCGAAAAGATGGTATAGGAATCCGACGCATCGTAATAACAGGCGATATCAAGGGTGCCTTCCACGGCACTTGTAACCCCCGCCGGCAGGTACGTCAGGCCGGTAGCGGGATCCAGGAAATTCGGTGTGCTTAGGTTTTGTTGCAGGCCCAGCAGCACCGACGGCAAGCTGGTGATCTCACCATAACTTGATGCGGAATCCTTGAAGATGCGCATGGAAACACTCGTCTGCTCGCGGTCGCGGTTCATTACCGTGAAGGTCCACAACTCATTCCAGCCATCACCCTTGGCGAAAACCCGCGTCCAGTCAAGCCCCGTGAGGTTCATGCCGGTATCAAGTATCGTTTTGATGCCCGCTTCCGACTCCACCGTGACCCGCAGCATGGTGAGGTTGACCCCGCCACCATCTCCGCTCAGCCCGAAAACAACGGGTTCCCCGAAAGGAATCACCGCACTGTCGGACACATAGGCACCGCCGCTTTTAAACTGCAGCACCGGGGTATGCACCTCATCCTTGCAGGATACGGCGCTGACAAAAAACACCAACAGCAAACTTAACCAAAGGCTCCGGGCCATCTCACGTTTCATTTAACGTTATGTATTAAATTGCGAATCGAGGGCAAAAGTAAAGATTTTTTATTTAGATACGAACACTGCAATCGAAAAGGCAGAAAATTCCCGGGTTCAGCATGCCCTTGCTGTCGGTAAAGCGGTTGTTGAGCAGGTTCTGAATGGTGAGCGACACCGTGGCGCGCTGCAGGAAGGTCCGGTAAAGCTTAAGATCCAGAACGTAGTAAGGATCCATGCGCAGGGTGTTCTCGTCGTCCACCCACTCGGCGGAATAATAGCGGGCACCCAGCACCGTCGTCACAAAGCGGTTGCGCCACTGAACGCGGCCAAAGAGAATATGATCCGGCACCTCAATCAGCGACATACCCGTTAAATCCTTACCAATATAGGTTCCCAGCTGATACAGGGTGACGGAGGAATGCGAGTAGGAATAGTTCAGTAAAAACTCCCAGTGTGCGTTCGGCTGGTACAGGCTTTTAAGCTCCGCTCCGTAGATCATCACCTCGCCGATATTTTCGCGACGAATCATCGGTTTAAGCTTCGAACCCGTTGTGTAGAGCGAATCACCCGTGCCGACGAAATATTGGAAGTCGTGCCCCAATGAAAGATAGACGCCCGGCTCCAGGGTGAATTTTCCGCCAAAGCGCAGGCGCGAACCCACTTCAAAATTATCCAGCGATTCCGGCGACAAGCCCGGGTTAGCGAGTTTAAAACCTTTGTTGACATCGCCCGTCTTGCACATATCGCTGAGGGTACCGGAGCGGAAACCCCGCGACCACGAGAGATAGACGCTTTTACTGGCGGAAAAATTCCAGGCTACTCCCACCCTCGGACTGAGCGCAAACCACAGAGTATCGCGAAAATCGCCCTGGTAGTCGGCCATAAAGGCAGTCGTCAGGCCCGGGCTGTAGATATGAAAATCGGCGCCTTCGAAGTTGATCAGGTCGCCGCGCAGACCGGCGCTGATCACCAGGCGGTCGCGGCAAAGGCTGAGCATGTCCTGCACAAAGAGACCATAGAAGCCCATGCGTCCGTTGTATCGGATCGTATCGTAGGAGGTGTGATAATAATCCAGGTTGCTGGTATTGCCGTACTTCGCATCTGCGCCGACGGTAAGCTCCTGGTGCTGGCCCAGCCGGGCCGACCAGGAACACCAAAGCCCGTAGTCACGGGTGATGGCATCGGTTTGCAGGAAATAATACAGTCCGTTGGACTTCATGCTTTCGTTCAGCTTGCTGTACTTTTCCTGCTTGAAGAAGCCGTTGACGGACAGTTCCGTTTTCGCGGTTTTACGGCTGTAGCGAAGGCGCGCATAATGCGTATGGTACTCATTGTAATTCCCGGAGGGCTCAAAGATCTGCGAACCGTTGCCACGCCGGTCGTAGCTGAAGTTATACTCCCCTTCGATCACGTGATCGGGTTGAAAGACATAGCCACCCTTGAGGCCCACGTTGTATTCGCGGACGTTCATTTCAACATCCGTGGAGTCACGCAGCTCCTCCGGCGTCATGATGTAGCCGTCGCTCTGCCGCGTGGAAGCGTTGAGCAGGCCGTAGGCGTAACGTTTGTCGCCCTTTCCGCTGCGTGTGCCCAGGCTCACCCGGCCGCCAAAGGTATTAAACGATCCATACGAGAAACCGGCGGAGCCTGAAAGTTTCTCCATCGGTCGTTTGGTGATGATATTGATAACCCCCGCCATGGCATTGCCGCCGTACATGCTGCTGTTGGGGCCTTTCAGCACTTCGATGCGCTCGATGTTCGAGGCATCGATGCGGTTCCAGTTGGATGCGCTGCCATCCAGCAGGCTCAGGGGAACGCCGTCCATCAGCAGCAGGGCGTGCACGTTGCGGTTTAAGCCGCGCATCGTGACATCGCCGGTTTTGTTGTACATACCGTAAGTGCGCGCGGCGTTGATGCCCGGGATGGCCATCAGCAGCTCATCCGCAGAGATAACCGGCATGGATTCAATCTCAGAAGCCGTCATAACATCCACACGAACGGGGCTGGTCTGAACGGGCTGTTCGCCCCGGTTGGCGGTGACTTCCACCGTTGAGATGCGGACCGTGGCCGGGAACAGGGTTTTGGTAAACTTCACCGGACTTCCGTCCAATAAGACTTTCAATGAATCGGTTGCGTAACCCATGTAGGAGAACTTTAGGGTGAAACGACCTTTCGCCGCCGTGGTCAGTGTAAACCATCCCTCCTGATCGGTGGCGGCTGAAAGCGCCGTCCCTTGCAGCCCAACGTGGGCACCCGCCAGCGGTGCCGCGGTCACACTGCTGAAAACACGGCCTGTGATGACCGTCTGCTGGGCCCCGGCCGAACTGAAAATCATCAACATCAGTAACACAAACAACAGCTTCTTCATGGTTGTATTTTTATGGCCACCTCAAGGGTCCCGCTTTCCATGCCCTGTACATCTATCACCTTAAACAAACCGAATTTCCCGTGCGCCGTTTTAAAGGAATAAACCTCCCCGGCCACCAGGTTCTTGGCTTTCCGCTTGGCGTTGATAGCATCAAAGGAGGCGATTAGTAAGCTATCGTTAACCACCGCATCAAACGCAGCAGCACTGAGGGTGGTTTCTAAAAACTTACATTCGTGCTTCACCGTCCAGTTCGTCAGGCCGGTGGCACCGGTGTAGATCGTCGGATCGATGTTGGCGTTGGGCGAGGAAATGGTGTTGGCATCCCCCGCCGGATCGTAGTAGTACAGCAATTCAATGGAATCCTGCACCAGGAAAGCACTGTCCTGAAAATATACATGCGTATGGTTCACATCCAGGAAACTGCCGTTGGTCAGGCATTGCTGGGCACCCAGCACAATGGACGGCATTGTCTGTACGGCCTGGTAGATGCTGCCGGCCGGATTGCTCAGCGTAAAGGAAACCTCTGCCCAGCGCCCGGCTTTGTCCTTTACACGGAAGATCCAATACTCCTCCGGGTACACCCCTTTGTTCAGGACTCCGTAATAAACAAAGGACTCGTTGTAAATGCCCGTGTCGAGCATGACCTCCCATTCCCCTTGCCGGTAGCGGGCTATGTAAAGATGGGTGATCACCTGGCTGCCCATGTCGGCCTGCAAACCCACCGTAAAAGCCGCGCCCGGGTTGAGTTCGGTGTCCTGGTATACCAAAGCGGAATCCGTGAGCAGCGACAGCTTCGGCGGAAGCCCTTCCTCATCTTTAGCACAGGAAGCCAACAACAGCGGCACCATCAGTAGAAAGAATCCGGCAACGATAAGGCTGTGAACCGCGCCAGGCTTGCTTCCTCCCGAAAGGAAGCGAACTACATATCGCAGACTGCTCTTCATGAAAACAAGGATTTCGTCATTTAACTTAGCTTTTCCGGAAAGCGCGCACCAGGCTTGCACCGGCCAGACCGCCGGCAGCACCGAATACAAAATGTGTAAAGGTCGGCCAGAGGAATCCGCCCACAAACGAGCCGTAGGGAAATCCGGTCACCGTGGTGATAATCATCCGCGAAAGCGGAATGGTCATATACGACAGGCCGCAGACGAGGGCCAGCAGCAGCAGGTTCATGCTGTTCCGGCGGCCGAACCCGGTGCCCAGGTCCGCAATGAGGCCGGGCAGCAGGTAGTACAGGGGCATGAGCGGATCTTTAAAGCCCAGGGGGAACATCAGCATGACGGCCGCGCCCACACTGGACAGGCTGGATGCGTAAGGTTTTTTGGACAAGAGGCGACCGCTGATCAGCAGGGCCATGTAGACCAAACCATGATGTCCGGGAAGTTTCAGGGGCACGCGGAACTTCGCATGCAGGAGCACGCCGAGCATGCCGATGCCCAGCAACAACAGGATTTCGGCGATATGTTTCGATGCCTCAAGCGCTGCGCTCTTTGAGGACGTTTTTTGGGATAATTCGGTATTCATGGTATGGATGATCAAGTATTGATTCGACAATGAGTGTTGCTTTGTTGTTTCGCAGCAGCGGCCGCCACCAGGGGTCGAGCAGTATGCGCGGGTTTCCGGTGACCGCGGCACCATCCATTGTTTCGATGGTTTCCACGCCGGTTTCCCGGAGAATTTCCTCTGCCCGCATCACGCCCATCAAGCGCCGCATGCCCTCAACGTGCAGGTAACGACCATCGTTGCCGGCTTTCCGCAGGCCGACCGCGGCAAGGGCGCCGATGATGCCGCCGTGGGTTCCGGTGTAGCCCTGCAGGAAAATCCCTTCCGCAGTCGCCCGGACCCGGGCTTCGTCCATCGTGAGCACCATACGCTTGGCACGCTGTCCCCACTGCGTGATGTCGTCGTTCACCTGATCCCAGGCGGCAACGCACAATCCGGCATCGGAGCCCGGCGCGCTGTTGTTCAACAAAAAGCGACCGCAAAAGTAAGCGATTTTTTCCGGATCGGCCCCCTGCGCCATCAGGCAGGCTGAACTGTTGTGCGAAGTAAAGGGTATGTCGTTGTGCACATACAACTGATGCCGCGTGATGCCCTCCACCTGCGCCAGGCCTTCCGCCGCAAGGCGTTCCGCCAGTTGCCGCGCACAATGCCCGGTTCCGCGGCTCTGCAGATTATCGGTGTCATCGATGGCAATCAGCAGCTTCATGCTTATTTCGCCGGTAAGGCGTATTTTTTCAGGGTTTCAGGAATGGAATCAAA
>CAZPDS010000007.1:50534-53962 GCA_964585485.1 uncultured Bacteroidales bacterium
CTGCTTGTCGGCGATGGCACTACCGAAGGCTGACCGTGGGCGGCTAAAATGGCCCGCCCATTTTCGCTGAGGACAAAATCCACAAACGCCAGGGCCGTGGCCTTGTTCGGTGCATTACGCGGAATGGTCAGCCCGTACACCATGGCCGCACCCTTCTCCGTGATCTGCGATCCCGGGGTTTTGCCGAGGGTTTGAATGCTCACCTGCGCATATAAACTATCCATCCCGGGATTCTTAAGGTTAACGGCATCGGGCAGAATAAGGTACTTCAGGCCGTGCTGCAGGGCCACCGAACGGTAGAGAAAAATATAATCCAGGGAACCCGATTCCAGCAGGGCCAACAAATCCGTTTCCTTGGGCCGGATGTAGTTGCGGTTCTTAGCCAACAAACGATCGGCCAGCCCGGGTTTCGCGTAGTAGCGCTCCGCCAGTTTAGCGGTGAGCACGGCCCGAACCCCGCAGGGATCGCTGTCGGGATCGCTTCGTCCGAAGGTCACATCCTTACGTAATAACACATCGAACCAGTTGCCGGTATTGATATCCGCGGCATAGCGTGATTTATCCGTGTACACGATGCACATCTCGTTGCTGGCGAAATGGATGTTCCATCTGGCGTGATCCGGGATGAGCAAATGATCAATCACCGCGAAATCCGCCGAAAGCATGACATCACAGGGCTTTTTCAGGTCCGCGATCTTACGTGCACATTCTTTGCTGCCGGCCGCTTCCGTCTGGAACTTCACAGCGGGATAGTGCCGTGCAAAGGAGTCGCAAAGGGCCTGGACGGGCACCGAAAGACTGCCGGCATGGAAAAGGATCAGGGTGCCGCCCGGCCTATTATCTGTAGTGTCGGGATTCGAGGTATTGGACGCACAGCCCATCCACAGAACGAGCGCCACGGCCAAGGCCAGGAACGTGAGCAGACGATTCATTTTCATCCCTTTTTCAGTGTGCGTTTAAAATCAATAATCACTCTGTTTACCGCCTCCTGAAAGGATTCCCGAAACGTTTGATAAGCTTCAATCAAACGTATACCTTCGTCGGTCAACTGGGTGGATCCACCGTCTTTCCCACCGCGATGTTTCTCGATCAGCGGGAACCCAAGGTACTTCTCCGTGGCCTTAAAATCGCCCCAGGCTTTGCGATAACTAATCTCCATCTTCTGCGCAGCAGCCATCAGGGATCCTTCCTGCTTAATGGCCGCCAGCAACTGCATCCGCTCGTCGCTGATCACGTTCTCACCCGATTCGGTGGACATCCAGATGTTGTAATGCAGATTGATGTTGGAGTATCGGGGGTATTTTTTTTCCATCATGGGATTCGCATTGAAATGCACGTCCAAAAATAGTCAAAAAAACTTCATGACACAGGGCTCCATCCGAAAGGAATACGGCCGGCGAAAATTTTTGTGTAACTTTAAGGCCTGATTCGTATGTATGAGAACACGCAACCTACTGCCCCTGGTGGTTCTAATCCTGCTGGCCGCTCTTGCAGGCTGCCGCAAGGATAAAGATATGCAGCCTCCTTTTATCGAATTAAGTAGCCCCACCGACCACCAGGTCTGTAATGTTTTTACTGAGCTCGCGGTGATCGGGGACGTGTACGACGACCAGCAGTTACTGTATATTCGCATCCAGTTGCTGAATTTTGACAACATTCCGGTATTGCCGCCGGTGACCATCTATCCGGAAGGCAAGAGCTATTCGCTCAACATGGCCTACCCTCTCGATGATGTTTTGCTGGAAAGCGGATCCTATTACTTGCAGGTACAGGCCTATGACGGAGTGCAAACCACGAATAAGTACGTCACGCTCTCCATAAACGAGGCGCCGCGTAAACTGAAGTATTTTGTAGCGGTTACGAAAACGTCCTCGGGCCTGAACATCCTGAAAGTGGATTCGGCTTTTCAGGTGAGCACCCTCTACCAGCTCAATTCCGATTACCTGAACTCGGCGGTGTGCAGCGATTATCAGCTGTTTTACGTCGGCGGGCAGTACACGGGCGATGTGCTGGTCTTCGACATGAGCGATTGGGTGCCGGTTTGGGAGGTGCCCGTTACCATCAGCCCGCCCTTTGCCTGGTTCTCGGGTCTCATGGCCGACAAGGGCTACCTGTGGGTGGGCTACCGCAACGGCAAGTACGAGAAATACGATCGGTACGGCGATCGGAAGATGTCGGTAAACACCTACTACGGCTGGTCGCCACGCCAGTTCTGCCGCATCGGCGATAAGCTGGTGATCGAAGAAAAAAATCCCGCGGGCAGCGATCTGCAACTGTGCGTACGTTACGAATTCTCCGGCGCTATCGACGGTGTAATGCCGACCGTAGAAAACACCGTAGCAATGATTCCCGCGGGGGAAGACGATGTTTGTCGCATCACCAATACCCTGGCGGGACAGGCGCATCATTACATGTTCAACACCACCTACATATACGAAGATGAACCCTGGACGGTACTGGGTCCGGGGCGGGCCTGGTGCGCAGCCGCCATGGGGAACAAAGTGCTGATCGGGCACGACCTGGGAGTTTATCTGTTTAATCCCGACAACCTCGCCCTCGATCTATGGCTTACGGGCGTACCGGCCCGTCAACTCTTCTACGAAGAACTCAACGGCTGGGTGGTCACCGCCTCGGGAACTCAACTGCAATTCTTCCTCAACAACTACCCACAGGTAACGCCCCTTACCAATGTGGAGCTGGGCGACAGTGTGGTGGCGGTGCAGGGAGTGTATAATAAAGACAATTGAGAGTGGGGATGTGGAGAGGTGGAGAGGTGGAGAAGTGGAGAATTAAAAATTAATATACATACTATAGTAAATACATTATTTTTTTACATTTATTACATTAAACCATACTTTTATGTTTAAGACGAATGAGTATTTTGATGGCAAGGTAAAATCCATCGCGTTTGAAATGCCCGAAGGCCCTGCAACGATTGGTGTTATGGCAGCTGGCGAATATGAATTTGGCACCTCCACGGTGGAGTATATGACCGTAACCTCGGGCGTACTGCGCGTGAAACTCCCGGGCAGTGCGGAATACAAAGATTTCAATCAGGGCGAAACCTTCATCGTGCCGGCCAATGAGAAGTTCCAGCTCATCGTGCCCGCCGATGCTTCCTACCTCTGCCTGTACCGCTAAGCGGCGGTAGAAAGATGGAGAGGTGGAGAGCTGGAGCGTGGAGAAGTGGAGCATGGAGGAACCATCGACTCTGCTGCTCTCTGCGAACCTCTGCGAAGCCTTTGCGGTCCT
This sequence comes from uncultured Bacteroidales bacterium, assembly GCA_964585485.1. GTDB lineage: Bacteria > Bacteroidota > Bacteroidia > Bacteroidales > CAIWKO01 > CALGYY01. The sequence goes on from CAZPDS010000007.1 coordinate 53,787, forward strand.
CCGCGGTTAAAGCTTTTAGAAAAAAGCACAACGCAGAGGGCCGCCGAGATTATTCGCAGAGGGGAAGCAGTGTCTATGTTTCTGATCGCAGTGCTCCGGGCTGAAGCATCATCCGGAACTTGTTTCAGGATCTCAAGCCTGTAGAATCTACGCCCGGAGCGTCATCCTGAAACAAG
>CAZPDS010000008.1:0-52234 GCA_964585485.1 uncultured Bacteroidales bacterium
AACGCGTAACAATTACGAATTACTTTCATCGATTGTTGCGGATCCTCACAAGGGTTATTTTTTCTCAGAAGGACTACACTACAACATAAACAAACTCCTTATTAACCTAAAAAAAAGCCACACTATGGAAACCAAAAAAGTTGTTATCGTGGATGATGACATTGATGTTATCACCGTAATTGAAACCATCCTCACCAAGGAAGGTTTTAAAGTCTTTTCGGCCAGTGATAAGACCGAAGGTATTAAAATGATTCGTGAGGTGAAACCGGACCTGGCGATTCTTGACGTAATGATGACCACGCATTACGAAGGGTTTGAACTGGCAAAGGAAATTACCGAAACGCCGGAATTAAAAGGCATGCCGATTTTAATGCAGACCTCCATCGACGTACTCATGACCACCAAGCCTGACGTACAGATGATGGCGCGTGAATTCCGCAAAAACCCGGGGTTCAAGGAGTTGCATGTAATCTGTGTAAAAGATACCGTAACCTTAAAGGCCGGTGTTGACTATCTCTCTGAAAACGGCGAATCCATTTGGTTCCCGGTTGACGGATTCCTCCGCAAACCAGTCGATGCAAAAAGGCTGCTGCCGGAGATCCACCGCATTTTGAAATAATTCTTAACCAATCTTATAAAAACCAACAGGACATGAAATCGCAGGTAGATGAAATACTGAGTAGTCATGCAGGTGCTCACCGGGACAGTCTGATCCCGATCCTGCAGGAGATTCAGGAAAAGGAGGGCTTTCTTTCTGAAGAAGCCATTGTAAAAACAGGTGCTCACCTGAACATACCAACGAGTAAGATTTATGGTGTGGCCACCTTTTACAACCAGTTTCGTTTTGAGCCCATGGGGCGTTTCCACATTCAGGTTTGCCGCGGAACGGCATGCCATGTATTGGGATCCTCCACGGTGCTTGAAGAGCTTGAAAAGCATCTGAAAATCAAAGCTGGTCAGAGCACACGCGACGGCTTATTCAGTATTGAAGTGGTTGCCTGCATCGGAGCTTGCGGCCTGGCGCCTGTGATTTGTGTGAACGGTGAGTTTCATGCAAAGGTCACCAGCGATTCCATTAAAGTAATCATTGATAATTATAAATCAAAGGTGGAGGTACAGGCATGACACGCATGAACAGTCCTGAACTCCGGACCAGCCTGATTAAGGAAGTCCTTCAGCAGGAAAATCCGGAAAAAGCCCCGCAGAAAGTGCGGGATATGTTGAGCAAACTACGCAGGGAAATCATCGAGAAGCCCCATATTTATATTGGTGCGGGTACATGCGGCCTTGGTGCCGGTGCAGCAAAGACCAAAGTGGCCATCGAGAACTACCTGAAGACAAAGAAAATCGATGCCGAAATTATTGAAGTCGGTTGTATCGGTTTCTGTGCTGCAGAACCCCTGGTCGATGTGCAATTAGTTGGGAAAAACAGGGTCAGCTTCGTACATGTTACCGAGGAAAAAGTGGAAAAGGTGCTCGACGGTGCCTTCAGCGGCAAGTTTGAAGGATTGGACACACTCGGGCAGATTGTTGTAAAAGGAGCTGAGGAGTGGAAATCCACCCCGCGCGTTGCAGAACATCCTTTTTTCGCCCCGCAGAAGCGCATTGTTCTTTCCAATTGCGGACTGGTCAACCCGGTAAGCATTGAAGAATATATCGCCATCGACGGCTACAAAGGCTTTATCAACACCTTGAAAAAACACAGTCCGGAAGACGTTTGCAACATCGTTGAACTCAGCGGGCTGCGTGGACGTGGCGGCGGCGGATTCCCCACCGGCAAGAAGTGGAAGTTTGCTCTTGCGGAAAAAGCTGACGATAAATACCTTGTTTGCAATGCTGACGAAGGCGACCCCGGTGCCTTTATGGACCGTGCCGTTGTTGAAGGCGACCCCCACCGCCTGGTGGAAGGTATGGCCATTGCAGCTTATGGTATTGGCGCAAGTCATGGCTATGTATATATCAGGGCGGAGTATCCCCTTGCCATCAAACGATTGAAAATCGCACTGGAACAAGCCCGGGAGTATGGATTATTGGGAGAGAACATTATGGGCTCCGGTTTCAGTTTCGATATTAAGGTGAAAATGGGAGCTGGTGCATTTGTTTGCGGTGAGGAGACCGCCCTGATTCATAGCATTGAAGGAAAACGCGGTATGCCGCGCCCAAGACCTCCATTCCCAGCGGTAAGCGGTCTTTTCGGCAAGCCTACCGTTATTAATAATGTAGAAACATTATCCAATGTTCCCAGTATTCTGTTTCACGGTGCCGAATGGTTTTCCAGTGTAGGAACACAGAGCAGCAAGGGAACGAAAGTTTTCGCCCTTTCGGGTAAAGTTGTGTATACAGGTTTGGTTGAAATTCCCATGGGTACCACCGTTCGCGATGTAATCTTCAGCATGGCAGGTGGTATTCCTAACGGGAAAAAGTTTAAATCGGTACAGATCGGTGGTCCTTCGGGTGGTTGTATTACCGAAGAGAACCTGGACATTCCCATCGAGTATGAGTCGCTGATTAAAGCCGGTGCTATGATGGGCAGTGGTGGTCTGGTCGTAATGGATGAAGACACCTGTATGGTAGACATTGCCAAATTCTTTATGGACTTCATTCAGCGCGAAAGCTGCGGCAAGTGTATCCCTTGCCGCGAAGGCACCAAGCGCATGCTGGAAATTTTGCAGAGCATCACCCACAAACCTCAGAAAGGCGAGAAATACGAGGCGCTGGAGCGCATGAAGGGTGTGATGCAGCTGGAAAAACTGGGTAGGGTCATTCGTGAAACCTCCCTCTGCGGACTTGGACAGACCGCGCCCAATCCTGTATTGAGCACGCTGCGCTATTTCCGTCACGAGTATGAGGCGCACGTGTTTGATCGCACCTGTCCGGCCGGTGCCTGCACCGACCTGCGGGTCTTCAAAATCGATGTTGAGAAATGTACCGGCTGTACGGTGTGTTCCAAAAAATGCCCCACCGGCGCTATCATCGGCACGAAGAAGAGTCCTCATTTTATTGTTGAAGATAAATGTATCGGCTGCGGAAGCTGTCAGGAAGCCTGTAAGTTTGACGCCATCTCTGTTGCCTGATCTTAAAATATAAAAATTACGAACATGAAATTCTATATAGAAGTCAACGGAAGCCAGGTGGAAGCCCAGAGCGGCGAAACCATCCTGGATACCCTGAAAAAAGCCGGCATCAAGGTTCCCACCTTATGTCACATGCGGAAGTTCATTCCCACCGGGACCTGTCGTATTTGTGTTGTTGAAGATCTGGCAACGGGCAAACTCATTCCCTCCTGCTCTTTCCCGGTGCAGCAGGGGATGAAAATCCACACGCATTCTTCGCGCGTTATCGAATCCCGCAAAACCATTGTCGAACTCTTGCTATCCAACCATCCGGATGATTGCCTGTATTGCGTGCGCAACCAGAATTGCGAACTGCAATCTCTGGCCAAGGAACACCACGTGGTTGAACGCCGGATCCGCGGAGTAAAGAACAGCCACAAGCTGGATCACAGCGGCCGTAGTATCGTTCGCGACCCTGAGAAATGCATCCTTTGTGGGCGCTGTGTAAGGGTTTGTGAAGAAACCATGGGCGTTTCAGCCATCGATTTCATTAACCGGGGCAGCAAGACCGTGATCGGGACCTCCTTCAACCGTGGGCTGAACACCAGCAGCTGTGTAAACTGCGGACAGTGTATTATGGTCTGCCCGACTGGCGCGCTAAGTGAAAAAATCAACATCAGCGAGGTTCAGGCGGCTCTTCAGAAAAAAGAAAAAATTCAAGTGGTACAGTACGCCCCGTCCATCACCATCTCCCTGGCCGAAGAATTTGGCCTGCCGGCTGGTACCGACATGAACGGTGTACTAAATGCCGCCTTGCGCCGCATCGGCTTCGATTACGTTTTCGATACTTCGTTCTCGGCCGACTTAACCATTATGGAAGAAGCCAGCGAACTCATTCATCGGGTGGTAACCGGTGGCAAACTGCCTATGATTACCAGCTGTTGCCCGGCTTGGGTGAAGTACGCTGAAACCTTCGCACCTGAATTTCTGCCCAACCTTTCCTCCTGCAAATCGCCTCAGCAAATGCTGGGAGCCATTATTAAATCTTACTTTGCGGAGATTATCAAGGCGGATCCCAAGGATATCTACTCCGTGAGTATTATGCCTTGTACAGCCAAGAAATTCGAAAGCGACCGTGAAGCCATGGTACGTGACGGTGTGCCTGATGTAGACGCAGTGCTGACAACCCGTGAAATCATTGAGCTTATCAAATGGTACGGCATCGACATGCGAACCATTCGGCCTGAAGTGGCCGACAGCCCCATGGGTCTGCGCAGTTCGGCGGGAAAAGTCTTCGGCGCATCGGGTGGTGTAATGATGGCCGCCTTGCGTTCGGGCTATAAATTCCTTACAGGCAATGAACTTAACCAATATAAGATCGATGAAATCTGGGGTATGGATGGCCATAAAGAAGCCAAGGTCAAGATCAGCGACGAACTCACGTTAGGCGTAGCCGTTGTTAGTGGTCTGGCCAACGCCCAGAAACTTCTCGACGAGGTTAAGAACGGTCGTTCCGACATTCATTTCATTGAAGTCATGACCTGCCCGGGCGGTTGTATCGCCGGAGGCGGACAGCGTATCGGCACGCAGATCCCCGAACTTCAAATGCGCGTGGATGCACTGGAAGAAATTGATGAAAAAGAATCCATCAAAGTATCGCACAAAAACCCTGAAATTATTGAGCTCTACGACAAATTCCTCGGGAAACCGCTCGGACATAAGAGCCACGAACTTCTTCACACGCATTACGAGAAGCGTAATTTGATGAAATAACTTCATAACAGTACAGATGTTCACTACGCCTAAATCGGATAATCAACTAGTCTTCACGGTCAAAGATCGGTGCAGGGTATGCTATACGTGTGTGCGCGAATGCCCGGTAAAGGCTATCAAGATTATTAACGGTCAGGCCGAAGTGATTAACACCCGCTGTATAGGATGCGGCAATTGCGTGAGAGTGTGCAGTCAGGAAGCCAAATACTATGCAAACAGTGAAAATGAGGTTATTGAGCTGCTGAAAACGGGTGCGGACTGCGTAGCATGTATCGCACCCAGTTTTCCGGCAGAGTTTAGTGAACTTACCGATTACCGTTACCTTGTCGGCATGATCCGTGCCCTGGGCTTCAAATATGTTGTTGAAGTTGGTGTTGGCGCTGATCTCACCGCGGCGAGGTACAAGGAGTTGCTGGAAAACAAAAAAAGCCAGCATTTTATCTCCGCCGATTGTCCGGCCGTGGTGTATTACATCCGACATTACCATCCGAACCTGGTGCCCTACATCGCGCCGATTGCCTCTCCGATGGTAGCCACCGCCCGTGTAATGAAACACCTGCACGGCGATCACATCAAAACCGTTTTCATCGGCCCCTGCGTTGCCAAAAAAGCCGAATCCACGGAAATTGATATCGTAATTACGTTTAAGGAACTACGTGAGATTTTCCGTACCTGTGAAATCGATAACTCCAAAGTTACCATCTCCGATTTCGACCGGCCCATTGCCGGCAAGGGAAGCAGTTATTCCATCGATCGTGGAAAAATGTTTACGCTGGACCACGAAGCCGATTTTATCGACGACAAGGTCATTCATGCTTCAGGACGGGAGAACTTTCGGGAAGCCATTAAAGAATTCGAGGAAGGCATGAAAGATTTTCACAGCCTCGAAGTTCTCTGTTGTGATTCCTGCATCATGGGCCCAGGCATGTCGCACAGTGGCAGCCTGTACACCAAAATGGCCCATGTGAAGGAATACGTTACCGATAAACTCAACAACTTCGACGAAGAAACCTGGACGAAGGACACCGCAGCTTGTTCGGTGGTTGACCTCTCTCAGGAATTCACCCCCAGCGATCGCCGCATTCCCTTGCCTTCTACCGATAACATCGAGAAGGTATTACAGAATATGGGAAAGCTGACACCGAAGGACCATTTGAATTGCGGCGCCTGCGGTTACAACACCTGTGTTGATCACGCGGTAGCAATCGTGGAAGGACTGGCAGAATCTGAAATGTGCCTCCCCTACACCATCGAAAAGTTGCATAAATCCATCTCCGAACTCAATATTTCCAATGAGGCGTTGGCCTCTGCCCAGCAGTCGCTTCGCCATTCGGAAAAGCTTGCAAATATGGGTCAGCTCTCGGCTGGTATTGCACATGAGTTAAACAACCCACTGGGTGTGATCACGATGTACTCGAACATTCTCAAAGAAGAATGCGATCCGGCTTCACAAACACGCAAAGACCTTGACCTCATTGTAGAACAAGCCGACCGCTGCAAAAAAATTGTCAGTGGCTTGCTGAACTTTGCCCGAAAGAACCAGGTTCGTTATTCCGACACCAACCTCGACGACTTTGCGCGCCACAGCATTGATCAGATCGTGATTCCCGACAACGTCACCGTTACCTATGATTGTCGTTTAAAAGATCCCATTGCTCAAATCGATACCGACCAGATGATCCAGGTTCTCACCAATCTGGAGAAAAATGCGGTGGAAGCGATGCCGGAAGGCGGGAACCTTCAGATCGAAATGGACGGTGATGAAGAGAAAGTCCATTTTATCATCAAAGATACCGGCAGCGGTATTGCCGAAGAACACATGGATAAAATCTTCACACCCTTTTTTACAACCAAACAGCCCGGTAAGGGAACCGGACTAGGGCTTCCGCTTATTTACGGCATCATCAAGATGCACCGCGGCCAAATCAATGTCGAATCCCAGGCAGATCCCAAAAAAGGACCTACTGGAACTACATTTACAATAACCATCCCCCGACTCTCGGGTAATTAACAAACATTTCAATAATAGTTTAAAAACATAAGCACACATGAAAACGAGTTCAAAAAAAGTTCTGATTGCCGATGATGATTTTGACAGCTTAACCTTGCTTAGTAACGGAGTAAAAGCAATGGGGTTCGAAGTTGTTACCGCTGAAAGCCAGAAAGAAGCCGAGAAACTGATCGAAACCTTCCATCCGGATCTGGCCATCTTTGACCTGATGATGGAGAATCAAGACAGTGGCTTCATCCTGAGTTATAAAATCAAGAACAAATATCCCGACACCAAAGTGATCATCGCCACGGCGGTTACCGCAGAAACCGGCATGCTCTTCGGCATCGAGAATGAAGATGATAAAAAATGGATACGTGCTGACCTCTACATGGAAAAATCCATCCGACCGGAACAGTTACGTAACGAAATTACTAAGCTCCTCAACCTTTAAATAAGGAGGATCCACCATGGCCGCGCTAAAAGTATTAATTGTAGATGACGAATCCGGCATTCGGTCGGGCATCCGTCGAATTCTCGCCAATTACACGGTTGACTTTCCATTTCTGGAAGAAGAATTTTCGTGTGAGCTTCTGGAAGCAGGAAGTGGCGAAGAAGCTATCAGTATTATTGACAGCCAGCCGGTGGACATATTGCTTCTCGACAATAAACTGCCGGGGATGGATGGTATTGAAGTGCTGGAGTACATTAATAAGAAAAAGTACGACGCCATGGTGATGATGATCACCAGTTACGCATCCCTGGATTTGGCGATTAAGGCCACCAACAATGGCGCTTATAATTTTGTACCGAAACCCTTTACCCCTCAGGAGCTAAAAACCGCCATGGAGGCGATTATTAAGCACCTCTACCTGAAGCGGATGACACGCAAACTTCAACACGAAGGCAAGCAGATTCGTTTCCAATTTCTTTCGGTGTTGTCGCACGAACTAAAATCGCCCATCAACGCCGTCGAAGGATACCTGCGTATTATGCAGGAAAAGCAGGTAGGTTCCGATCTGAACGATTACCAGGTCATGATTGACCGTTCCCTGGAACGCATCAAGGGTATGCGTACGCTGATCATGGACTTGCTGGATCTTACGAAACTTGAATCGGGACGCAAGAACCGTGAAATGCACGAAATCGACCTGGCCGAATCCGCCCGGGTGGCCCGCGACACCTTTCTGCCGATGTCCATCCAAAAAAATGTCAAAATGTTTCTGAACACCAATTCCGATAAGGTACTTTTTAAAGCGGATGCGGAAGACATGGACATTATCTTCAATAACCTGATCTCGAATGCTGTCAAATACAACAAAGACAACGGGGAGGTGAACATCAACATCAAGGGTGCTGAGGAAAATGTAACCATTGAAGTTTCCGATACCGGAATCGGGATGACGACAGAAGAATGCGCGCTGCTGTTTCAGGATTTCGTCCGCATCAAGAATGCAAAAACCAAGAACATTACCGGAAGCGGGCTGGGCTTGTCCATCCTCAAAAAAACCGTTGAAAACGTTTATAACGGATCCATTACTGTTCATTCAGAACCCGATCAGGGAACCCGCTTCACCGTTGTACTACCCCGATTTTCGGCACCAATCGCCAATGCTTAGGAGGCACCCCCATGAAATTTACCCCTGAAAAATATAAACTTGCAGACGTAAAACATCAAGCCTTTCTTGATCCTGAAGAGATCGAAGAAATGCTGGAATCGGCCTCTGGTCGGCCGGAAGATGTAAGGGCAGTGATTGAAAAATCCCTGTCGAAAAAACGTTTGAGCATGCAGGACACTGCTATTTTGTTAAAGACAGAAGACCCGGTCCTGATCGAAGAAATTAAAGCGGCCGCCCGCACACTGAAACAACGGGTGTACGGTAACCGCATTGTGCTTTTCGCCCCTCTATACGTTGGCAATTTTTGCGTGAACAATTGCGCCTACTGTGGCTTCAAAGCCTCCAACCGCGAAGAAGTCCGGATGACCCTCAGTATGGAGGAACTGAAAGCCGAGGTAGAAGCATTGCTGGACGAAGGCCAGAAGCGTCTTATCCTGGTCTACGGAGAGCATCCAAAGTATGATGCAAAATTTATCGCAGAATCGGTAAAGACCGTGTATTCCATACACCGCGAAAAATCAAATATTCGTCGCGTCAATATTAACGCGGCACCGCTCGATACGGAAGGATTCCGCATCGTTCATGAAGCCGGTATCGGCACATACCAGGTATTCCAGGAAACGTACCATCCGGGCGCCTACAAAATCAACCATCCCGCGGGCCGCAAGGCGGATATGGAATATCGGCTTTCGGCTTTCGACCGGGCCATGGAAGCCGGTATCGACGATGTCGGTCTGGGCGCCCTGTTTGGTCTGTACAACTGGAAGTACGAAGTACTGGGTCTCTTACGCCATGTAAATCACCTGGAAGCCTGCTTCAATGTAGGTCCGCATACTATTTCCTTCCCGCGTTTGCAGGATGCGTTAAACTATAAAACGGATCCCCGCTATCACGTAAGTGATGAGGAGTTCGTAAGGCTTATCGCGATATTACGCCTTGCCGTTCCGTACACCGGCATGATCCTTACCGCCCGCGAACCTGAGCACGTACGCCAACAGGTACTTGAGTTTGGTTGTTCACAAATAGATGCCGGAACCCGCATCGGCGTAGGAGCATACGCAAACAAGCAGGAACGCGGTGCCAAGAAAAACGAACAATTTACCATACACGATAACCGGAGCCTGAACGAGGTCATAAACGAACTTATCGGTCAGGGGTATATCCCCTCTTTCTGCACGGCTTGTTACCGTAAAGGAAGAACCGGTGAGCATTTTATGGAATTTTCTATACCGGGCTTTATTAAACGTTTTTGCACACCCAATGGCCTGTTAACACTGGCGGAATACCTCTGCGACTACGCCCCGGAAGAAACGGCGCGTCAGGGTTGGATGCTTATCGATAAAGAATTGGAACAGTTAAAAGAGAGCCGCGATTACGAGGAAGTTCTCCGAAGACTCGACCGTGTTAAAGCCGGTGAACGGGATCTATATTTTTAACAGCCATGAGCAAAGGCAGGGACAGTAAACCACACATTGGAATTTTCGGACGGCGGAATGCCGGGAAGAGTTCGTTTATTAACGCACTTACCGGACAGGACGTGGCGATTGTATCCGGATTTCCTGGTACTACGACCGACCCTGTCAAAAAATCAGTGGAAATATTCGGGATCGGACCCTGCATTTTAGTTGATACTGCCGGCATTGACGACGAGGGCGAACTGGGACTGAAGCGAATTGAAAAAAGCCTGCAGGCATTAAAAACTATCGACCTGGCCGTCCTGCTTATTAGCGATAACCTCTGGGGAACACCGGAACAGGACATGCTGAAGCACATCCGAGACTATGAACTTCCCTGCCTGATTGTTCACAACAAGCACGACCAAACACCACTTGAAGCCGGTTTAAAAAAGAAAATCGAGAAACAGACCGGGATCAAACTTGTGGAATTCAGCAGCACTACCCGCAAGCATTTTGACGAAGTAGTGAACGCAATCCGTCAAGGCATTCCGGAAACAGCCTACACCGCGGTATCTATTTTTGACGGTCTGGTCAAACCTAAAGATCTCGTGGTTCTGGTCACCCCCATTGACTCGGAAGCTCCCGAAGGGCGCATGATTCTTCCCCAGGTTATGTCGATCCGTAATTTGCTCGATCATTTCTGTATATGCGTCGTTGTGCGTGAAACCGAACTCGAAGATTTTCTAACACGCTGTGCAATCCGTCCGGCCATGGTTGTCACCGATAGCCAGGCGTTTGAGACGATCAGCGCCATTGTTCCGAATACCATTCCCCTGACCGGTTTCAGCATTTTGTTTGCACGCCTGAAAGGTGATTTCGAAAAATACAAAGAAGGTACGCCACAACTGGGCAAGCTAAAGGATGGCGACAAGGTGCTGATTCTTGAATCCTGCACCCACCATGTAAGTTGCGATGATATTGGCCGCGTAAAGCTTCCGGCCTGGATTAGTAAAAAAACAGGAAAGCACCTGAATTATGAAGTTGTTTCCGGCCTTGACAAAACACAGGAGCCCCTGAACCACTATGCCATCGTGATCCAATGCGGAGGTTGTGTTTTTACACGCAAGCAGGTGCTTAATCGCCTTAAACCGGCCATTGACGCCGGTGTTCCGGTGACGAATTACGGAATGTCGATCGCGTGGCTGAAAGGAATTTTTGAACGTGCCATACAACCCTTTAATCGCTGAAAAGATGGACAGGTATCATAATTTCTTACTTGACGATCTGAGCAGTGACCGGGAGACCCTGGTGGAATTTCTCACCAATCCGGATCCCGGCATCAGAGAGGCGTTGTTTACGCGTGCACGCGAAGTCCGGGATGACGTCTGCGGACGCAAAGTGTTTTTTCGCGGGCTGGTTGAGTACTCCAACCGTTGCATAAAAGACTGCAAATACTGTGGAATCCGGAGCCATTATACAAGTGTTGAGCGCTATGCTATGACAACAGAGGAAGTGGTGGATGCGGCCGTTTTCGCCTGGAAAAGTAAACTCGGATCCATTGTCTTGCAATCCGGCGAACGCGCTGATAAAGATTTCATACGAACCATTACGCATTTACTCGAGAAAATTCAAAAGGCCACCAACGGCGAGATCGATGTAACCCTTAGTTGCGGGGAACAAACGGAAGAAACGTTCCGAAGCTGGTTTGAGGCGGGGGCTGCCCGCTATCTGTTGCGGATCGAAAGCAGCCACATAGGTCTGTTTGAATCACTTCACCCAAGCGACGGAAAACATCTTTTCCGAAGTCGCCTGCGTGCATTGGAATCCTTAAAAAAATGCAACTATCAAACCGGCACCGGCGTAATGATCGGCCTGCCAGGTCAAACTACTGAGATGCTGGCCATGGATCTGGCTTTCTTTAAGAATTTCAATGTGGATATGGTAGGCATGGGCCCGTATCTGGAAACAGAAGGATCGCTAATGGACGACCGTGGCAATAAATGGAACATCATGCAACGCTTAGAGTTAAGTTTGCGCATGATCGCCCTGCTCCGTTTGCTGATGAACGACATCAATATTGCCGCATCCACAGCATTGCAGGCCATTGTTCCGGAAGCACGCACCGAGGCCATCCGCTGCGGGGCCAACGTGCTCATGCCAAACATTACGCCACTGAAATACCGCGACAGTTATCAATTGTACGACAACAAGCCGGGCCTCACCATGGATGGTGCCGGTAACCTTGCCTACTGGCAGGAACAACTTAAGGACACGGGCTGTGAACCAGCCTGGGATGAAAAAGGAACCTCATTACATTACAAAAAGAAGAATACCACGACATATAAGATTTGCTGATTGATTGTTTTTTTAGGTTAGCCGGGATAGGTTTGTATTTATCAGGTGTGGTTTTCCCGGCGGGGAAAGTTTCTACTTTCCTTTTTTGCGGCGGAGCTGGTTACTCCGCCGTTTTTTTTTGCCGAAAACTTAAAATAGCCTGCCCAATACTGGTTAATCTGCCGAAATGGGCACTTACTCCTTATATTTGTGCGTTTCGTCGAGCTGAAGAAGAGCTTATGCGATTTATCATTATCTTTGTATTGTTGAACTAAACTCACGGCTATGAAAAAAGCACTCCTCCCCATGCTGCTTGCGTTTTTGCTTCTTTCCTTCAATGCTGAAGCAAGAAAATTGCAAGCCTTTATGTCCTACTCCACATTCTTCTCGCCCGCTGACGGCCCTTATATTGAAACCTACCTGACCATTCTGGGCAATAGCGTTGCCTATGTATCGAATGCCGAAGGGAAGTACCAGGGAACCATTGAAATCACCTTGATCTTCAGCCAGAATAATGTGGTAAAACAATTCAAGAAAATCAACCTGCTTAGCCCGGAGATTAGCGATACCACGAACATCAACTTTGCTTTCATCGACCAGCAGCGGTTCATATTGCCTAACGGCGAATACACCATCGACATTCAGATCAAAGACCTGAATGATAACGCCACACCATTCAAAGCCCAGGAGACTATTGAGATCAGCTATCCGGCAGGAACCGTCAGCGTAAGCGGAATAGAACTCGTTGACACCTACACCAAAGTAGACAGCCCGGGCATCCTTACAAAAAGCGGATACGATCTGATACCCTATATTCTGAATTATTATCCGGAAAAAATTTCAAAGCTCACTTATTATGCAGAAATCTATCGTACCGACGAGGTGCTGGGTGCCGATGAAAAGTATCTGCTTTCAACCTATATCGAAATCTATGAAACAGGGCAGCTCTACGAAAATCTGGTAAAAATCCGGAAAGAAAGCGCAAAACCCGTTAACGTAGCCTTTGGCGAGTTCGATCTGAGCCAATTGCCCACCGGAAATTACAACCTGGTGATCGAGGTACGCGACAAGATGAATAAGCTAATTGCCTTTAACAAAATGTACTTTGAGCGCGATCATCCATCCTTGCCTGTGGTGATGAAAGACCTCTCCAATGTCAGCATTGAAAACACATTTGTAAACCGCATCAGCAATGGCGATACCCTGTCGGATTACATCAAATGCCTCTACCCGATCTCGAGTGAGACCGAGCGTCAATACGCCATTAACATCCTTAAGCGCCGCGACGTCAAAGCCATGCAGCAGTACTTTTACAACTTTTGGGTAACCCGCAACAACACCAATCCGGAAGGACAATGGGGTTTATATAAACTAGAAGTCGATAAAGTCAACGCCAACTATTCCTCGAAAATCCGACGCGGTTATGAAACAGATCGCGGGCGCGTTTACCTCCAGTATGGACCTCCGAATTCCATTATCCAGAGCCTGAACGAGCCGAGCGCTCTGCCGTATGAAATCTGGCATTACTACACGCTGGGGTACCAGAAAAACAAGAAATTTGTATTTTGCAATGCCGATATGATCACCAATGATTTCCAGCTTATCCATTCAGATGCCATCGGCGAAGTGTACGATTACAAATGGAAGCAGCGGATATACGGTCGCAATACCGCCACGGATGATATCGACAGTGATGGGGTCATTAATCATTGGGGCGACAAGAGCGACGAATACTTCAACAACCCACGCTAGTAAGTCGTCATCAGAAAAAAGACTACTTTTGTTCAGCCGGGTACTTTTCCCGGAGATGAAAACCAATTCATGAGAGCAGCCATTGTTATTTTAAACTGGAACGGCCGAAAATTCCTGGAAGAATTTTTACCGACGGTGCTTTCACGGACGGGTTCATCTGCGGAAGTTATTGTGGCCGACAACGCCTCTACCGATGATTCTGTGGCCTGGATGCAGCAACATTTTCCACACGTCCGCCTGATCAGGAACAGCGAAAACGGCGGCTTTGCCAAAGGGTACAACGATGCCTTAAAGGAAGTAGATGCAGAATATTACATTTTGCTAAACTCCGACATAGAAGTTTCTGAAAATTGGGTAGACCCCGTCCTCCGGATGATGGATGCCGACCCTTCCATCGGAGCCTGCCAGCCGAAATTACGATCGTTTCACGAACGCGACAAATTTGAATACGCCGGAGCAGCCGGTGGTTTTATTGATCGCTACGGCTATCCTTTTTGCCGTGGCCGCATCTTTCTGGAACTTGAAAAAGACGAGGGGCAATACGATGATCCCTGCGAGATCTTCTGGGCCACGGGCGCCTGCATGTTTGTCAGGGCGGAACTTTACCACCGGCTTGGAGGTTTCGACAACGATTTCTTTGCGCACATGGAAGAAATCGACTTCTGTTGGCGACTGAAGGCGGCCGGCTATAAGATCATGTACTGTCCGTTTTCGGTGGTTTATCACATTGGTGGGGGAACCCTTCCAAAAAGTTCATCCCGCAAGACCTATCTGAATTTCCGTAACAACTTCACCCTGCTGTACAAGAACCTGCCTGCGGGCGACTTGTTCCCCGTATTCTTTGTACGGCTGTTTCTCGACGGTGTAGCTGCTTTAAAGTTTTTGCTTTCTGGTGGCTTTTCGGATATGTTCGCGGTTCAACGTGCTCACTTCTCCTTTTACCGTCATTACGCCTCACACCGGAAAAAGCGCAAAGCCCTTCAGCAACGAAAAGTAAACTGTATTTACCAGGGTAATCTGGTGTGGGAACACTACATCAAGGGAATCAAGCGCTACACCGACCTACCGAAGAAAGCTTTCTAAGGCCAATCGGTACGAATCCAGCCCAAAACCGCTAATGCTGCCTTTGCAGAATGGCGCCAACAATGAATGTCGGCGAAATTCTTCGCGTGCATAGATCTGTGAAAGGTGCACCTCGATTACCGGTGTGGTGATGGCTTTAATGCAATCCGCTATCGCCACCGACGTGTGGGTGTACCCTCCTGCATTCAGGATAATACCATCGTATGAAAAACCCGCCTCTTGTAATTTATTGATGATCTCCCCCTCCACATTGCTTTGATAGTAGTGCAGCTCAAACTGCGAATGGCTGCGAAGTAAGGCTTGAAAAAAGTCCTCAAAACGTTGATCACCGTAGATATC
The DNA here is from genome assembly GCA_964585485.1 of uncultured Bacteroidales bacterium. GTDB lineage: Bacteria > Bacteroidota > Bacteroidia > Bacteroidales > CAIWKO01 > CALGYY01. Next base: position 15,341 of record CAZPDS010000008.1, read on the forward strand.
GGGTTCACGCTTCCCCAACAGATTTAAATTAGGACCATTAATGATCAGGATTTTCATTTGGATAAAAATGTTTTTCGGTCGTTTTTGCAGATGTATTGAATGGCCCATTTACCGGATTGCGCAGCGGGCGGAACACCTCCCCCCGGATAAAGCCACTGTCCGATCATATAGAAGTTATTCAATCCGGGTAAGGTCATTGGCAAAGAGCTTCCAAGGTTTTTTGCCGAGGGGAGAAAGCCTTCGTAGGCCCCTTTCCAGACACCGGTATAGCGAACGCCTGTGCGGGGGGTTGCCACATCGGTAACCACAATATTTTTCGTGATACCGGGATAATGCTGCTCCAGAAGAGCACTAACCTCGTCCAGAATGTTCGCTTTTTCGTTGTGATACGTGTCGGCATCCATCTTCTCCCACTGCTCCCATGCACTGTCGAAACGTACGATGATAACACTGCTGCCGTCGGGCGCCATGGTGGGATCGAAGCCATAATTCATCACGGAGTAGCCCTGTTGCAAAGTGGTACAACCGATACGCTTGCCACGCGCGAGAAAGAAACGGGTAACGCTTGTTTCCGGGATGAGGGTGTTAAGACCGAAGGAAACCTGCACAAAGGGGTTAAATAATGTCCAGTCGCGGTAACTTTCCCTTATCTGCGGAGTGGTATAGGCGCCACCCAGCATATCGAAAAGGGTGGCATGCCCGTCGGCCGCACTGATCACATAATCGGCCTCTACCTGAGTGCCGTCATCAAACGCCAGACCGGTGGCAATGCTATCGTTAACCAGAATGCGTTGCACTTTTTTATTCGGGACGAAGGAGCCGCCCAGCGCCAGAAACCGTTGAGCCATGCGGGCTGTAAAGGGTTCTGATCCGCCCAGGGGGTAGCCGGCATTGTTCTGTCCGAACCACGAAAACATCATGAGAAAGACCATGGCCGAGAAATCATCGCCACCATAGGCTGCTTCTAAAACATTACGTAGTCGCGGATTCTTTAAATTTAATTTCGTGAAATATTCATGCGTAGTCTCATGCGCATGTTTCATCCAAAGGGGCCCCATCCGCCACATTTTAATGGCCGCGAGATACTCTGTCCATTTACGCGTACCCGGGGCGTTCCGGAAAGGCTGTAATGAAAATCCCTTTCTCATTTCGCTGCACATACGTCGGATAGCCCTGGTATCTTCGGGGGCAATTTCGATGAGATAGGCTTCCCATTTATCCACGTTCGTATAAACATCAAACGGCCGTCCCTGTTCATCCACAAAGCTTACGCTGATGTCATGATTTATAATCTGCACCTCCTCCGTAATAGCGTTTGTTTCGCGCCAGATATCATGAAATGGTCCTGTTGCCGTACCCACCACCCAGTGCAGGCAATAATCAAAGCGAAAGCCTTTCCGCTGCCAGGCGGTACATTGCCCCCCCGGTCGTGCGTGCATGTCGTAAAGCTCCACCTCATAGCCATTCAGCGCAGCATAGATGCCCGCTGAAAGTCCGGCAACACCGGCACCTGCAATCACAATTTTTTTCTTTTTCATTTTCTTGATTTGAAATAATGGCGGATCATTTAGCGGAACCGACCGCCGGTAGGGCCTTTGAGCGGGTGAATAACTGTTGAAGCACAAAAGCAGCGGCCAGCAGAGCCATCGGTAAGTAAGGTAAGGTGTAACGTTCCTCCACACCCCGCTGCCAAAAACATAATAGAAGCATGGACACGAAAACAAAGCCCCAGAGCAGCACCCGGGTCCATCCGCTCTGTTTGAAGAAAATAAAAAACACAAAAAGAAAGAAAGCCAGCGAATGCAGCAGGAAACAAATCCATCGCAAGGTTTCCATCAAGGGCTTTCCCCGCAAGGGATGCTGAAACATATACAGCGAAAGGTTGGAATGCAGGCTCAGGTTCAGAAACACCCGCACAGGAGTATACAAGTATGTATTCATTGAAAATTCACTACGGTAGGCCCGGGTCATTTCCGCCAGCCGACCAAGCAGCTTTGCCTCAGCCGCTGGAAGATCCGCGGGCATCGGGAGATTGGCATCGTAAAAGGGCTGCGTAGCCAGAACCGTTTCCTGGTAGGCCATAAAGACAGAGCGCCATTTTTCGTAACCAAAAAAATCGCGCACATGCGGGGGTAATTTTGTGATGGCAACGTCCACATATTTCTCATCGACATCGCCCCGGATTGCAGCTTCCCACAAGGGAGTCATCAGCCGATGAAAGCGCACCCCTTCCGACTCCCAGCTTTTGAATAGTCTCCAGAACGCCTGATGCGGTTTCCTGAATTGGCCGGGGATTTCATTCTGATAAACCGGGTGCGGACCGGTAACATGACCCAGCACCGCCTTATTGCGAAGCTCCCATCCCGCGACAGCGGAAAGACAAAGAACCAAAAACAGGAGGGAATACAATAGCGCGCGTACCCAAGGACCTGACGTAAAATACCATTGAAACAAAACAAAGGGCCAGATCAAACCCAACAATCCCAGCACCGGCCGAATGAAAATCAATAACGCAAATAGCAAGGCCGCACCCAGCAACCAACGGAAACGTAATTTTTCCACAGTAGCGGAATGGGCCTGCACCATCATATACACAAAAATAATGACAAGGGCCGGGGTGACCCCTTCGGTAAGCGTGTAGTATAAAAAGCCCATGGAGAAAGGCAAGCCAGCATAAAGGGCGGCAAGTCCCAGAGCCCAGCCTCTGTTTTTCAGCAATGAGAGCGCAATTCGGAATAAGCAAACGACGGACAGACCGAAAAGCAAGACCTGAAAAACCTTCAGAAAAAAGAGTGCGTGCGACATTCCGAAAACAGCATAAAAAAAAGCAAGGATCAAGGTATAGCCGGGATAGCGAATAGAAGAGGTATACTTCTCCAACTCATTTCCGTATAGACGTCCCGTTTCGGCCAATCGTTGCGCCGGAAAAAGATAGCTTTCATCATCGGCGGTAATCACCGTCTGATCCTGACGCAGCGGGATACCATCGTTTCGCATAAACTGCAGATTAATTTCATTCACAGAAAAAGCTATCACGACAGCAAGGAGCGCCAGGCTCCAGGCCAGCTGCAGGTCAGAAAATCGTTTCATCATAGGTTCGCTCTTCGAGGATTCGTAGGCTGCGGTGGCAGAAAAAAGGCCGGTCCGCCGGATCGAATCAGGCTCAAAGTTAGAAAATCGTTACGACCCTTGGTCAAAAAGGCTAATAATTCTACCTTAGCGAACAAATCGGATTCCCATGACGGAACAAGAATACAGCATACCCCTCAACGAATTGATTGCACTTCGACGCAAACTGCATCAGGTGCCGGAAACGGCGGGATCAGAAAAAATCACCGCAGGTATCCTTGCGGATTATATAAGAAAATGGCCGGAATGGGAAATTCGGGAAGGGATTGGCGGACATGGTCTGGTAGCGATCTTTAACAGCGGTCAAGCAGGGGAAAATCTGATGTTTCGTTGTGAACTTGACGCGCTGCCGCAGCAGGATGACTGCGCAAAAAATTGGCAGTCGGGCCATGAGGGTGCTGCGCACGCCTGCGGTCACGACGGCCACATGGCCATTCTAGCCGGTCTGGCGTCGCTCATCCACCAGCAGCCACCGAAAACAGGCGCTGTACTGCTGTTGTTTCAACCGGCCGAAGAGAACGGATCCGGCGCTGAGGCCTGTCTTCTGCATCCGGTTTTTGAAGATTACCCACCCGATTATATCTTCGCACTTCATAATATACCGGGTCAACCCGCCGGAAAGATAGTGATCCGTGAAGGTACGTTTACCGCCTCGGTCAAAAGCGCAATCATCCGGATGCAGGGAAAGCTATCCCATGCCGCGGAACCGGAACTCGGCATTAATCCGGTATTCTATGTATCTGCGCTGACGGAATACAGCAAAACACAGCAAGAAACAGACATCAGTAAAGACACCTTTTTTCTGATCACCCCCACCTACCTGCGCATTGGCGAAAAGGCCCACGGAACCACGCCGGGCGAAGGAGAATGGCACCTTACATTCCGGGCCTGGAACGACAAAGTAATGGATCAGAACCTGCAGGTTTTTATGTATAAGATGTCGCTGCTCAGCAAAGAATTGCAGATACGTACCAGTATTCGTTTTACCGACATCTTTCCTTCGATCATCAATCATCCGGAAGCCGTGGCACGAATACAAAGGGCCGCGGAAATCAGGCATCTTGCAACGGAGACCAACAATGCTCCTTTTCGCTGGGGCGAAGATTTCGGGGTCTTCACCCGAAAATTCAAAGGGGCCATGTTCGGGATTGGCGCCGGCGAAAATTGGGCGGCCCTGCATAGTTCACAATACGATTTTCCCGATTTTATTCTGGAAGAAGCGATTCGCATGCTGAATTGCATTATCAGGAATCACTGATCACTTTTAATACGGAAGTTTTATTACCTTTGTGCCCGAAACACAAATAGGGGTGCCCCACTTTTACGGGCTGAGATCATACCCTCTGAACCTGATCCGGGTAATGCCGGCGTAGGGAGAGAGTCTTCTTGTTAGCACATTGCTGACCTCTATTGCCAAAACAACGTTTAATTAAAAAATTAATCTGATGAAACGTATTTTATTGCTGGCCATGCCAGTGATGTTGCCGTTTCTGGCAATGGGACAAATTAAGATCAACGGAAATGTTACCGACCAGAAAACCGGAGAGCGCCTTCCCGGCGCTAGTGTGCAAATTGAGAACACATATAAGGCCACATCATGTGATGAAAACGGCACTTATGAAATCAACGGAATGAAGAAGGGCAGGTATGTCATGGTGGTCTCTTACCTTGGATACAGTCCTGTAATTCGTGAAATAGCATTGGAAGAAAGCCGGCAGGAAGACTTCCGGCTCACCCCCAGTCCGGTGATGCAGGAAGAAATTGTTATTTCCGCCACCCGCGCCGGCAGCAAATCGCCAACCGCGTACGAAAACATCAGTAAAGCCGAATTGCAACCCTTGAATCTGGGACAGGACCTCCCCTACCTTTTAGATGAAACCCCCTCAGCGGTTGTATCGTCCGATGCCGGGGCCGGCGTGGGTTACACGGGTATCCGGATTCGCGGAACCGACATAACCCGCATCAACGTAACCGTAAATGGCATCCCCGTCAACGACCAGGAATCACAAGGAGTATTTTGGGTCAACATGCCCGACTTCAGCAGCTCTATTGACAACATCCAGGTACAGCGGGGCGTCGGAACCTCCACCAACGGTCCGGCCGCCTTTGGTGCCAGCATCAACATCCAGACACTAAAGTTAAATCCGACGCCCTACGCCGAACTCAATAACTCCTATGGTAGTTTTGACACCTGGAAAAACAACATTCTGGTGGGTACCGGTTTAATGGGCGGGAAATGGTCGTTCGACGGCCGATTAAGTCGAATCAGCAGCAGCGGCTACATCGATCGGGCCAAATCCAACCTCAGTTCCTTTTACCTTTCAGGAGGGTACTACGGCGAAAAAAGTTTTTTCAAAATCAATATCCTTTCGGGAAAAGAAGTCACGTATCAGGCCTGGAACGGTGTTCCTAAAGATTCCCTGGAAACCAATCCCACCTACAATCCATTCACCTATAAAAACCAGACCGACAATTACTGGCAGGATCATTATCAGTTGTTTTATGGACGCAGCCTGGGAAAACGCTGGGACCTGAACCTGGCAGGATTCCTGGTGCGGGGCAAAGGCTATTACGAAGAATGGAAAGACGCTGAAAGCTACGCCGATTACGGATTACAGAATATCATTACCGGACAGGACACCTTGACGTCCACCGATCTCATCCGCCGAAAATGGCTCGACAACTATTACTACGGCCTTACATTTTCGACACAATATGACGACCGGAAGCACTTGAAAATGACCGTTGGCGGGGCCGCCACCCTGTATGACGGAGATCACTACGGCACATTGGAATGGATGAGGTTTGCCGGTCCGAGTGACATTGGCACTCATTGGTACGACGGAAACGGGACCAAAACCGATATCAACGTTTTTGTGAAGGCCGACATCAATTTATTGAAAAACCTCAACTTGTTTGCCGATGTTCAATACCGCTTTGTGCAGCACGAGATCATGGGAATCGACGATGATCTCCGGGTTTTGGATCAGCAACACACCTTCCACTTTCTGAACCCGAAAGCCGGTATCAATTACCAGATTAACAAAGCCCACCGGGTTTTCGGATCCTTTGCCATGACCAGTCGTGAACCGAACCGCAGCAATTTCGCGGATGCGGATCCGGGCAAACCCATGCCCGTGGATGAAAAACTCCTGGATACTGAAATAGGATACGACTTTCACCGGGAAAATGTCGCCCTCGGTTTCACAGGCTTTTTTATGTACTATATTGATCAGCTTGTGCTGACGGGCGAAATTAACGACGTGGGATCTTCCATCATGAGCAATGTACCTGAAAGTTATCGAACAGGTATTGAAATATACAGCAGTTATTCACCTGTGCGTTGGTTCCGCTGGAATGTAAACGCCGCGCTGAGCCAAAACCGGATTTTAAATTACACGGAGTATGTCGACGCCTACGATGCTGAATGGAATTACTACCAGCATACGAATGAACTAGGTAGCACAGCCCTTGCCTTTTCTCCTGCGCTGGTAGCGAGCAACAGCTTTCGCATCAAACCCGTAAAAAATTTCGAAATCAGTCTGATCAGCAAATTCGTAAGCCGTCAATACATTGACAATAGCGCGAGCCGGGTGCGCTCCCTGGATCCCTACCTTGTCAGCAATGCCCTGGCAAGCTATACAATTCATACAAATTTCATCCGTGAAATTGGCTTGACTCTAATGGTCAACAATCTGTTCAACGAACGTTACGAGAGCAACGCATGGGTGTACCGCTGGATGGAAGATGGTGTTGAAAAGCTGGTGGATGGCTATTTCCCGCAAGCGGGCACGAACTTTCTGCTCTCCGCTTCTTTAAAATTCTAATAGTCAAATTGATGGCGCACTATTGTCAAGAAGATCCGGCTTTGTTTTTGAAAATCAATTCACCAGCAAAAAAAGTCCATTCACCCATGAAAATGCGGCATTTAATCAATAAGATTTTGCTACATACGATCGGGCGACTAATTTCGCCGTAAATCAGAACGAAAAAGATCAATTCCAGATATCAAAAACGCACCGTCCTTTTACTGACCAACTAACCCTGCTAAACTACTGAAAGATTACTCTTCGACGATAAAGGAAAAGTTTTTGATAAAAGAGCAGCCAATGGCTGCTCTTTTTTTATCATTGTATGAGGATGCGAAGGGTTTCAACTCCATCCGGGTGATTTGCTGAGAGCTGATAAACCCCGGCGGCCAATGAACCTGGATCGATGCGTAATTTGTTGTCCCCGGTCTGGAGTTCCCGTTCGCTACGGTACACAACTTTACCTGTCATATCCATCAATGCAATCTGCACCGGACCGGCGGTTTCCGAAATGATACTCAGCCAGAAGGGCCCCCTAACCGGGTTCGGATGAACAGCTATCCCCTGAATTGCCGACACTTCGGAAACCCCCACCTGAGAAGCTTCACTGATCCGGACATTATCCAGGTAGGCATTGTCCATCACAAACATCAGGGTATCCCTGGAAAGATTGCGGGTTTCAAAGCTAAGGGTGAATTTTGTGCCGGCAAAGGCCGACAGATCGGCGAAGCGAGGAAGATAGGGATCACTGCCGGCGGCCGTAGGATTATAGGTTCCGCCGATCTGGTGAGAATCGTTCACCAGCACCCGGAAATTGCTGGCAATACTGTAATCACCCGCGCCAAGGAACATTGAGTAGGCCGTTTGTCCAAAGGTCTGCTTAAGATCAAAGGCCACGTGCGCTTGGCTCCATGCCGTTGCATCTACACAAAAATCAATTTTTGCCGAAAGGAAGTCATTAATTTGCCAAGTATTATTACCGTTGGGAAATTCAATCATATCCATATACGCCATTGGGTTGCCGCCGGTCATTAAAAATCCTTTACTTCCAGTATTTTCAGCATTGGTCGAAATATATGCATTGCTGTAATGGGTGGTACGGACCAGGAACATGTCCTGCGCGTTAGCTTCTTCGAAACTCACCACGGTATCGCCCAGCAAAGCCGGATTCTTAATGGCATACGCCGGAAATTCATCGTTACTGTTCAGCGTATCCTCCGCAAAGGTGGTCATAACATCCAGCGTATAGGCACCAGGGATGCTCAGGTCGGCAGGAACCGAGAATGCAAAGGGCAGCGTGACCCCAGGATAGAGATCGGCCGATAAAACCACGGAGTCGTGCACCAGTGCCCCCCCATTCACGCGGTAGGCGATGCCGATCACCTTCCCGGCCGGGAGGAATTCGCAACCAAAAAATTGCAAACCAGCTTCCACCGTTTCCATTGTCAGACCACAAGCCGATACCGGTGCAGTAACGGAGGTAATGCCAACATCAATATTCTGATAAAGTTTATTCTCGAAGGTATAAGCGAGAATTTCATTGTTATAATCCAGCGTATCCTTAGCAAAGGAGTACCCCACATCCAGCGAATGTTGGCCGAGCAGGCTGACATCCGCGGGAAGCGAGAAGGAAAACGATACCGTATCGCCCGCCAGCACAGGAGCCGAAAGCACAAGCGTATCGTAAATATTGGGGCCATTATCCAGGCTGTAGTAGAAGAACAAACTATCGCCGGCGGGAACATCCTGGGTACAGCCGTTGTATAGAAGTTCTACGGCTACCGTTTCCTGTCCGAGCCCACACGCGGTCAACGGACTTACCACGGCATTCATGGAAAAATCATTATCTGCCACGGCCAGGCCCACGCCTACGGCAAACCATGCATTAGCACATTGCACGTATTCGTTGGAGCAGAGACCGAAAAGATCGATGGCCGATTGAAGCGTAGCCATGCGGGCGTCGATAAACTGGGATGTTGAGGTAAGATATACCGTAAGCGCACGGTAGGCGATCAAAGCAGCGGTATCCATTCCCAGCCCATCAACGTGGTAATTATGCCCGAGGTCATTCACACCTGTACCCCCCTCGGTGAGCAGGTAAAACCAAAAGTTGCCGACCCCATTGTTATAGTGAACACCGCCATAATCGAGATCACCGGTGTACCAGTTTGTGCCATGGTAGGTATCGGGCTGGTCATCGGCATTGGGGTTGGCCATGTTCCGAAAACCATCGCCGCTAAGGTCGAAATCTTCGCCAATCAGCCAGTCCCCGGCGCCGTTCAGCGCGTAGTTTTCAATGCAGGTTCCAAAGATGTCGCTAAAAGCCTCATTCAATGCGCCCGACTCGTACTGATAGATCAGGTTGGCCGAATACTCGGTAACCCCATGGGTAATTTCGTGCCCGCAAACATCCAGCGATGTAAAAGGAGCATAGGACGAACCACCGTCGCCGTAGGTCATGCAACTACCATCCCAAAAGGCATTATCATAATCCTGATCATAATGAACATAGCTCACCAGTTTCGCACCCGCATTATCATAGCTATTTCGGCCATGCCTGAGCAAATAGTAATCGTAAGTCATTTCAGCCCCCCAATGTGCATCGGTCGCCACCTCATCCTCATCGGCATTCACGTTATCCCAGTAATTATCGACGTCGGTAAAATCCACCGCGTCACCATAGGATGTACCCTGCAACATATTGTAGGTTTCGATACCACTTCCGCGCCCGGTTTCAACAAGCCTGTACCCGCCCCCGGAAAGACTGTCGGTAGTAATGGTCTGCAAACCGGAGAATTTTGTCATTGCCGTGCCCTGAACATCGTCCGAGTGCAGGCGGTTCATCATATGCACGATTTCTCCATTCTGTGCATCCACGAAAACATCCTGGTACGTCAGGGGTGTTTCGGCGTATACATTGACTTTCCATACCAGACGGTAGTTTTCAGCTTTCGCGGAAAATCTCTTATCAAAGATCATCAATTCAGCGGCCGGAGCATAGCTTGCCGATGCATCGCCCCGGATATTCCGGATGCGTGCCTCGTTGGCCGGATTCTCCCACATATAGCGCTGTGCACCGACAAAAGCCACTGCACGATCGATGGCGCTTTTCGACATGATAGCGGGTTCGGTTGCACATTGCAGTCCACGAACCAGTTTACCATTGGCCAACACCGCCCTTCCATCACGGCTGTGGACGACAAAATCGGCCCCGGCCACGGGTACTCCGCGATACGTCTGCTGATAACGGATATGCTCCACGCCTCCGGATTCGCGTTCCCGCCGAACCTCCATCATTTCATCCCCGGCCGACAGGCCAAAGGCCACACCGTGGTTGCTAAACAAGGAAGAGGCCTCCGGGGCCACATCCTCATTAAACCTTATCCAGCCCGACTCATGAGTTACACGGGCGATACGATCCAGGGCCTCATTACCTTGAAAAACCTGGGCCCGGGCGGGCATGCATAAGAACAGCAAAAGACCGGCAAAAAAAAGCGCTGCATTTTTCATATTCTAATAATTGGGATTGAATTGCAAATAACGCAATTTTTTTCTCAATACATAAAAAATAAAGATGCGGAAATGAAAAGCTTAGATCTTGATTCGTCGCCAGTTCCCATGCTTAAGGTAAGCAAAGGACAGCAATCCCATAAAGAAAAAGTAAACGAATTCGGCCAGCCAGGCGATGCTCACGGGCTGACGAAATACGATGGCCACCTCGTAAACAAAAATGCAATACGCGAGGATGGTCACGGTTTCAATCAACATTCCCATCATGGTATTGCCCGTTGCCGTAACCGCGTTAAACCCAATGCTTGCCACGGAGAAAAATACGAGGGCGGTAAAAACCACATACAGCACCGGGATGCTGTCGCGGATCAAAGCCGCATCCGTGGTATAAAGCGAGAGTATCGCCGAAGGAAAGAGCGAGGCCACAAACGAAATAACAAACGTAATACAAAAACTCATCAGGATAATTCGCTTCAGGGCGCGCCCTACCTCGGCCTGGCGGCCTTCCCCAATCATATTACTGATGAGGGTATTGGTCGTGGTTCCGAAAGCCCACAGCGGAATCATCAGCATAATATAAATACTGCGGGCAATATTGGAAATAGCCAGTTGATGTTGACCCAGTTGCTCGATGACCATAAAGAAAAACAGCCATCCGCCCATGGCCAGGAAGTTTTGGATCATTGTAAAGACAGAGAGGCTGAGTGTATTTTTGATCACCTGGAAATTAAAACGACCCGGCACCAGGATACCGAACAGGTCGAGACGACGCTTCCGGAAGGTCAGAAAAACAAAGAAAAGCACGGAAACACCTTCGGCAATAACCGAAGCCAGCGCCGATCCGGCGATGCCCATACGCGGGAAGCCAAAATTCCCAAAAATCAATAAATAATTTAAGATGATGTTTACCACCGCCATTATAGCCGCCGACCAACCCAGGTACTTCGTTTTCAAAATGCCGACATAAAAAGAACGGAAATTGGCGTTGATGAAAGCAAAGAAAATACCCCAGATACGAACATCCAGAAAGGTCCAGGCTGCATCGAAAACGGCGGCTGACGACATGGTGCGTTTGAGCAAACCCGGCGCGAAACCCTGAACAAATACCACCATCATCACAGCCAGCAACATTAAGAAAATCAGGGAATGATTGAAAATACTGCCGATATCACGGTAATGGCCTTCACCATTGCGGCGTGAGATAAGAATTTGCGCGCCGATGCTAAAGCCAAAGCCTACGGTAAATACCCCGTAATAGAACAGGCCACCGATAGCGGAAGCACCGAGTTCCACTTCGCCCACCCAACCCAGAAAAACAGTATCGGTAAAATTAATCAGGTTCTGGGCCAGCATGCCCAGCATCACGGGGTAGGTAAGCTTCCAGATGGAACGGTAATGAAGGGGTGTAGCATCCATGCCGCAAAGTTACTCAATAGTCGGCACTCTATGCACTATTCACGATCAGAGTCCGTAGGCTTCATAAAACTTCCGCATAGTTTCGCCAATATCTTCAAACTCCACATGATGTTCCGGACAACCTTTACGAGAACAAATATTGACGCGCCCGCCCACGTCCACAAAAAACATTACCAGCGGAGCGGCACAGCGGTCGCAGGTTTCACGGATATTCAGCACGGCATTGCAATGGGGACAGGAAAACTCCGCCACTTCTCCGTTTCTGACTTCCAGGTTGCTGTGATGATCATAACTTCCGTACAAGGAACACAGGTGGACAAAGCCACTGCGCCCGCCTACCGAAACATTCAGCAGGATGCTGGCTTTTCCGGAAAGTGGCGTATTGCTGTCCATCAGACTGTTGTTACACTTCGGACATTTTACGTTAATGGAGATTAAGTGTACCATAGTATTTTCCTCCGTTTTGTTCAGGGTTCGTATCTATACAAATATAAGGCAGGAGCTTGCATTTTTTTTGCAGGTACGGCGGAAAAATTATACTTTTGCAGAAGAATGCGGAAATAGCTCAGTCGGTTGCCCCGCCAGCGGCGGGGTCCCAAGCTGAGGGTCTTTGATGTAATGCGGAAATAGCTCAGTCGGTAGAGCATTAGCTTCCCAAGCTGAGGGTCGCGGGTTCGAATCCCGTTTTCCGCTCTTTAGCCCCGCTGGTGTGCGGGGCTTTTTTTTTTACAGAAAAGCAACTGCCCACCCTATATTAACAGGGGCATAACATCCGGAAAATCAAAAATTACCTATCTTTGTTTAAGTAATGATCAATATATAAAATACCCCACCATATTATAACTTGACTAATTAATGACTCCGCGAATGCTGTCTCGATTATTCTCCTCGCTAGCTCTGTTCACCTTACTCTCCTGCGCGCTTTCCGCCCAACCCTGGATGCAAAGCACCTATCTTCGAAGCACGGCGGACGAGCCGTCGTTTTACGAAATCCGCGATGCGTTCAATGCCTGGTGGGGCGAAAGACCCTACGTGCGCAGCAAAGGCTATAAACCTTTTATGCGCTGGGCCTATCTTATGGAACCTAAGTGCTTTCCCGACGGTAAACTTCCCTCCCCGGAACGCTACTACCGTGCAAAAAAAGAATTTCTATCGGGGCTCAAAGCAGACGGGGCCAAATCGGCGCTGTGGACACCGCTGGGGATTGAGACCTGGATTAACGGCAACAGCGGATACAATCCCGGAAACGGACGAATTAATGCGGTTACGGTGGACATGAGTAACCGCGACATCCTTTATGTGGCAGCACCCTCGGGAGGTATTTGGAAATCAATGAATGGCGGCCTGACATGGAACACCACCTATGATACGATGGCGGTATTGGGAACATCGGCCGTAACTCTTCATCCGAACGACCCCAACACAATTTTTGTGGGCACCGGCGACCGCGATGCGTGGGACACGCCGGGGATCGGCATCCTGAAATCCACCGATGGCGGCAGCAGCTGGACGTCGGGCGGATATATGTTTGCTCCATCGGGAAGAACAATCAACAAAATTCTGATTAACCCGCTCAATCCACAGAAAATGTTCGCGGCCTCCAGCAGCGGCATCTACCGGAGTTCTAACGGGGGCGACAGCTGGACGCTCGCCTATGCGGGCAGTAGTGTAAACGACCTCATGTTTCGGCCCGGCGACACCACCATCATCTATGGCAGCGGCGATTATTTTGTACGTTCGGTCACGGCCGGAAATTCGTTTGTGAAAGGCGTATCCACTCTGCCTGGTGGCAGCGGTCGCCTGGAAATCGACGTTACGCCCGCAAACCCAATGGTGGTGTATGTTGTCTCCGCCAATGATGAAAGCACTTTCCGTGGATTTTACAAATCCATCGACATGGGTGCAACCTTCACCTTGCAGGCGGATGCACCCAACATTCTGGGTTATTCGGATATCGGCGATGATGATTCAGGTCAGGCCTGGTATGATTTAGCCATTGCCGCCAGCCCCAGCAACGAACACGAAGTTTGGGTGGGCGGCATCAATATGTGGAAATCAACCAACGATGGGGTAAACTGGGAAGTAAACACCATGTGGTACACAGGAAGTCCAATTAACTATATTCATTGCGATATCCATTCGGCAGATTTTTATGGCGACACCTTGTATGTTGGAAGTGATGGCGGAGCGTTTTACACCCCCGATCATGGCAACAATTGGGTCGATATCAGCTCGGGGCTTGGAATAACACAGTTTTACCGTATGGGGAATGATCCGGCCAACCCCATGCATATTGCCGCCGGTGCGCAGGACGTTGGCTCCAATATCTTCGAAGACGGATATTGGTTACACGCCTACGGTGCCGATGGTATGGAAGCCTTAATTTCCCACAGCGACCCATACAAAATATACGTAAGCAGTCAGTTCGGCGGCCTGATCCGTTCGCAGGACGGTGGGCAGACTTTCGTTGGAATTAAACCTGTGGACAGCATTGATGGCGGATGGGTTACGCCCTACGTTCAGCATCCTGCAGATCCGGCTACACTTTATGCCGCCTACCGGGATGTCTGGAAAACCACCGATGAAGGTGACAGCTGGACACCGCTATCGACCGATCTTGCTGGCGGTTCCGAATTGGATCAGCTGGCTGTTGCCGCATCGGATCCACAAACAATCTATGTATCCGACAATGAGAACCTGTTTGTCACGCACGATGAGGGCATTACCTGGAACACCTACCAGCCTGCATCCTGGATGTCGATAAGCGGTATCGCGGTTGACAACACCAACCCGCTGCGAATCTGGGTCAGTTGCACCAATTCCAGTACCGATGCGGTTCTTTATTCAGCCGACGGGGGGCAGAACTGGACCGATCTTACGAAAAATTTGACAGCGCTGGGATTGAACTGCATTGTTCGCCAGCATAACACGGATGACCGCCTGTACGTTGGCACGGAAACCGGGGTCGTATATACCGACAGCACTATGAGCCAGTGGCTGCCCTGGGATAAAGATTTGCCCGAGGTACCCGTGCGGGAACTGGAAATCCATTACCTGGCAGGCAACCTTCGGGCTGCTACTTACGGAAGGGGCATCTGGCAGGCGCCCTTGATCAATACCGTGGGCATCCAGGAAAACAAAGACTTCCCCCTGAGCATCTATCCCAATCCGGCCAATGATCGTTTGTACATTCAGTTTGAAAGCGGTTCTTCGGAGCCCATAAAACTGCGATTATTCACCATTACGGGAGTTCTGGCCAGCAGTCTTACAACATTGCCTTCAACGGATGGCCGTTGCAGTCTGGATATATCAAAACTGGCCGCCGGAACATACTACTTGAGGGTAGAGCGCGGCGAACAGGCTGATTTCCGAAAAGTGATGATCGTTAACTTCTGACGAAGTGCGGCATGTCATCCGGTAATACCAGGGAGAGTTCGATCAATCCCATGAATTCACCATTTTCAAACCAAGGCGACTGGTAGATCAGTTTTTTCTGTCCGTTTTTCTCGATGGTATAGGCATTAGAGCCTTGTGTTTCGAGCAGTTTCTTCAGTTTAGAACAGGCGGGTTCGGGGTGACAATCCGCCAGATTTTTCCCGAGGAGGGCTTTGCCGCCATATTTTTCAAACGTGAGGGCCGAACGGTCATTCATGTATACGATAATGCCGTGGCAGTCGCAAACGGTAATCGCGTAGGGAAGTTCATGCGCAAATTCAGGAATCATAGAAAATTGGTAAAAGTGAATAAAAACATTAACGGGACGCTGACATATAGTAACGGCAGAAGGCCGAAGCGCCGCATTCGTTGCATTTTGGTTTTCGGGCCACACAGACATAGCGCCCATGGAGGATCAGCCAATGGTGGGCGCGGGGAATAATTTCTTCGGGTATATTAGCCACCAGTTGCCGTTCAGAATCCAGTGGGTTTTTCGCGTTGGTAGTCAACCCCAAGCGTTCCGCCACTCTAAAAACGTGCGTATCAACGGCCATGGCCGGCTTATTGAAAATCACCGAGGCGATTACATTGGCCGTTTTGCGGCCAACACCGGGCAATTTTTGCAATTCATCCACATCATCCGGCACCACACCATTGAACTCGCCCATCAGACGTTGGGCCATGCCCAGTAAACTTCTTGCTTTATTATTTGGATAAGAGCAACTGCTGATCAGCTCGAACACCTCTTCCTGTGTTGCGACGGAAAGGCTTGATGCGTTGGGGAATTTTGCAAAAAATGCCGGTGTGATCATATTTACCCGTTTGTCTGTGCACTGAGCCGATAAGATAACAGCTACCAACAACTCATAAGGGGAACTATACACCAATTCTGATGAGGCTTCCGGCATGTGCTTGTGGAAGTATTCCATAAAAAGCCGGTAACGTTCTTTCTTTTGCATAATCACAAAGATAGGAGAAATGAATAGAACAGCTCACCCACATAAAAAGGCCGTCTCTAAAGGCGGCCTCTCACGTTTTAATTAAGTACAAGTCCCAGCGTATGATGGTCACTGGTGTGAACCACACTCAGCGCTTTTGAATAGTTCAGAATGCGTTGGATGGATTGTTCTGATGGGGATGAGAGGTTTTCCGTGAGCATTTCGCACGCTTCCGACAATTGGTTAAAACAAGCATAAAGTTCATTGTCGTTTCTCATTTCCTTCAGGATCTCACCACGCTCCTGTGGGTTGCTGATTTCGTCATACACTAAAAGAACAAGTTTTTCAGGCGTTAAGGTTTTATTCATAGGCACAAAAGGTAGATTAAAATAAATTCACACTAAGGAAACGCCCTTAATGTGAATTTATTATGTACCCACGAAAAAAGAAGTTAATCGTTGGTGAGCACAATTTCCTTTTGTTCGATCAGCTTGCGAAGATTGATCAGCGCATAACGCATACGTCCCAGGGCGGTGTTGATGCTCACATTGGTCTCCTCGGCGATATCTTTAAAGCTCATATCGCTGTAATGTCGCATCATAACAACTTCGCGCTGTTCCGGGGGCAGAAAATCAATCAGCGCCCTGACATCCTGATGAATCTGGCTGGTGACCATACGGTCTTCCACATTGCTGTCGAAAACCCTGAGCGTTTCGAAGATGTCAAAGTCCGGATCATTATCAACAGTAGGGATTCTCCTGTTTTTCCGGAAATGATCGATGGTAAGATTATGTGCAATGCGCATGACCCATTGAATAAACTTACCTTCCTCTTTGTAATTACCCGAGCGAAGTGTATTGATAACTTTAATGAAAGTGTCCTGAAAAATATCCTCCGCCAGGTGATGGTCACGAACAACCATTAGGATGTAAGAATACACCCTCTTTTTGTGACGTCGGATTAAAAGTTCAAGACTGGAGTGATTTCCGTCGAGATAGAGATCAATTAGTTCCTGATCTGTCGCTAATTGAGATGGCATAGTACCTCCCGCTTTTAGTTTATGCTGAAAGGTAGATGTCTATTCGATAGTTATACTCCTAATTTTTGATGAGAAAACACAATTATCAAACTGTAACACAGAGAAACAGATGAAAATTGTGTAAATAATGATGCAAATATACACGCGAAGTCGGAAGAATCCAAATAATTTGTAATAATTTTGCATACAGGAGTGAAGAATACATAATATGATCCATTGATTTATATATACTTGCGCTTTTCACTACGTATTTATTTCAACAAAAAAAATTACCATCAGCATGCGATCAGACTCTGAAAAGGCAAAAAACCGACAGAAAAGCATTCTCATCAGCGGAGCCCGTGTGCACAATTTACAGAACCTGACGGTTGAAATACCGCATAATAAATTGGTGGTGATCACGGGTCTTTCAGGCTCCGGAAAATCTTCCCTGGCCTTTGACACCCTATATGCCGAAGGTCAGCGTCGCTATGTTGAAAGCCTGAGCGCTTATGCTCGGCAGTTTCTGGGACGAATGGCAAAACCTGAAGTGGATTTTATCCGTGGTATTGCCCCGGCCATCGCGATTGAACAAAAAGTAAAGACGCACAACCCGCGCAGCACGGTGGGCACGTCTACCGAAATATACGACTACCTAAAACTATTGTTTGCCCGCGCAGGGCACACAATGTCACCCATCAGCGGAAAAGAGGTTAAACGGAACAGCGTCACGGATGTCGTTGATCACATTCTTTCCCTTGAAGAGGGTAGCAGAGTTGTCATTTGCAGTCCCGTTCATCTGCATCAGGGCCGAACCCTGCAGAATCACCTGGAGATCCTTCTTCAGCAAGGCTTTATCCGCATCCTCTACAAAGGTGAAATTCGTGACATCGAAAGCTGTCTTGATGGACGAACAAACCTGAAGCCCGGCGATGTTCAACTGGTCATTGATCGGCTCGCGGTGCGCAAGAACGACGAAACCCTCCAGAACCGTATTGCCGATTCAGTACAAACTGCCTTTTTTGAAGGGCGGGGTGAGTGCGCGGTGCATCTTATTGCGGACAAGATCAAGCAAGGCGTACGCTTTTCGAACAGGTTCGAATTGGACGGCCTCAGTTTCGAAGAACCATCCGTAAATCTTTTCACATTCAACAACCCCTACGGAGCGTGCAAAACCTGCGAAGGCTTCGGTAGCATTATTGGAATCGATGAAGATCTGGTGATCCCGAATAAAAGCCTTTCGATTTATGAAGAGGCAATTGCCTGCTGGCGCGGAGAAAAGATGGGCGAATGGCGCCAGGAACTTGTGATGAATGCCTACAAATTCGATTTTCCGGTGCACAAACCCGTTGCGGAGTTGACCGAAGAGCAACGCAACCTACTATGGGCCGGAAACGAATACTTCCATGGACTTCATGATTTCTTTGCCTTTGTTGAAGACCAGAAATATAAAATTCAATACCGTGTCATGCAGGCCCGTTATCGGGGAAAAACTGTTTGCCCTGAGTGTAGGGGGACACGTTTGCGCGCCGACGCCAACTTTGTGAAGGTGGGTGGTAAATCAATAATAGAACTGGTTACCCAGCCTGTAGATCAGGTATTGGCCTTTTTTCGTGAACTGGATCTGGGTCCGCACGATCAAATTATCGCCAATCGCCTATTGCCTGAAATCGTCAACCGCCTGGAATATCTTACGGAGGTCGGGCTGGGCTACCTGACGCTTAACCGCGCCAGCAACACCTTATCCGGTGGAGAATCACAGCGCATTAATCTTTCAACCGCCCTGGGAAGTAGCTTGGTAGGCTCGTTGTATATTCTGGATGAACCCAGCGTGGGACTTCATCCCCGCGACACAGGCAAACTGATCCGTGTTCTGAAAAAACTGCGCAACATTGGCAACACGGTCATCGTGGTAGAACACGACGAAGACATTATACGTGCCGCTGATGTCGTAATTGATATCGGACCGGAAGCCGGGAAAGCAGGCGGAAAACTGGTCTTTAATGGCCCCCCGGCTGAAATCATGCAATGTCAAGAAAGCTACACTGGGCGCTACCTTTCGCAACAACTCAAGATCGAGATCCCCAATCGCCGCCATTGGAAAGAATTTATCCGGGTCATCGGAGCCCGCGAAAACAACCTGAAAAACATCAACATCGATTTCCCCCTCCACGCATTAACGGTGGTTACGGGTGTTAGCGGATCGGGGAAAACCTCACTGGTGAAGAAAGTATTCCACAACGCACTACGCAAATACTATGGGGAGACCGCCGAAAAATCAGGCAAATTCAATCGCCTGGAAGGCGACCTGCAACGTATCAATGCCATAGAACTGGTCGACCAGAATCCCATTGGTCGGTCGTCACGATCCAATCCGGCCACCTACATTAAAGCTTATGATGAAATTCGGTCGCTCTTTGCCGAACAAAGTCTATCCAAAGTTCGCGGCTATAAACCCGGGTATTTCTCCTTTAACTCCGAAGGCGGTCGCTGCGAGGAATGCCAGGGCGATGGATTTGTGAAAATTGAGATGCAATTTATGGCCGACATCACCCTGGTGTGCGAAAGTTGCGGCGGCAAGCGGTTTAAAGAGGAAGTTCTGGACATCCGGTATCGGAATAAAAGCATCACGGAAATCCTGGATATGACCGTGAGTGAAGCCGTCGCATTCTTTAATGAGACAACCCAAAAAAACGCCACCGAAAGAAAAATCTCAGAACGACTTCAGCCCTTGCTTGATGTTGGACTTGGATACGTCAAAATGGGTCAGCCCTCTTCCACCCTCTCGGGCGGCGAAGCTCAACGCCTAAAATTAGCAAGCTTTCTGACCAAGGGGGCCTCCGAATCCCCAACCCTTTTCATCTTCGATGAGCCAAGTACAGGACTGCACATTCATGACATATCAAATTTGCACAAAGCCCTGAATGCTTTGGTTGAAAACAAACACACAGTAATTGTCATTGAGCACAATCTTGAGATTATCAAATGCGCTGACTGGGTCATCGATCTGGGTCCGGACGGGGGCGAGAACGGAGGTCATCTGCTGTTTGCCGGCACACCGGAAGAAATGTGTCAATGCAAAGAATCAATTACAGGCCAGTACTTAAAAGCCAAGCTATCGTAAAGGTAATGTTTCGCCGATCAACATACAGCAAAGATGATGAGCAGCATTACCCCATGCCCTCGACCCCACGCATATAATCACAACGGATTTAGCAGATAAAACGGAAGGTTTGCCAGCGCATCACATTCCCTACTCCGCTTAATACGATCACTCCGTTGTCCATATTTTTTCAAAAAAATAAACGAAGAAGTTTGCGCTATTATTTGCTTTTCCGTTCCCATCTCAACGTTGACAATTCGGATTTTGATGACGACCCCAATAAATTCATATCTTTACATCGGCTCACATTGTATCTAAAAGAAAGTTTCGCATGAAAAAACAGAAATCGATCTCAGGAATGTGCGTGATATGCCTGTGCTTCACGCTTGGTTGTAAAAGCATACCCGACGGTGCAACCGCTGTTCAGAACTTCGATACAGAAAAATACCTCGGAAAATGGTATGAGATAGCACGACTGGATTTTAAATATGAGCGGGGGCTGAACAATACCACGGCCAACTATTCACTTAACGAGGATGGCTCCATTAAGGTTGTGAATCGTGGCTTTCGCTACGAGACCGGCGAATGGAAGGAGGCTGTCGGCAAGGCAAAAGAAGCCGGGGAAGCAGGCGAAGGAAGGCTCAAGGTATCTTTTTTCGGTCCGTTCTATTCCGGCTACAATGTAATTGCCATTGACAGCGCTTATCAATACGCCCTGGTGGCTGGCGCCAGCCTGAAATATCTTTGGATTCTTGCCCGAGGAACAAGCATTCCCAATGAGATTAAAGAGGAGTATCTAAATATTGCCCGGGGCATCGGTTACAAAACCGAAGACCTTATCTGGGTTGAACATAATCAGTAGAATCTACTCCGCAACAACGTTGCCGATAAGATCGAACTCTTCCGCATCCCGGATGAGCACCTGGTAGAATTTTCCAGGCGCAAGTTTTTTCTTCGATGCAGGAATGAGTACTTCGTTATCCACCTCCGGAGAATCCCACTCCGTGCGGCCAATATAGTAATCACCTTCGCTTCGATCGATGAGCACCTTCAAGGTTTGCCCAATTCGTTTGCGGTTGATCGACGCCGAGATATCCTGCTGAACTTCCATCAAGGCTGAAGCACGGGATTGTTTGGTAGCGGCGGCCACGTTATCACGCAAAGAGTCTGCTGCCGTACCCTCCTCCGGGGAGTATGTAAACACGCCCGCCCGCTCAAATTGTTGTTCCTGAATAAAGGAAAGCAATTGGTTAAATTCCTGGCGGGTCTCGCCCGGATAGCCCACGATGAAAGCCGTCCGTATAGCCACCCCGGGGACTTTCGAACGGATTTTGTCCAGCAACTTCCTCGTCCCGCTTTCATACATCCCACGTTTCATGGAGCGAAGCACACGGTCAGAAATATGCTGTAACGGAATATCCACATAGTTACAAATTGCCGGGTGCGCCGCCATCAAGTCCAGCACTTCGTCAGGAAATCCCGAAGGGAAGGTATAATGCAAACGTATCCATTCGAAGACATCCAATCTCAAGAGGCGTTCCATTAATGGCGCCAGCATTCGTTTCCCATACAGATCAAGACCGTAAGAAGTCGTATCCTGGGCAATAAGATTTAGCTCTTTCACGCCCGTCGAGGCCAGATTTTCAGCCTCGCGCACAAGAGAAATCATGGTGCGTGAGGTATGCGGTCCACGGATCATGGGAATCGCACAAAAAGAGCAACGCCGGTCGCAACCCTCCGCAATTTTCAGATAAGCGTAATGCGAAGGCGTGCTTAAAAAGCGGTCTTCTACGTGTATTTTTTTCGAAGGAGCGGCGAGCGATTGCAACACGGACCGAAAATCAGTGACGCCAAAAACGCCGTCAATAGCAGGCAATTCAACGCGCAGTTCGTCCGGGTAACGTTGCGACAGGCATCCCATCACCAAAACTTTTTGAACCTTGCCGGCTTTCTTTTGGCCCAGATAATAGAGTATGGTATCCACCGATTCCTGCTTGGCATCGCCAATGAATCCACAGGTATTCACAATGACCACATCCGCTTCGTCCGGATGCGTATGCCGAACCAAAAATCCTTGTCGGGCCAGTTGGGCAGCCAAAACCTCCGAATCAACGGTATTTTTGGAACAACCCAGCGTAACGAAAGCTATTTTAAGGCGGCGGTTCACGGTAAAATTTCAAATAAACTCATTAATATATGATTGATAAGAACAGGACAGGACTATAGATAATTGTAGTTAAAGAATGAAATGCGCCTACGAGGTCCGGGTATCGTCTTCCGGCGAAGACCGACATCCTTACGCTTTGAAGAGCGAGTCGACAAATTCAATGCGGTCAAAAATCTGCAAGTCTTCCATGCGTTCACCCACCCCGATATATTTCACCGGAATGCGGAACTGATCCGAGATACCGATCACGACACCGCCCTTGGCTGTACCATCAAGTTTTGTCAGTGCCAGGGCTGTAACCTCGGTTGCCGCCGTAAATTGCCGCGCCTGTTCGATCGCATTTTGTCCCGTTGATGCATCAAGTATCAATAACACTTCGTGGGGTGCATCCGGAACCACTTTGGCCATAACTTTTTTTATTTTCGACAGTTCGTTCATCAGGCCAATCTTATTGTGAAGACGGCCCGCGGTATCGATGATCACCACATCGGTTCCCCGTGTTTTGGCTGCCGAAATGGTATCAAAGGCCACGGATGCCGGATCGGCGCCCATGCCCTGGGTAATCACCGGCACACCGGCTCGCTCCGACCAAATGATCAATTGATCGACGGCCGCGGCGCGAAATGTGTCGGCTGCCCCGAGTAAGACCGACTTACCACTTTTACGAAACTGGTACGCCAATTTCCCAATGGTAGTGGTTTTTCCGACACCGTTAACACCAACCACCATGATTACATAGGGTTTGCCATCTTCCGGGAGAGAATAATCAGCCATATCCAGGGCTTTATTTTCCTGAAGCAGCGAAGCGACCTCCTCTTTCAGCATCGTATTCAACTCAGCCGTTCCCATATATTTATCGCGCGAAACCCGTTTCTCGATTCGTTCAATTATTTTAAGGGTTGTTTCTACACCGACATCGGATTGAATCAGAATCTCCTCAAGCTGATCCAGAACTTCGGCATCCACCTGCGATTTCCCAACCACCGCTTTGGTAAGGCGGGAAAACAGGGACTCCTTCGTTTTGCTGAGGCCCTTGTCTAAACTTTCCTTTTTATCTTTGGAAAAAAGTCCGAATAATCCCATTGGTAGTATTGTTTGGATCGAATTTTTAGTGGCAATTTACAAAATGTTCACCTTGGACGACCCTTTTTCACAAACAAAAATAGCTTTCCCATGATGGAAAAGCTATTATAACAAAAGAGTTAAACCTTATTTTCCGCCCAGTAAATCTTTCACCTGGTCGTTAGGTACGATTTCTTCCTTAAAAGAATACGCACCGGTTTTTTCGCTTTTCACCATGCGGATTACTTTCGCGTAATCCTTACCGCTGGAGGTTTTCAGAGTAGCAATCGTTTTCTTTGCCATTGTAAGTCCTTATTTAATTTCTTTATGAACTGTTACCCTTTTCAGAATCGGGTTGTACTTCTTAATCTCAAGACGTTCCGGGGTATTCTTCTTGTTCTTGGTCGTAACGTACCTGGAAGTACCCGGCATACCGGATGCCTTGTGTTCTGTGCACTCCAGAATGATCTGTCCGCGTGCTTCTTTGTTCTTCTTTGCCATGACGCTTCCTTAATTTTTGAGGGTGCAAAGATAATTAATCTTATTTAACAACCAAAGGATTATGTAAAATTTTTACCCATGACTATTCTTGATGCCGTCCTAAAACGGGGATGATACGACACATCAAGTCTGCAATAAACTATAGTACAAATACTTATACTAATCTCAGCATGACGTCACTAGCTTCTTGACGGAAATTTTCTATCTTTGGAAAAACAAGGTTTATGAACGCCGTTGAATTTATTCTCTACGTTGGCGACCAGCACAAAAGTCGCGATTTTTATGCTGCATTGCTGGACTTGTCGCCCTCGCTGGATGTCCCGGGAATGACAGAATTTTGCCTGAACAATGGATGCGTCCTTGGCTTAATGCCGGAAAAGGGAATTGCACGAATTCTTGAGCCAGCACTGCCTCATCCTTCAACGGGCAGTGGGATTCCGCGCTGCGAACTCTATCTTTTCTGTGAAGATCCGGATGGATGGGTTCAACATGCGATTCGGCTTGGCGCGAAAAAGATCGGCGATGGCCAATGGCGCGACTGGGGTCACTACGTAGCATACTGTGCCGACCCTGACGGGCATGTGCTGGCCTTTGCCAAAGAACTGAACCCATGAGCTGGATTTGCCCCAGGTGCAAGCGATCTTTTCGGCACCCGAACCAATCGCACAGCTGCGCGCTAGTCCCCCTCGAAAAGCACTTCATCAACAAACCGGAAGCACTGAAAGCCGCATTCACCAAGCTAATGGCCATGGTGTACGATTTGGGGCCGGTGCAGGTTAACGCCCTCAATGGGGCGATTACCCTTGCGGGAAAAAGCACCTTTCTGGCGTTCAAAACGAGAAAGGAATATGCCGAAATTGAAATTTTATCGGACGTCGAACTTGATGAATTTCCGATTTACAAGACCTTCCGGGTTTCTAAATCCCGGGTGGCTCTTTTCATCCGTATTCAGGGGCCGGATGAAATTGACGACCAGCTGAGCGGCTGGATTCAAAGAGCCTATGAAAAGGTGGGTGCTTCGTAAAAATCAGAAAATGTATCTTTACAGTCACAAATCGACTCCGCATGTGGGAAGGCATTATCAGAAGCTACAGCAGTTACCTTAAACTGGAGAAATCCCTTTCGGAGAATTCCATACAAGCTTACGTACACGATGTAGAGAAGCTCTGTCAGTACCTTCAGGCCAGGCAAACAGACCATCAACCCGGCGCTGTTTCCCTGCACGAACTTCAGGATTTCCTGAAGTGGGTGAATGAACTGGGCATGTCGGCACGCACCCAGGCCCGCGTGATCAGTGGCTTGCGTGGATTCTACAAATACCTTGTTCTGGAGCGACTGGTGCATGAAGACCCCACCGAACTTCTGGAATCCCCCCGCTTAGGGCGGAAATTGCCGGACGTACTGAACATTAACGAAATTGAACAAATGATCGCTGCCATCGATCGCACCAAACCTGAAGGTGAACGAAACGTCGCGATTCTTGAAACCCTTTACGGATGCGGATTGCGCGTATCAGAACTGGTCCATCTGAAAATTTCCAACCTGCATTTCAATGCGGGCTTTATTAGAATTATCGGGAAAGGCAACAAGGAACGCATGGTGCCCATCGGACGAACAGCCAAAAAACACATCGAGCTGTACATGCATTCAACACGCACAGCCGTACCCATTCAAAAAGGACATGAAGACATCGTATTCCTGAACCGCCGCGGACGTCAGCTTACCCGGGTAATGATTTTTACGATCATTAAAGAGCTGGCTGAAAAAGCCGGACTAAAAAAAAGTGTTTCTCCACACACCTTCCGGCATTCATTTGCCACACATCTGATTGACGGCGGGGCTGATTTAAGAGCCGTTCAGGACATGCTGGGGCACGAGTCCATTACCACCACCGAAATCTACACCCACCTCGACCGAGAATACCTCCGGGATGCAATTCTCTCCTTTCATCCGAGAGCTTGAAAAGACGTACTGAAAAATTTTAGTGTTTTTTTTATCAAAAGAATATATTACATCAAACAATTATTCTCATATTTGCACCGTTATTACCCCCATATTACAAAAAAAATCGGGACGAGATGAGAAGATTGATTTGTTTTATTGTACTCGCATGCCTCATAGGCGGGGTCTATGCGCAGGCACCGGCACCGGGCCGCGTCACTATCAAAGGGATCATAAAAGACACCACGGGCAACCCGGCCTCCTTTGCCACGGTGATGCTGTTACATCCTAAAGATTCCACCTTACAGAATTACACACAAACCACTTTTGAAGGAAACTTCACCTTCAAAGACGTGAAAAATCAGCCCTATCTGTTAAAGGTGAGCCACATTAGCTTTTTGCCATTACAACTAAGTATTCCAAGCAGTGCCACCTCACTCAACGACCTGGGGACGGTAAAAATCCGCCCCATCCTGGCCGAATTGATGGAAGTGGTGATTCGCACAGCTAAGGCCCCCCTGATGATCCGGGGCGACACCATCGAATACGATGCAACCATGTTTAAAATTCCGGCAGGCTCCACGGCGGAAGACCTGTTGAAGCGACTGCCGGGTATCGAAGTTGACGCGGCCGGAAACATTTCCACGCAGGGAAAAACCGTCGATAAAGTATATGTTGATGGGAAAGCTTTTTTTGGTGATGATCCCCAAAATGCAACAAAGAATCTCGATGCTGAAGCCATCTCAAAAGTGCAGGTCTTCGACCAAAAATCGGAACAAGCCCAACTTACGGGGGTTGATGACGGCAGCAAGGAAAAGGCGATGAACATCGAACTCAAAGACGCCTATAAGAAAGGTGCTTTCGGAAAAATCACCCTGGCCGGTGGCACGCAGGAACGCTGGGCCGGGCGCGGCAATTACAACCGCTTTAACGAGAAATACCAGCTTTCGTTTATCGGCTACGCCAACAACATCAATGAAACCGGCGTAAACTGGGAAGATTATTCAGAATTTAAAGGCCAAAATTCCTTTAATAATTATGATAACGGTGATTTTGGTTTTAGCTCGGGAGGGCGCTATTACTCATTCGATAACAGCGATATTCCCATGGACAACTTTGACGGAAAAGGTTTTACGAAAAATTACGGCGCCGGCACGAATTATAATTACGATAACAAGAAGACGAAATTTAACGTCAATTATTTCTTTCACAACACCTCCCGCGATTATACCGAAATTCAGAACATTGAGAATTTCCTGAAAGACTCATCGTATCGCACCACCGACACCCTGGATTACATCAGCAACAACCTCGCACACAGCGCCGCCATGCGGATCGAGCAGGACATCGACTCCAGCAACAAAATTATCGCGAAAGCAAACTTTCGATACACCACCAGTGGTGAAGGAAGTTTGACCGATCGTTATTACACCGATCCCGGTGACATTCTCTTCAACCTGCAGCACCGGAATGAGAAATCGAATGGGCTTTCCTGGCGTGCGAATGCCACCGCCATCTACAATCATAAATTTAAAAAACAGGGCCGCGCCTTTGCCGTAAGCGCCGGATACAACCGTTCGCAAGGAGAAGAAGACGAAAATAATTTGTCGCGCAACACCTATTATCTGGGCTTACCCTATAGCAGCGCCATCCATCAGCTGATTCTTAATGATAACGATAAAGAACAGATTAAAGCCAGCGCCCTGTATTCCGAGCCGCTTTCAAAAAAGTTCTTCCTGGAATTATTCTATAACTTCAACCTCACCAACAACCGGGTAAACCGACAAGCTCAGGCTCCGACCTTAGAAAACCTACGCATCGACAGCCTGAGCATGTACTATAGCAATAAAAGCCTCGCCAATCGCGTGGGTGCCGGTTTGCGGTTCTCGAACAACGGATTAAACATTCTGGTAGGACTGGCGGGATCGAGGCTCGAACTCGACGGTCGCTATTCGCTGGATCAGGACGAACCCTTGCTTACCGACCCATTGAAGAAAACGTACTATAGCCTGGGTCCTAAAGCTACCTTGTCGTACGAATTTTCCAATGGCATGTGGACCCAACTCGAATACGGGTACGGCCTGGAAGAACCGTCGTTCGACCAGCTAAAACCCGTCACCATAATGTACTCCCAAAACAGCCTGACCATAGGCAATCCGGATCTGGAACCCGAAGGAAGTCATGAAATCAACGCCCATCTGTTTTATCGCAATCCAGCCTCCTTCGCCAGCATGAGTGTAGGATGCTGGGGGACGTTTACCGACAATGCCATTTCTTACAACCGGAGCATCTCCTGGGTAGACTCCGTGGGTTACATCAACATCAATAAGCCCGGTAATAACGGAGAAGCAACACGGATCAATGCATGGTTGTGGTCTGACATTCCGCTGATCCGAACCAAACTGCACCTGCGTCTCAGCGGCAATTACTACATAACTAAATCGGGATCCTACGTGAACGAGGATCTGAATACAAACACGTCAAACAGCTATACCCTGCGCCCCGGGTTTAAAATTACCCCCGGACAAAAATTAATCATTGAATTGTCAGGTAATGGATCCTATACAAAAACTAATTTCTCCCTAGGCTACACTTCTTTTCAGGAGACTTATTCCTTCGGGGGCGACCTGGATTTGAAATGGCAGTTTCTGAAAAAAACTTTTCTGGAAAGCAATTTCGATTATTCCCGCTACATGAATCCCTCTCAGGGTTTCAACGAGGAACAACCTGTTTTCAACGCCTCCATTCGCCAGTTAATTGGCAAGAAAAACAACTTCCAGATTCGTCTCGCGGCCTTCGACATCCTGAACAAGAAAAAAGACATCGGCCAATACGCCAGTGCAAACTATGTGATTCAAACCATATCGCCGACCCTGGCGCGTTACTTCATGCTCAGCGTTAGCTACAGCATCAAAGGTTACGAAAGCAAACTAAAGAAAAACGATCGCTTTTAATGAATATATAAACACGTTCCCGAATGAAAAAATCACTTTTTTTAATAAAGCTGACCGTCCTTTCCATCCTTTTTACCGGCTTTGCCCAACCCGCACAAAGTCAATTTACTGAAGGCAGCATACGTTACCTGATTACGGATAACTGGGTGAAAAAAATGAACAGTGTTGACTATATCAGCAAAGAAAACCGCGACAGGATGAGTTATGTCTGGGGTGCTGATGCCGAATGGCAGGAGTATGGAATCCTTACACTTAGCGGCCAGCAATCGAAATGGGAAATCTCCGATGAGGTTTTGGATGATGAAAATACCGGATATTCCTGGCGAAAAGATGAGTACGAACTATATCGCGACTATGGCAAAGCCACGCGCCGCGACATTATAAAAACGCTCGGAAAACTTTATATCATCGAAGATACGCTGCAACCGCAGGCATGGAAAATCCTTAACGATTTGAAAGAAGTGGCCGGGCACGTATGCATGAACGCTGCCTGGACAGATACCTTAAGAGACCAGCGCGTCGTTGCCTGGTTTGCACTCGATATGCCACTGAGCGGGGGGCCTGACCGCTACTGCGGACTTCCCGGACTCATCCTGGAAGTGGACGTCAACAACGGCGCCAAGGTATATTCCGCGAATCTTATCGAACCGAAACCTTCTGGAGAATTGGTGCAATTCCCGTCGAAAATAAAAGGAAAGCACATTAATGAAGAAACCTATACCGCGATAGAAGCAAAATACATTCGCGACCGAATTCTTGCCGAAGAACCCTGGTTTTGGGGAGGTATTCGTTACTAAAGGGATCCTAGCCGGATGTTATCCCTGCCAACAGACTCCACCTCGAAGAAATCCTTTGAGGAAAATCCAAACAATTTAGAAAAGATATTCCCCGGAAACGATTCGATCACCGTATTGTTATCGCGCACAATTGCATTATAATACCGGCGTGCCATCTGAAGCGTATCCTCCACTTCAATAAGCGTATCCTGCAGCTTCAAAAAGTTTTCGTTCGCCTTCAACTGAGGATAGTTTTCGACTGAAACGAACAAGCCCTTTATAGCCTCATTCAGCATTGTTTCAGCTTTTGACTGATCCGTTACATTCTGCGCCTGCATGGCCAGTGCCCTCGCCTGGGTAATATTCTCCAGAACGCTTTGTTCATGCGAGGCATACGCTTTGACCGACTCCACGATGTTCGGCACCAAGGAATACCGACGTTTAAGCTGCACGTCGATATCGCTCCAGGCATTGCTGACCTTGTTGCGAAAACGGGTAAAGCGGTTGTAATAATAAACTGCAATAATAACCAGTAACAGAGCGATCCCGGAAAGGATCAGAAAAATTTTCATGATTAGTTCCTCCATGTCTGCATGATCTCCTCCCAGGTTTCACGGTACTCGACTGAACGGTTCAGGCGATAATCGTTATCACTAAAAGGGTGATCCGTTTTTTCAAAATTAAAAGTAATCGAAAGCACATTGCGATCTTCCCCGTATATCCAGGTTTCGCCGCCCGGATTGCGGTACACGATGGCCGGCGGTCCATATATAATATAAATTAGCCCCCGGTCTGTCTTCCAGCCTTCATGAAAGGACGTGAAATATTCATTTGCAGCCTCCACACGATGGTAATATTTCCGTATCATTTCCTTTGCCCTGTCAGGATTTCCGGCAATATCAAGCCAGTAATCATCCACGGCGGCTTTGCTGTTTTTCATCAGCAACATATCCCCGAATTCCGTTTTACTGCTAATATAGCGAAGCGGAAATAACATGCGGGCCGACGTGTTTACCTGAGGAAACCCGTTGTAAAATGAAAGCACCGTATAACCCTCACGCTCTGTTGTATCGGACTGAATAAAATAGCATCCGGGAACCGTGAACAACAGCGGACCGCTTCGCCCTTCCATCATTTCAAGAAAAAAAACGCTATCGGGTCGAAGACTGGACACTTGGTGTTTCGCCTCCACATGCGGGGGCAATGCTATAGGATACTCACGCTTATAATACCGAACTGTGAGGCGGGGCACAGAAGCATCGCGGAAGCACAAAAAAACAGGCTTTGAAGGATTTGTAAGATACGGATGAAAAGATACATTGCCCGCCTGATCGCGCAAGATAAAGTCCTGTTGCTGGAGTGCGTCAGAGTTTTTTAATCGAAGATACACCAGGTTTTCTGAACCATTATTCAGATCCGTTAAGCGAACCTGAAGAATGTACGTTCCCGCCAACAGCGGGCGAAGTTCCAGCGAATCCGTGATAACGGAACGGGTTTGATAATGCAGGGTATCCACATAAAAACGCGTCAGACTATCGCTGACCAAGGACGGGGATTCCAGATTATAAAGGGCATAATGAAGTTTATATCGCGATTCGTACGAACTGGCATACAGCTCCTTTTTGTACAGCAGTCCTTTGGTGTCGATCTGAAAATACAAGCGCGTAAGGTGAGATGGAAGGTTCCAGGCCGTCACCTGCAAGCGGTCGAAAGCCTGCCCCGTCTGATACGCATCCTGCAATCGAACATGCGTTGTTTGATTAACCCTGCATGCAGTAAGCAGCAGAATATACACAAACAGGACAGGAACTATTTTTTTCATAAGAATTACAGCCGTTGGCGGGACTATAAAGATAGTACATTTCAGTGGAGATTACTTCCGCTTTAGCGTGATCATCGTGATCTCCGGGCGCACCCCAAGACGTCCGGCAAAACCCAGGTATCCCAGACCCGGATTCACGTACAACCATTGTTGCCCCCCGCCGTATAAACCCATATAGTGCGGATATTTCCACTGAATCGGGCTCCATTGCATCCATGCACAATCAAGGGCTGCCTGCATCGCATGCGTGTGTCCGGCCAGGCTTAACTCAATTGCTCGTTGACCCTCCACCTCCGAACTCCAATGTTCCGGAATGTGCGACAGAAGGATTTCAAAACCCTCGAACGACAATCCCTGCGTAGCGACCGTTAAATCGCCGAATTGACCGAAGGGGGGCTTCCCCCAGGAATCAACGCCAATAAGCGCAATGGAATCCATTCCTTTGTGAATGTATTGATGCTGATTACGCAGAACGGTAAAGCCCATAGCCTTGTAGGCATTGCAGAGTTTTTGCTCATTGCGTTTACGATCGGGGACATCGGTCATTTTCAGGTAATCATCCTGGTCGTGATTGCCCAGCACGGCAAATTTTCCGAGCGGAGGCGTCAATCCTGCAAAATCCGTAATATAAGGATAGACTTCATCGGCCGATACATTGATCATATCCCCCACAAAAAGAAGCAGATCCGGATGTTGTTCCCGCATGAGCCGGAAGGCAGGCCACAATTCCTGCGGACGATAAAAACTACCAGCGTGAAGATCGGCCAGCACCATGATGGTGGTCCCCTCAAATTCGGGTGGCAGCGATGGATACACCAACGACACTTCCTTCACCTTATAGTCCGTCCGGGTAAAGACCATTCCGTAAAGAATTAATAAAGCAAAAACGAAACCCACGACAACACCCGACCAGGAGAGAAATGTAATACGGTTCAGGCGCCGTACAAATTCGTAGTGACCCGAACGTTGAAAGAGGTAACTGACAAATTGAAGTAAAAAGAGTACAGCATTGCCGGTGGCCGCCAGAAGCAATGCAACAACTTTGGGCCCGTATATCAGAAGAAACACGCCCGTGATGATAAAATACTGCCGGTAAGCCACGGACCCGTTAAGAAAGAAAGAAATGTATAAAAAGTGAATCAACACATACAAAGCGAACGCAAGGGTGACTCCCACATAAACGCGCGTATAGCGCCTCCGCTGAACTTTTTGCGATCCCTGCTTCAGAAAAATCCGGCGCAGGGCGAAATAAAGCAAAGCATCCACGATGAGGACAAGCAGCACGCCCAGCGCGACACGCATAAAATAGGTATGAGGCATTTCGACCTTAGGTTTAGGTGAGTCGGATTATTATTTAACGAACTTTTCTGCGTGATAGGAAGAGCGGACCAAGGGGCCACTTTCAACATGCGGAATACCATATTGATGAGCCTGCTCTTTAAACATCAGGAATTGCTCCGGACTCACATAGCGCGCCACTTCATGATTCCGGCGGGTGGGTTGCAGATACTGTCCAATGGTCACGATACGACAGCCGGCCTCCGCCAAATCACGCAGCGTTTCCAGCACCTCCTCATCCGTCTCGCCCAAACCCAGCATAAGACCCGATTTCGATTGAACCCCCTTACTTGAAAGATAGCGGATCACCCCGAGGCTGCAGTCATACCGGGCTTTGATGCGAACCGATGGCGTCAGCCGCCGAACGGTTTCAATGTTGTGCGCAATAATATCCGGGCCTGCATCGATAACCGTTTGCAAAAGCTCCTCCTTACCCTCCATATCGGGAATCAGGGCTTCAACACTTTTCACTAAAGGCTTAACGGCAGCAATAACCAAGGCCCAATGCCCTGCACCTCCATCTTCCAAATCATCACGCGTGACGGAAGTCAGCACACAGTGCTTAATGCCCAATTCCGTCACCGCTTTCGCAAGATGCAGTGGCTCCGCAGGATCCGGAGTTTCAGGATGCCCCTTGTCCACCGCACAGAAACGGCAATTTCGCGTACAGGAATTTCCAAGGATCATAAACGTGGCGGTACGCGCCGCCCAACATTCACCCTGATTAGGACAGTTTCCGCTTTCGCAGATGGTATGCAGGTGCAGGCGGCTCAGTCGTTCTTTAACAAAACCATACTCCTCAACCTGCGGAAGTTTGATGCGAAGCCAGTCGGGCTTACGTAAGGTTGTTCGATCCATGTACTAACCATCCTCCCTATCAATTCTTTCGTTTCCCAAGGTGAAAACTAAGGTACATAGAAAGAAAATAATTTTGCTTATTATTATAGGCCATGACCGGAACGGCCAGGGGTAAAAAGTCAAAAACAACACCGCATTCAAGTGATTTCAGAAAGACATCGCGGGCCCCATACTCGAAATTCACACCCGTTTTGGCATACACTCCGGGGTAAAATCCCATCTGACCGAAGCCCTTGAAATAAGGTCCCCGTCCATAAATATCTCCAATAAAGTGCTTATCCGGATCGTAGCGTTCGGCCACAACGTCGTTTTTTCCTGTAATTTCGTTATACTTAACAACATAAAGGTAGACCGGCTTCGTCAGGGCCAGGGTTACGCCACCATACATAAACCACCGCAGCTCCACCCCACCCCAGTAGGGCTTGCCGTTTAACACCCGCTGTACGCCATAGGCTCCCCGCAAAACATAAACACTATTCAGCTTGCCATATATAAAACTCCGCGAATTCTCATAGTAGGACACAACACGCTTTTCCTTCGCATGCTTCATGGTAACAAATTCACCTTCCCACATGCGCTTGCGCAGATACGTCTTGTGCTTCCCATTGCGGTATCCAAAGCCCCACCCCCCCGTATGGGCTAGTAAATAGACACTCCATTCCTTACGGTAGAGAATCTTATGGTCAAGATTGGATTCACTTTGAGAATAGCCCACCGTTGATGTGAGGATGAGCAAAACAAATAACACTATGCCGGCTTTTCGTAGCAAGGGAAAGGTTTTTCAACACAAAAATAACTCATTTTTAATGTCTTTATGATGAAAACATCAAAAAAAAACCCATGACACAAATCATGGGATTCCTTTAATAGCCGAAGAATTTATCCTCTTTTTTCGACCTTCACATCAGCTTTCGTCTGATAGGCAGGACATAATTCGTGGGTGCGGCATGCGCTGAAAAGAATGGCAATGACAAACAGGGTCACGAAAACGATGGCGGATTTTTTCATATTGATAAGAATTATTTTCGGTGATAATAAGATTGAATGCTGTATCAAAATTAACGGGCAAATATAGAGAGAAATTTTTAGGTGATCATAAAAAAACGTAAACTTATTAACACAAGTACTGATGATTGGGCAGAGAAATGTATTTTTGAGAGTCCGCTCTGTCCTTGGCAGGATGCCGCTCTCACAAAAGTCGGATTCGTCTTTTATTTATTGAAACAAAAAAACATGACAGATATCAACCCCGTAATTGAAGCCAGCTGGAAGGAAAAACTCATGGCGGAATTCGGAAAAGACTATTTCCGCGAACTCAAAGCTTATCTGAGCGCAGAAAAGAAGCAATACGAGGTGTATCCCCCGGGGAGGCAGATCTTCGCAGCTTTTGACAATACTCCGTTTGAGCGGGTGCGGGTTGTCATTATCGGACAGGACCCCTATCATGGCAAAGGGCAAGCACACGGCTTGTGCTTTTCAGTAAACGAGGGCATTCCGCACCCACCTTCGCTGATAAATATTTTCAAAGAAATCTCCACCGACCTGGGTCTTCCCTATCCGAAATCGGGTTGCCTAACAAAGTGGGCCCAACAAGGAGTACTGTTGCTAAACGCCACGCTCACCGTTCGTGCCCACCAGGCCGGAT
The DNA here is from genome assembly GCA_964585485.1 of uncultured Bacteroidales bacterium. GTDB lineage: Bacteria > Bacteroidota > Bacteroidia > Bacteroidales > CAIWKO01 > CALGYY01. The sequence continues at coordinate 50,763 of CAZPDS010000008.1, forward strand.
CACACCAAAAAAAAGGCTGGGAAACCTTTACCAACGAGGTTATTAAATGTGTTTCCCGCGAAGCCGAACATGTGGTGTTTCTGCTTTGGGGCCGATTTGCCCAGGAAAAAGAAAAAATGATTGACACCGGCCGCCACATTGTCCTGAAATCGGGACATCCATCGCCTATGAGCGCCAACCGTGGTTTGTGGTTTGGAAATCGCCACTTTTCACGAACCAACGAAATCCTGCGATCATGGAATTACCCAGAAATTGACTGGAGCGTGGAATAATTTCACGCGTTTTATCACGTTAGCGGACGAACGAAACCAATGATGCGCACCCTCATCATAACACTACTCACCCTCCTCTCTTTCGCAAGCAGTGGGCAGGATCGCTATTCACTTCAAGTACGTTTCACCGATGCCAACCTGCGGTTACGATATAAAAAGCAGTTTTCAAATCAGCCTGAACGAAGCCGGGAAGTTGCTGATATTCTGCGCTATTTGCACGAAAAGTCGTATTTGGAAGCCGCCCTGGATAGCATCTCTGGCGACACAGTCCGGAGGACGGTTTGGTTGCATCACGGTCCGGCCTATACGATAGAACTCAAACCTGCTGCGGAAGTCGGGCAAAAAGAAATGAACCTAAGCAGGATCACCAAACAATTCCGACGACCGCAGCTCTTTTCCCGTACCCGACAAGACGAACTGCTAAGCGAACCCCTTATCTGGTGCGAGAACCACGGCTATCCCTTCGCCTCCACGTCGCTCAGCGATGTCAGCATTGAGCAGGGCCGGATACGAGCTTCCTTAAACGTTCAGCCAGGACCCTACATCATAATAGACAGCTTGGTGCGCAAGGGGAACATCCGAATATCGCGCAACTACATTTACCGCTGTGCAGGAGTTCGCAGAGGACAGGCTTACAATGAAAGTGAAATTCGCAAGATTCAGAAACGATTGGGCGACCAGCCGTTTATCAGCATGGAGAAGGCCCCTGAAGTTGCCTTTTGGGACGAAAAGGCAAAAGTATACCTCTACCTCAGCAAACGAAAAGCGAGCAGTTTTTCCGGAATTCTGGGCGTGTTGCCGAACAATGAAGTCCCGGGTAAAGTTTTGATTAATGGCGACGTGAAATTGCGCCTGCTCAATTCCTTCGCGCAGGGCGAACTTATCAGCCTCAATTGGCGTAGCCTATCCCGCGGCACGCAGGACCTGAATCTCCAGCTCAGCTACCCATACATTCTCTCCACAGCACTCGGCCTGGATTACGAATTCAAACTCTATAAAAAAGACACCTCCTACCTCACCTTGCATCACAACATCGGCTTGCGATACCTCTTTGACGGAGGCAACTATCTTCGTTTGTTTACCACGATCTTCAGTTCCGACATCATCAACGCCAGCGGACTTGAAAACATGACGGTACTCCCCGATTATGCTGATGTCCGTAAGAACCTTGCCGGCATCTCCTGTTTCCTGGAGCGCACC